>NZ_JBGRUO010000023.1:0-101736 GCF_041537905.1 Ruegeria jejuensis | reverse complement strand
GCCGCCATATTCGCCTGACCTAAACCCGATCGAAATGGCCTTCTCGAAGCTGAAGGCGCATTTGCGAAGGATCGGGGCTAGGACATTCGACCAGATGTTCGATGCACTCGCCGAAATCTGCAATCTGTTCACATCGCGGGAATGTTGGAATTACTTCTGTGAGGCTGGATATGGATCAGGTTAAAGGCTCGGAACTTTAGGTTCGAGCAGGGACATTCAGCAGAAGGGCATAGGTTGCCACGCCGCAGAACCACAGTGCCGATGACGATGGCATTTGCGCTAGAAAACTGGAGCGTCATGGCGAACACGACCGCAATGAAAGTCCAGCTAGGGCAACATAGCTGTGGGCTGGCGCCAGTCCGTCGCAGATTTACTCCAGTACCAGAGGTGCCTGCGGAGCGGGCACTTCGGGTGGGCTGTTGAATATCTGGAAGTATTTCGAGAAATTCGCCAGCGGGGCATTGCCGACATAGAGTACGTCTCCGTCTCGCATCTGAAATTTCGAGGCGTTCAAGATCTGCTGAGGGTCCTTGTAGTCGGCGCGAAAGATTACATCGCCGGTCACGACCCGCTGATTGCCTTGCCAATCGCGCAGCATGAAGGACTCGCCCGGCTTCATGCGCCGCATTACGAAGACCGACCGCGGATTGGCGCGGGAGGCCTGCAAACCGCCTGCCTTGGCGACTGCCTTGGCCAGGGTGACGGCCCCTTCCGCAAACGGGAACTCGCCGGTGTTCAACAAGGCACCCTCGGCGAAATAGCTGGCATCGCCCAGACCGACAACCACCGTATCGTTGGGCAGCAGGGGAATATCAGAACGCGGGTTGGCGATCAACTCGTCGAGCCGTTGGCTGGCCTGATGGCTGCCGCGCAGCAGGGTGACGACGGTCTGGTCTGGCGCGGTTCGGGCGCCGCCAGCTGTGGCGATCCCGTCCAGCACGCTCTCGCCGCCGGGCGTCAAACCGTATACGCCCGCCGCACCGACGGCGCCCTGCACGGTATAGTTGTCGGTCGCTTTGCGCGAAATCGATACGGTCGTGGACGGATTGATGGCGTTTTCGCGCAGTGTCTGGGTGATCAGGTTCTGTGCCCCGGCGGTGGAACGCCCGCCGATCTGCACCGTGCCCACGAAGGGCAGGTTCACCGCGCCGGTGCTGGAAACCGGGAACTCCCCCAATGTCACGGCGCCGCTTTCGGCGGCGTTGAACATGCCGGATTCACCGGTGTCAAACAGCGTCACGCTGATCGTGTCGCCGGGCTTGATGACGCCAGGCAAGTGGTTTTGGCGCCCCAACGTACTCAGATCGCCCCCGAGCTGACGATCGCCCAGTTTGGCCACGACCTCATCATTAATCTGCAGGATCGGCACGTCCGCCTTGCGGGATTTTGACAGCACAGTCTGAGTCTTCGGGCCGTCTGACGGGGCGCAGGCCGCAAGTGCCAGTGCCATCAGGACGGCCAGGGATTGTCGTTTCATTCTTCTTTGCCTTTCAGTTCGTTTGCCAGCGTGCCCTCTGCGGGGAGCCTGGCCTTTAAAATCACGGTCACAGCGGCGGCATCCATTGCGGCCCCGGCGATGATCGCGTCCTGTGCTAGGTGGTCGGCTGCCCGCTGCGCTGTGGCGGCAGAGCCGAGAACCCGGGACATGTCATGCTCGGACAGGACTGCGTGCACCCCACCCGAGCAGAGCAGGAACCGGTCTCCGGCCATCGCCTCACCGGCGGTGGTTTCGACATTCGGGCGCATCTCGGCGCCAAGGGCGCGGTTGATCATGGTTGGTATCATCCGGTCAACATGATCGCGCGTCAGCTGGGTGAACCGCCCGTCGCGCATCATGTAGGCGCGCACATTTCCGCTCCAAAACAGGGCATAGCGCCCGCCCTGGATCAGCAGCACACCCGCTGATGCGGCGAAGACCCTTCCGGTCGGCAGGCCGCGCGCGCGCAGCTTGGTGTTGACCGTCCCCAGCTTGCCCTTGGCCTCGGCGATGAGATCGTTCATCGAAAACGGGTTTTCGATCGTCGCAAGGGTTGCGGCGGCGTCTTTCACCGCATCGTTCAGACCCGGCACATGTCCGATACCGCTGAGCAGGCTCATGGCCTGCCCATCGGGGCTGATTGCAACGGCGTCGGTCAGTGTGGCCTTGCGTGCCGCTTTAACAGCCGCGCCGCCGCTTTCGGCGCTGAGCAGCACCCGCTGCGGTGTCGCCGGGGCCTCGGGTGTGGGTGCGGGCTCGTCGGCCCCGGAGAGGGGCTGACGCAGAAGCTGTTGGTGAAACGAGGCGGGGTCCGGCAAGCCGTCGGTCCTGAGAACCGCGCCTCCGCGCGTCCACCAGAGACTCTGGTTCGCCCCATTGTTTGTCGCCGCGCGCGTAACCGGTGTGAACAGAAACTGCATCGCGGCCAGATCGTGATCCAGGCCGGAGCGATTGAACCCGGCCTCCAGCACGGAATGCGCGCGCGCCTCGGCCCATTCGAACCAGGCGGACATGTCCTGGATCAGATGATCCAGGCGGCCAGCATGTCCGGGCAATGGTGTCGCGATCACCAGAGGAAAGTACCGGCCCACCCGGTCCACGCTGGGGATCATCACCAGCATGACCGGATCGGGGCTAAGCACACCGCCGCCCACCAGCCCGTTCCAGGCGGGGGCGACGAGGAAGCTGTCAAGCCAGTCGCGCCCCAGTGCGCGCTGGCTTTCGCGCACGCATTGGCGCAGCCAGTCGTCCAGCGCGTTGATCATTCCGCGGGACAGCCCGTGCGAGACAAAGTCGCCCTGCGTAGGCAATTTGCCGAAATAGCCGGTGCGCAGTTCGACCTGCGGGCGGGTCCGGGATGACATGGTCCGCATCTACTCCATCAGGGTCCGGGGGCAGGAAAAGGCGGACATCGCCTCAAGCTCGAACGGGTTGTTGACGCTATCCGCCGTGATCCGGAACCGCAGCCCGTAGCCCGCGACCTGAAAGGCGGCGTCGAACTCGTTGCGCGAGACCGGCGTGATCCGCTGTGCGCGGTCGATCAGCCGGAAGGCGCTCCAGTCGCTGTTGATCACCAAATCGTTGCTGCGTGCGCTTGGCAGGGCACGGAGGAAGGCGCGGCCCGGGTTCTGGCCCGGCCATATCAGCGGACGACGCGGCGCGTTGGCGAAGCCATAGACCGATATCTCGCCGCCAAGGCCTACCTGCACCGTGGACGGGTCGCCGCTGCTGCCGATCAGGTCGAAATCTACGCCCACTTCGGGATGGGTGGCGCCTGCCGGGAAAAACGCAGTGCGGATCTGGGCGGCGCGCTGGAACTGAGCCAGAGCTTCGGAGCTGTCGCCTGCTGTCCCCAGACCGCCCTTCCAACTCCACGGGTTGGTGGAGCGATCAACGAACGGGTCGAGATTGGCGGCAAAGAAGCTGTCGAAGACGCCGTCGGGGCCAAAGATGCGCGTGAAATCATCAAGGGTCACCTCGCGCGATTGCTGCCGGTCGAACGGGTAGCGCCCCGCGACCGCGCGCAGGCATTGCTGGGCGGGACCAGCGGCCCAGATTGCAGACAATTCGTCGCGCGCGCGTTCGACCGTGCTGGCCGCCAGCGACCCGGCCAGACCGGTTAACCATGCATCCGCCGGTCCCGGCAGAGCGCGGGCCGAGGCCACAAGCTCTTGAATACCCTCGTTGAGCTGGCTTTCCGCAGCAAAGACCTCAGCCGCGCGCGCATCGCTCGCATTGACCCGGTTGAGCTGCTGATAGATGCCGTCGAATTGCGGAGTGAGCGCCGCGAAACCTTCAGCCGTCTCCTCTCCTGCGTCAGCCTCGCTTGCCAGCGCCCGCCGCAGTGGGCCGAAGAGATCGGGCGCCGCAGCTGGATCGAAAGACAGCGCCGAGGCGTCGAACCCCTCGGGCGCAACGGAGAGCGGACCGATCAGATCGGTCCGGTCGACAATGTCGGTTGCCAGGCGTTGCAGCGGATCGGCTTCTGATGACAGCAGCAGCAGCAGGTCGGCCCCGTCGCCCAGCGATGCGACTGCGCGGATGCGGATATCGCTCACGGTGTCACGCCACATATCGCTGAACTGTGTCCAATACAGCTCGACCGCATTGCGGGCGATCTCGCTGACATCGTCGGGCCTGGACCCGCCCGCGCCGCGCACCCAATCCTCCTGCGCGGCGATCTCGGCCATGGTCCCGACCTGCGGCAGCAGGACGCCCTGATATCCCGCGCTTGTGTAAAGCCCGGGGATCGGCTCGGTCAGCGCTGTACCCGACATGCGCTCGAACGCATCCGAGGCCGCGGGGCCCACGGCACCGGCGACGCTCCAGCCGGGTAGGGCGCGGGTTTCAGTGCGCGTCGCCAGCAGATCGAGCGTGCGTTGTGCGGGCGAGCGGTTGGCGATCGTCTCGCGGGTCTTGGCCACCAGATCGGTGTCGATTTCCAACACCGGAAGGTCTCCGCGTTGCAGCATCGCCTCAAGATGGCGATGCAGGGTGACGCGAGTGGGCGCGCGGCCCGGTCCGGGATAAAGCGTGGCAAAGACATCCTCGGCTTGGGCCAGCAGCGCATCGGCATCCACCGGACCGTAACCGGCAAGCGACAGGTAGTGCTTGAGCGTCTCGAACGCCTCGGCCTCGGTCAGATCGTCGGATTTGAGCCTGTCCTGAAGCGCCACCATGTAGCGGGGTTGCAGATAGGTGCCCAGCGCGGCGGCATAAAGGTCCTGATAGCGCGCGTTGATGCGCCGCTCCTGCCCAAGCCCGAAGCCCAGCAGATAGAGCGGCACCTGTTCGGCCTCGGCATCGAAGACGGCGGGCGTGGTTTCCAGCGTGTTGAGCGCCGGCAGGACCCGCAGGAAATCGCGGTCCCGTACGTCCTGCGTGGGGATGTTGCGGGCGCGGGTGGCATAGCGGGCCAGCGTATCATCTGCGCGCACCAGCGCCCGGTGGTTCACCAGATAGCTGCTGGTCCACGAGATCGAGAGGCCCAGCACGACCAGCGCCAGTAGCGCATAACCGGCTGCGATGACAATCTTGCGGCGCTGGCTGACACGCCGGTCGCGGGCGATCAGCGCGGCCTCGCCCAGGATCACATCCGAGAACAGCCGCGACACGAAGTAACTGCGGTTCATCGCACGCGCGGGCGCGCCGGGAATGCGCCGCGCCTCGGCGTCCTGTGTAGCTGACGCGAAATAGAGGCCCCGGATCAGCGGGGCTGAGACGGTTGCAGTGCCCGAGGCCAGTTCCTCGACAATCTCGCGCAGGCTGTCATGCAACGCGGCGATCTGGGCTGGAAACCGGAAGATCGCGCCGCGCCGGTCGATATCGGTCTCCTGTTGCAGTCGTTCCAGCAGCAGCCCGTTCAGCCGGTCCTGCAAAGCGGAGTACTCATGGCTGAACATCTCGGGCAGGTCGCCGTCCCGTTCGGCCTTCTCGAAATCGAAGGTCATGCCCCAGACCTGCTCGCGCGACTGGCCGCCCAGATCCTCGAAGAACGTGGCGAATCCGTTCAGCCGGTCGGCTTTGGTCAGCACGATATAAACCGGCACGCGGGCCTTGAGCGTATCTTCGATTTCGGCGAGACGCTGACGGATCGCGCGCACTTCGCGCAGGCGCTGGTCGGGCTCCTGCGTCAGCAGGTCGGTCAGCGACAGGGTCAGAACTACGCCATTGATGGGCTGCGCGGGGCGGCGTTTGCGCAGCATCGACAGGAAGCCCAGAAACCCCTGCGCGTCGCGTTCGCGCTGGCTGTCCTGCGTGGTATAGCGCCCGGCCGTGTCGATCAGGATCGCGCGGTCGGTGAACCACCAATTGCAGTTGCGGGTGCCGCCGACGCCCTGCACGGGTTCGGCCCCCATCGCGTCGCCCAGCGGAAACTTGAGCCCCGAATTGGTCAGCAGGGTGGTCTTGCCCGCGCCGGGCGCGCCTATCATCAGATACCACGGAAATTCATAGACATAGCCGACGCGCTGCCGGGCCACCTTGCGCATCAGCTTCATCGCCTCGCGCAGGCGGTCGCGCAGATCGTTGATTTCTTCCTGGGTCTCCTCTGCGGCACGCGCCCCAGGCGACTGGGTTGCGTCCTCGACCAGCTGTGCATCTGCCTTGCGGGCACGCCGCCACGAGAGAAGCTGCCAGATCGCGCCGAGCACCAGCACAATTGCGATGGCGATAAGACGGTTGCGTGCGGGCGCAAGCGGCGCGAAATCGCCATAGGCGAGGCGCGGACCGAAGACCCAGATGAGGACGCAGATCGCGATCAGCCAGACCAGCACCAGAAAGCGCCGCCCGACGACGCCCAGATAGCTGTCCATCTGCGACCTGAAACTTGTCCACATGCCCAGAGGATTCATTGATTTGCCTCCGATGGGTTGGCCTGCGGCTCATAGAATTGCGGATCGACCCGGTCGCCCGCACCCCGCACGAGGATTTCGGTGCGGCGGTTACGCTCACGTCCTTCAGGAGTGTCATTGCTGGCAATGGGTCTGGTATCCGCCTCGCCGCGAATATCGACGCTGTCCGAGGGGACATAGCCCACCAGAATGTCGCGCACCGCATTTGCCCGTGCGGTCGACAGGTGAAAGTTCGACGGGTAGGGCGCGGCCCGGATCGGCAGGTTGTCGGTATGGCCCAGCACGGTCACGTTGAAATCCTCCGCCGCCAGCGCCTGGCCGATGCGGTGGAAGAGCGGCTCGAAATCCTCTTCGACCCAGGCCGCGCCGACGCCGAAGGCCCCGGAATTGGCAATCCGCACCAGCACGCTGTCGCCATCGCGCAGCAGAGTGACGAGGCCCTGTTCGACCTCGGGCTGCAGGAACGAGATGAACACCTCGATCGGTGGTGGTGATGGTGGCGCGATCGGCTGTTCTGGGACCACCGGTTCTACCTTCAAGGGCGGCGCTTCGGCGGGCGGCGGGGTGGGCGGAGGGGTCGCCACCGGGATGAACAGGGTGGGTACATCATCGGGTGGCAGCGTCGCCATCTGGTCCAGCGTGCCATTGGTCGCGCGGCCAAGCAGTAGCGTGAACGCCAAGAAGATCAGCGACAGCAGCAGCAGCGCCAGACCACTCAGCAGCCAGAACATCCGACCCCGGCGCAGGGGCATATGGGCAGCGTCTTCGCCCTGCCAATGGGGTGAGAGATCCCGCTCGGTCCCGTCGAAATGCTGGCGCAGCACGCGGTAGAGGTTGTCACGGATCTGCGCCAACTCGAGCCCGCCGCGTGCACTGACGCGGGTGCGTCCCTCGAAACCCAGCGACAGGCAGAGATAGATCAGCATCAGGATATCGCGATAGGTGCCCGGCTCCTGCTGGAAACGGCGCAGCAATTCGAACACCTTGTCTCCGCCGGTCACGTCGTGATGAAAGGTCGAGACCAGCCCTTCGATCGCCCAGCCTTCGCCCCATGGGCGGTTGCGGATCACGTCGTCCAGCGTGGCGCAGACCACGTAATGCGCCGCGCGGGCCTGCAACGGCACGATACCTGCAGCGCCCAGCCGTTTTTCATAGTCCTTGACTGCGGCGATGGTTTCGCGCCGTAACTGGCTCAGATCGGGGGTCAACTCGCGCTTGCGCAATGCGTGGGCGAGGTTTAGCAGCGGTGCCGCCTCGGCGACCACCACGGGCAGGTCGCTACCATCCAGCCGGAACCCGGCCAGAATGTCGGGAACCGAGATCGGGTCGGCAACCGGTTCGGCCTCGGGCGCAGGCCTTACCGGGTCGCGCTTCTTGCCGGGTGTGGGCAGGACGATCAGCGGTTCGTCCTTGCCATCAGGCGGGCTGGATGCGGCGGTCACGGCCTGATCCCCCACAATTCCATTTCAAGCCCCGGGACTTCCGAGGATAGATGCAGGGCAATGGTGCCCGAGCTGGTCACGTCGCGCCACACATCCCCTTGGGTTTCCAACGAAAAATAGGTCGTGCCAGAGCGGAAGGGCAGTTGCCGCGGTGCCACGGGCATGGCCCGCACCTGCACGCCCGGCAGCGCCACGTTGACCAGTTCGGCGATCCGTTCGACCGGGCCGATCTTGATCTGGTTCGGCAAGAGGCGGCGGAGCCGCTCCTCGGGGATGTCGGCCTTGACCGCCAGTACAAGCGCCGCTTCGTCCTTGAGGCCCTGATCGGCGATCATGCCCACTTGCACCCCATGGCGACGCTGCTCCAGCGGGATCGGCACTGCGCTCTGGTCCAGCACGGTCGAGAGCGCGCGGCGCAGCTCGTCCATCACCGGTTCGAAACTGGCTCGGGGATCGATATGGCGATAGGCGGGCAGTTCGGCGGGCAGCCGGGTGTCGGTGGTGAAGGTCGCAAGCTCTCCGGCCAACGAACGTAGCGTGCGATAGGCGCTTTCGGGATGAATCTGTGCAGCCTGTTCGGCCAGATGTTCGACCAGCGGGCTGGCGCGGTTGAGCGTCTGCAACATCAGGTAATCGCCCAGTTCCGCCGAGCCGCGTAGCGTCGGTTCCGCCGCGCGCCGGGCGATGGCCGTGGCGCGATGGCGCAGGAGGCCCAGCAACTCGTTCATGAAGCCCAGCAGACGGGGCGCTGCGGCGATGGTCTGCACTGGCGGGATCATGTCGGTGTCGAGCACAACGCTCAGATCCGCGCGCACTTCGACGATCCGGGCGATAGGCAGGGTCTCGAACCCGGCCAGATCGTCGCCATCCGTCTTGAGGCTCAGCGCAAAGCGGCCCACGGCAATCGGCGCGGTATATGAAATGTCGGTATTGTTGTCATCGGCATCGAATTCCTCGCGCCTCAGCCTTACGCCGCGTGCGGCCTCGCCCTCGCCGGGGCCGAACTCGGGCGCGCCGGGCCGTTGGGCAGGCAGCGCCAGATAGACCGTCACATCGGTCATGCCCTCGGATAGCGGCAGCGGATCAGGCAGAGCACATTGATCGGGTGCCGAGAAAAGGGTGCCGTCGGCCAAGGTGCCCCGGATCGAAGTCAAACCGAACCGCCCGATCCCCAGCGCGGCCTTATCGGGCGTCAATTCAAGCAGACCCCAGGGGTAGGGGGCCAGCGTTGCGGTGCGGTCGCGCACAAGGCCCTCGACCCAGCGGTCGGCCTGCTGAAAATGCTGGACTTTCAGGAACATGCCTTCAGTCCATGCGACACGGTTCTGGGTCTTCACCTGTTCTGCCTTTCCAACGGATCAATCAGGGCGTCGCGCAGCGCGCGCGCCAGCGTCTCGGGGTTGAGCGCGGCCTCTTCGGAGCACCAGCGCGCGCGGTATTCCCGCCATGCCTCGGTCGTCGGGCGCAACCGGGCAGCCACACCGCCCGTGGCGGTGACGTGATGGGTGATGGTCTCGGGGGCCAGGTCTTCGCGCGCTTGCGTTAATGCAGCCACAAGCGTCTCGGTCAGGGCGGCCTGGCGCGCGACGATCCGCGCAAGGCAAGTCGACAGAACCTCGACCGACAGGCCCGCCGGATCCGAGAGCAGGATGGCGGGTTCGAATGCCGCGCGGGCGGGGATATCCTGTCTGGGCGGATCGACATCCAGATCGCCCAGAACGCGGTTTGTCAGCGCCTCGACCTCGCTCAGCCCGTCAAGCGCGACTCGCAGTGCCTCGCCCGCGTTGGCCAGCTGCGCCGCCTCGGGGGCGTCCACCTCGCCTTCGTAGATCCCGAGCGCATCATGCAGGGGTTTCAGGGCGCCGGGACCACGTTTCGTGGCGATGGCGGGAGAGGGCGTCGCGCGGGCCTGAGTTGCGGCAAGGCTCAGCCCCTCGCGGGGCGCGGCGATCTGTTGGAACCGGTCGGGTGCAGGGGTCTCGCTGTTCCAGTCATCGGGCAGGAGCACGCGCGCGACCGGGTCGTGATCGGGATGCGATGGCAGGCTGTCCTCCAGTTCGACCGTTGCCTCACGTCCTGCGCCGTAGGTTCCCAACTGGTCCCAACCAGCGTTGCGCGGACCGGGATCGGGTGCCTGACCGAGTAGGCCATCCAGCCATTCCTCGCCACCCCGTCCCGGCAACGGACCCGAGGCATCCTCGCCGCCGGGAGCTACATCCGACAGGATCGCGCTGATCGTGGGCGTGGCGGGATCGGCAAAAAGATCGGTGACCCCAGCCGCCTCGCTGGCCCGGGACTGATCTACCCGGGCGCGCAGTTTGTGCGCGCCAAGGATCACCGTCGCGCCGTGGTGGATCGCGACTTCGTGGCCTTCGGGTACGGGATGGCCTTCTATCAACACATTGCCCGATGCCTCGGCCACAAAGCCGCCGCCAGCGCGCCGAACGCTCAGCCGCGCTTCGGCCTGTTCTTCGGCGGGAAGCATCCAGGTCACGCCCGGCCCCGTGCCGATGGTGAAGGGCGTCGCGCCGTCGGTCATTCGCTGGTCACCCGCGCCGGGCCCATCCATACGTTCAAAGGTCAACTTCATGCCGCCACCCGCGCGGCGGAACCGACAATCGCGTCCTCGCTATCTGCCTCGGCTGGCAGGCTGCGCGCCCAGCAGTTCCAGTCAAGCCGTGCGCCTGGCCCCTCGCGGCTGAGCTGCGTCTCGGGGATGTCGCGACGGTCCAGCACGATCTGGAAATCGAAATCAATCACCGGCCCGACATAGAGCCGGGTAAGGCGCCGGATGCGCTCCAGCCGGGGTTGGCCTTCTTCGAGGCTTACGAAATCGCCATAGCGGACGGGTCCGATACGCACCCTGATCTGCCCGGTGCGGTCCGGGAACCGGCTGCCTGCGGTGGCGTCGCGGTCCATGACCACCGCGCCGCTCATCCGGGTCTGTTCCGAGCGCGGCAACGCGCGCCAGCGCAGATGGAATTGTTCGATTTCGACCGGCAGCCCGAGCTCGGCCGAGAGGATCTGGCGCAGCCCCACCGCCCCCCGCGTCCGTTGCGCATAAAGCCCGGCATAGCGCAGCGTCTCGTCACCGGGCAGCGGGGTTTCTCGCTGCAGGCCCGGGGTGGCGAAACCGATCAGCGCGCGCAGCGCGAGCAGGATCTTGTTGTGGCCTGCCGCGCTCCATCGCAACCGGCGAGGCAGGCTGTATTTCTCGGTCACCTCGGCGAAGAGCCAGGTCAGCCGGTCCGAGAACATATCGATAAACGCCAGAAACCCGCCCGCGCGCCGCCGTTGGTCGCGCGCCGCCAGAACGCCATAGGCGGGGGGCAGCGGCGAGAGCGGCCCCAGCAGACCCATGATCGGCGTTTCCAGCTCGATCAAATCGGCGCTCTCCCGCACGGCGGTGATCGCCTGAGGCGTCGCCGCCCCGGCGGGGACGGTGCGCGTCACCACGCGCCGCCCGCTGCGTCGCGCCTCGGTCTCGGCCACACGCAGGGCGGTGGCGGCGTCGAACCGAGCGGGATGGGATTTCAACAGCTCGAAGAGATGCGTGTCGGTCATATCAGCGGCTGCTCCCCGGATCGGGCGGCGAACTGAGCGAGCGTGTCGGCACGATCCTTGAGCCGCACGCGCATCCGCGTGAAGGTGTTGAGCGTGGTGTAGGCGCCCAGAAAGTGGTCGATCACACTGCTGAACAGCATCGCGCGACCTGGTTCGATCTGATCGGGATCGAGGGTCAGCGTGATGTCTACCCCGCTGACCACCACGCCGGACAGGCGGGCAATGGCGGGTTTGCTGCGTGCCTCGTGAATAGCGTCGATCATCTGAGCCGTCTCGCGGCTGTCGCCGGGATCGTAGAGGCGCAGGATGCCCTTGAGCGCCGCCGCGCCCTCGGTCTCGAGCGACAGGTGGTTCAGCGACAGGTGCGACATCAGCTGCCAGCGGTGATCGCCTGAGTGATCGGTGCGATCCGGCAGACTGATCGGGCGCAGACAAGTGATCGCCCCGGCCCCTTCGACCGGCGAGGCGAAGCGCAGGCGCGGCTGTCCGCCCCCGAAAGGCAGCGCGCGGGGCAATGCGCCATTGGTGGCGAGAATGTCGATCCCGGCGGTCAGTTCACCCGGCGCGGTCGCCTCGCCCCGGCTGTCGACAAAGGCGATGGAGGCCCGTCGCGCCGCCGCGTTACTGGTGCGGGTGCTGCGGTCGATCTGGTAGAAGACACCCTCGCGCGCGCGATCGCTGATCCGGTGGAAAAAGGGCCATGCGGGCATGGTCTGGCCCGCCGCATCGCTGAGCGTGATCCGCGTGATCGAATGCACCTGCCGTGTATCGGCTCGCCGCGCGTCGGCCAGTAGTGGGAAGCTGGCGCGGGTGCCATCCAGCACCACCGGCTCTGCCCGCGTCTCGAACAGATTCACCACCGGCGTCGCGCCCAGCAGCAACGATTGGCGGCTCACCTGCTGTTCCAGGCTGTCGGGCGCCTTGTCGAGATAGAGATAAAGGTCCAACCGGTCGGTCTGGCTGATCGGTCCGGTCTCGATATCGAAGAACAGGAATTTCTCGGGTAGTGCGAAGAACTCGGTCAGCAAGCGGTAGCCGGGGAACGCGCCCTCGGGGCTGGGCAGCAACGCCTCATCCACCGTGAACCCGACCGGCTTCAGGGCGGAGGATGGCAGGAACCGCGCCGAACTATCCGAGCCATGCGCAGCCACGGCAACGCGGGTCACATGCTGCATCAGATGCGCATGCAGCGTCTGCGCCTGCCGCGCGGACCCGGCCGCAAAGAACCGGAACCGAGTGAGGCCCAGTTCGGAAATCGGGGTCTTGCCCATGGGCACCAGCGTGATCCGCAGACAGCCCGCCGGGCTTGCGCCCGGCAGCGCAGGGGCCTCGATGGGGCGGTTCATCATCCGCACCGACTCGATCCGGATCGGGGCCAGCGCCACGTCCTGCGTGGTGCTGAAGCGGCAGATATCGCCTTCGACCCGCTCGCTGTCGATCTGCGTGCCGCGCGGCAAAATCTGTTGGGCGTCCGCCTCGGGGTCCGGGGCGATGGCCAGTACAGTCATCGCTGGCACCGGGGCCAGGTAGTGCGGGTAGAGCGTTTCCAGCAGCCCATCGCTCAGCTCGGGCAGGCTGTCATCCAGCTTTTGCCGCAGCCGCGCGGTGGAATAGGCGAAGCTTTGGACCAGCCGCTCCACATGCGGGTCATCGCTGGTCTCGGGTGACAGGCGCAGCCGCCCGGCGATCTTGGGAAAGGCATCGGCGAAGCGGCCAGCGCGGCCGCGCAGCGCCTCAAGCTCTTCGCTGTAATATTCCAGGAACCGGTTACGCATGACGAGCCCCGCTGATCACGGTGAAGCCATGGGTGGCGGGGTCGAGCCGGGTTTCGAAGCTGACCGGCGGCAGGCCGGGACGGGCGCGAAACCGCGCGGTGATGCGCAGTCGCAGAGCCCGCTGGTCCTGTTGTGGCATTGGCAGCAACGAGACAGACAGGTCCTCCAGGCGCGGCTCGAACCGGGCGATGCGCCATTCGATCCGGGCGGCGAAACGGCGGCGCTGTTCATCGGTCACGAGGCTGGCGTTAAAGAAATCCTCGACGCCGAGGCCGACCAAACTGTCCTCAAGCACCGGCAGACCGTCCGGCGGCGAGGTTGGTCGGCACCGCGTGTTGAGCAGGATCGCCAGATCGCGCCGTACTGCCTCGCGCAAGCCGTTCAGCGTTTCGGACCGGCTGATGGGCGGATCGTGCGGCAGCTCTGGATCGGTGTCGATCAACCGATCCAGAAGCGAAGGGGCGAGCCGGTCCGGCCGCGCGGAGACTGGGGCGCGGGACATCCTAGGCGTCACCCTCTTCAAAATGCAGGGTGGTCGCGGTGGCGCAGGTTTGCATGTCGTCCCCGACCAGCCAACCACGCTGGCCATGGCCAAAGATCAGCCCACCGGGTCCTTCGGAAAAGTCGGTGATCCGGCCCAGCGATTGCGCAGCCCCCTCGGGCGCGGGGTAGATCGCCGGAATGCGCAGATCGGCAGCAGAGGCGTTGGTCAGCGTGACCCGCGCCCGGCGGTAGGCCAGATCAAGCGGGCGTGTGACCGGTTCGAAACGGACCTCTGACAGAGTGTCGAACTCCAACCACATATAGTTGCCGCCCGCCGTCACCACTTCCAGCGCGTGAGGCAGCCGGTCATCGAGATCGCGAAACGTGTCGAACGCCAAGCCGTCCCAGATGACATTCTGCGCGCCGCGTTCGTCGTCCAGCTGGTGTAGCAGGGCGCGCGCGCTGTCGCCATCGCCTGAGCGCAGCGCGACATTCATCTTAAGCGCCAGATTGCTCAGGGCAGAGGGTCCTTCGGGAAAGACCGGCAGTGCACCGTCCTCCCACCAGGCGTTGCGCGCCTGGATTCCGCGCAGATGCTGGCGAAACACGCCGAGCCCCAGCGCCTTGTCCGGCGCGTTCTGCCCAGCCAGCTTGGCTTGGGTTTCGGCCCGGCCCAGATCGCCCGCCAAAACCGCCAGTTCGGCCAGCAGCATCCGCGCCTCGAAATCGCGTGGCCGGGATTTGACCGTGGCGACAGCCGCGCCAACGGCGCCGTTGAGGTCGTCGTCCGAAAGCGCCCGCGAGATCACGTCCGTGGTCTGGGTCATGCGACAAGTCCTTCACGAGATGCGGTTCCCGAGCTGTCGGTGACCAGATGGAAACTGGTCGAGACATCGTCGAGCTGGAAATGAGGTTGCAGCCGGATGGTGCAGTTATAGGTGCCGGGGCGACCGGGGATGGGGGTCACGGCGACGCCCGCATCACGCAGCGGATACTGCGCCTTCAACTCGTTCCCGGCGTCGTCATTGCCCAGGCAATAGCCGCGCAACCACGCCTCCAGATCCGCTTGGATGGTACCGGGGTCGGCGAGCGAGCCGATCTCGTCCCGCATGATCACTTTCAGATAATGGGCAAACCGCGAGGTGCAGAGCACATAGTGCAGCATCGCCGCCAGCCGGGCGTTCTGAGTTGCGATGGGACGGTCATAGCGTTTCGGAATATGCAGCGAGGGCAACATGTTGAACACCGGGTCGGTGTCCAGATGCAGATGCGAGAGCGGGATGATGCCATGTTCGCACAGCGCCTCTTCCTGCTCCGATGACAGGCGCAGCCGCACCGGGCCCTGCGCCGACAGGCCATGCCGGTCGGTCCCCGGATCCACCGGGTTCAGGCCCGCCACGCGTCCGCCGCCTGGCTCGTCCTGATAGGCGCCGCGAATGGCGGCGAACCAGCCGCTGGATAGAAACGCGTCAATCACCGTCAGGGCAAACCCGAACGCACCATTGCAGGGCAGCGTGCCCGCCACCGCGTCGCGTTGCACGAAGGGGCGCGGATGATAGGGGTCGTCGCGGCGCACCAGCAGCAGATCGGGTGCGACCAGCCCCACAAAGCGGGTATCCTCGCCTCGTCTGAGTGCCTGCCAGCGCGCGAAATCGGGCTGCTCGCGCTGGATCAGATGCGCGGGCTCGATCCCGGTATACGGGGCCAGATCGTCGAAACTGGCCAGCCCGAAGGTTGGCGAGCCCGCCGCCGCAATAAGGGGGCAAAAGGCCGAGGCCGCAACCGCCGCCAGACGGCGAAGCGCGTCCACCGTGTCGGCGGCCCCGCCGTCGGTTCGGTGGGAGAGCTGGTAATCTCCGACCAGCAAACCGAAGGGCTGCCCGCCGGGCATGCCGAATTCGCCCTCATGGACAAGACGATAGAGATGGCTTTGATCGAAGTCGGCGGCGCGCTCAAGGCCGCGCGCCAGGGTGGGCCAGTCTACATCCAGAACCTTAATGATCACGCCCTGACCGGGGTCGGAGCGATCCACCAGCAAGCGCAGGCCGCGCCAACGTGCCTCGAGCGCGCGGAAGTCGGCATGGTTGCGGATGACGTCAAGCTGGCGCGACACGACCCGATCGATGCGGGCGATCACCGCATCGACACGCGCGAACAGATCCGCTCGTCGCGCATCATCCGAGAGGGCAGGGCGCATTTCCGCGCCCTGCCTCATGTGCTCAACCTGTTCCTGCATCTCAGTTCTTTTCTGGAATCCTGGCCACCATCCGCAGTGCTGTGGTCAGCTCTTCCATCTGCAACCATGGGCGCAGCCAAGCGACTGCATTGTAACTGCCGGGACGGCCAGGAATCTCTTCGACCGAGACCTTGGCGTCGCGCAGCGGGTATTGCGCGCGCGCCTCGGGGCCGGCTGCGTCATTGGCATTGACGTAGTTGTTGATCCAGCGATTCAGCCAGTCTTCGCAATCCTCGACCTCCATGAACGAGCCGATCTTGTCGCGCCCTATGACCTTGAGGTAATGCGCAAAGCGCGAGGTCGCCATCATGTAGGGCAGACGTGCTGAAATGGCGGCATTCGCCGTCGCCTCGGGCCTGTCGTATTTCTTGGGCCGATGCGTGGTCTGTGCGCCGAAGAACACGGCATAATCGGTGTTCTTGTAATGGCAGAGCGGCAAGAAGCCGTTGGCGCCCAGTTCGGCGTCGCGGCGGTCGGTGATGCCGATCTCGGTGGGGCATTTCACATCCGTATCGCCCTGATCAGTCATGAAGAGATGTGTCGGCAGCCCCTCGACCTTGCCGCCATTCTCAGCGCCGCGGATCGCGGTACACCAGCCGCTATCGGCAAACGCATTGGTCAGCCGCGTGCCCATCACATAGGCCGAGTTCATCCAGCAGTAATTGTTGTGCGGGATCTGATCGCCGTCATAAGCGATGGCCTCGTTATAGTCGAATTCGTCAATCTTCTTGGTTCGCTCACCATAGGGCATGCGCGCCAGAACACGGGGCAGGGTCAGCGTGACGAAGCGCGAATCCTCGCTGTCTCGGAAGCCGCGCCATTTGGTGTATTCGGTGCTGTCGAAAATCTTCGACAGGTCCCGGGGTTTCGATAGCTCGGTATAGTCGTCGAAGCCGAAAAGTTGCGGGCTGGCTGCCGAGACGAACGGGGCGAAGGACGCGGCCGAAACCTGGCTCAGGCTGGACAGAAGCTCGACATCCTCGAAACTGTTGTCGAACTCGTAGTCGCCGATGATCGCGCCGATCGGCTCGCCGCCCGGGGTCCCGAACTCATCCTCGTAGATCGATTTGAACAGGCGGGATTGATCGAATTCCACAGCCTTTGACAGATCGCGGCCCAGATCGCGTTTGGAGGCGTTCAGCACGCGGACCTTGAGGTTGGTGCCGGTGTTGGATTCATGGGTCAGATGCCGCAAGCCGCGCCAGGAACCTTCGAGTGTGGCAAATTCAGGCGACTGCATGATCACCGCCAGCTGGCGCGAAATCTTGGCATCGATCTCTTCGATCGCCCTGTTAAGCGTGATCGTCAGGTTTCGACTATACTGCACGGTGCCCGACAGCGCGGCGTCGGTGAGCGTCTGCATCAGTTCCGCAGCACGGTCCGGTTCGGTTTGCCGCGTGGCACCGATCACCTGGTCCAGCAGGCTGTTTTCGGTGCTTTCTACGACATCAGAGAGCTGCTTTTCGGTTTGCGTTTCCATTAGTTTTGACCCCCGTCGCTCTCGCCCTGCCGCGACTTGATCTCGCCGACGATCTTGGCGACTGCCTCATTGTCCTGAAGGATGTTCTCAAGCAGCTGCTCCAGCTCTTCCGAGCGGTCCGCCTTGGTCAGCAGATCGCGCAGATGGTTGCGGCTTTCCAGCAGCGCCTTGAGCGCGGGCACCTGTTCGACCACACGGGCGGGTTCGAAATCATCCATCGCGCTGAAGGACAGGTTGACTGCCATCATCGCGTCGTCATCTTCAACCAGGGTGTTTTCGACCTTGGTGGCCACGCCGGGCGTCATCCGTGCCATCACGTCATCGAAATTGTCGCGGTCGATCTGCACGAATTTACGTTGGCTGAACGGCGCGAGTTCTTCGGTCGGGTTACCTGAAAAATCGCCGAGCACGCCGACAACAAAGGGCAGTTCCTTTTCGACCATCGCGCCTTCGGTTTCGACTTCGTATTTGATGTGGACGCGCGGTTTGCGCACCTTTTCAAGCTTGTCGTGAATGCTGGCCAATGTCGTACTCCTTAGTAACTTATGAAAACATGCGCACCGGCTGGTGCACCTTTGGTCGGCGCAGGCGGTGAGGTGTCCACCGCCCTGTCTGCATCCTGTATCGCCACCTTGCGGACATGCCGGGCGGCGGCCCGTTAATGTGCCTCTTCTCCTGGGTCCTGAGTCTTGATGCCGGCGGTGGTCAGCACCGCCTGCCGGGCATGGTCGTCGGGGATCAATTCCTTCAAGAGGCTGACGAAATCCATTCGACCGCGCCGCACGAGCGTTTCCAGCGCATCCGCGATCGGGGAATGGGGCTCGGCCTCGCGAAAATAGACCGCAACCTCGAGCAGGCGGTTGAACGCGTCTTCCCGCGTGGCGATCGCGCCTGTGCGAGGGGTGGCCTTGGTATCCTGTGCTGCGGTCTTTTCCGGCGCGATCGTCACGGTCTCCTCCAGAACAGCCAGCCTACGCACCGTGCGCGCGGCGTCGTCGAGAATGTCGTTGATCTGTGTGAAAGTCGGAGCGTCGGCGCCGCGCAACGCGCTCAACCGTGTGTCCAGATCGCGGATCGCAAGCGCGGCGCGCTCAATCTGGTCCAGATGCCCTTGCATCGCAGCACTACCGACGCGCCGCATCGCATCGCGGACCTCTTCTTCGCCGTTGCCGTTCTGAACGTCCCACAGCGTCGCCTCGCCATAACTGCCACCGGGAATCAGAGGCAGCAATCGCAAAGGTTGCAAAAGCGCGCCGGGTCGCCCGGACCCGTTCAACCCTGCTAGAGCGGCGAAGGTATCGTCGTCCGGGTCCTCGGGACGAGGATGCAATGTAGTTCCAAAAGCAGCCACCATATCATCCATCAATCGAATAGACCTTGCGAGCCCTTCGAACCCGTCCAGACGGGTCTCCGACTCAATCAACCAGACAGCAATTTCTACATCCTTCGCATAATTGGAAAGAATCTCAATTGCCAATTGGCGAACTTCCGCCCATTCCTTTTGTGCAGGCATAAAGGACAATAATGCACCCTCAGATATTTCTAATTTGCGCTCAATCAACCTTGCCGCGGATCGCGAATCACGTAATCGGCGATATAATTCCTGTGCCCCTTCAGATACGCGCGGATTTTCGCCAACCATTGCGATCTCTTCCGTGGCGTCAGTAGGTTCTGCGGGGCTTCTCTGATCCATGGACGCGTTTTTTTCTTTCATTATCATATCTCTATGAGTCAATACTATTTATTCGCGAAATTTTCGTGACATCTAACCTCTATGTATTGTGACTTCAATTCAAGTCATCTAGTTTTGTTCTCGCCGGGCAAGTTAATCTTGTTCTCGGGTGTTTAGTAGTTTCTTTTTGAAAAGCGAGTTGTGCTTAACTCATGCCTTCAGTCGATCTTCACGCTTTGATCGCGAAGCTGTCATCCGAGCTGTCAGTTTCACTGGAATCCGCTGCGGCATTGGCGATGCGCCATTCTCATGAGACAGTCGAATTGGGACATTGGCTGATTTCTCTCATGAAAATAGATGGTTTTAATGCCCTGGTTGCGGAATCGGGCGGAGATGTCGCGAAGATCGAAGCCCAAGCCCGTGCGTCGGTCGAAGCAGCGCCTCGTGGACGATGCGGCGCGCCCGCAATGTCGCAGGCCGTGATAACGTTGGCGCGTGAGGGCTGGGTCACCACTTCGCTGCAACTCGGGGTGGTGCGTGTCACACCCGAAGCGCTCTTGCTGACATTGGTGACGGACACCGAGTTGCGCGCTGTGTTGCGGGGAACGGCCCCTGCGATGTTGCAACTCAGCCAAGGTGTGATTGAGGATGCAGCGCGCCATGCGGCCCCCGCTGCCGATGCAGATCGCGTGGGACAACCTGCCCCATCCGCAGGGGGTGAGGATTTTCTGGCTCAGTTCGCCACCGACCTGACCGAAGAGGCGCGGCAGGGGCGGGTCGACCGGATCATTGGGCGCGACGCCGAGCTGCGCCAGATGATCGATATCCTGATCCGGCGGCGCCAGAACAACCCGATCCTCGTGGGCGAGGCGGGTGTTGGGAAAACCGCCATCGCCGAGGCGTTTGCGCTCGCTATAGCCGAAGGTGACATCCCCGCGCGCCTGAGTGACGTCACGCTCTATGTACTGGACATGAACCTGTTGCAGGCGGGGGCAGGGGTCAAAGGCGAATTCGAGCGGCGGTTGAAGGGTCTGGTGGATCAGGTCAAGGCGTCGGATCGCCCGATTATTCTGTTCATTGATGAGGCGCATATGATGATCGGCGCAGGGGGCTCTGCGGGGCAGGGCGATGCGGCGAACATCCTCAAGCCCGCGCTGGCGCGGGGCGAATTGCGTACGATCGCGGCGACTACCTGGGCGGAATACAAGAAATACTTCGAAAAGGACCCGGCGCTGACGCGGCGGTTCCAGACCGTGAAGGTGGATGAGCCGGATACCGAGACGGCGATCCGCATGATGCGGGCGATTGCTCCGACATTCCGGGACCATCACGATGTCATCATCCGCGACGGCGCTTTGCGCGCGGCGGTGGAACTGTCGGAACGCTTTCTGCCGGAACGGCAATTGCCGGACAAGGCGGTCAGCCTGATTGACACCGCTGCAGCAGCGGTCAGCATGAGTCGCGAGACCACGCCCGAGGCCTTGAACCAGCGTTTGCGCGAGGCTGAGAGCTTGCAGGCCGAGATTGATGCACTGGCGTTGGAGCCGTTGACCAAGGGCTTGCCTGCGCGGCTGAAATCCCTGAAGTCCGATCTGGCGCAAGCACAGTCCGAGGCGCGCGCGCTGGAGCAGCGCCTGGCCCGGCAGCGCGATCTTGCCGCTGCGGCGGATGCGGTCGAGGCCGAAGAGGGCGAGGACACGAGAAAGCGTCTGGCCCAGGCCGAACGCGCTCTGGCGAAAGAGGCGGGCGAAACCCCGCTCGTGCATCGCGTGGTCGATGCCGAGGCGGTCGCTTCGGTGGTGGGCCGCTGGACCGGCGTTCCAACCGGGCGGCTCATGCGCAGCGAGATTGCGGCGGTTTCCTCGCTGGCCGACCGTTTGAAGCAGCGGGTGCTAGGACAGGATACCACCATTGATGCGTTGGCGGACGCAATGAAGGTTGCCCGCGCCGATCTGCGTGACCCGCGTCGTCCGCAGGGTGTGTTCCTGATGGTCGGCACCTCGGGTGTCGGCAAGACCGAGACGGCTTTGGCACTGGCCGACGAGCTTTACGGCGGGCCGCAGGCTCTGACCGTGATAAACATGTCCGAGTTCAAGGAAGAGCATAAAGTCTCGCTGCTGATGGGTTCGCCGCCGGGCTATGTCGGCTACGGCGAAGGGGGCGTGCTGACCGAGGCGGTGCGGCGCAGACCCTATAGCGTGCTGCTGCTGGATGAGATGGACAAGGCGCACCCCGGTGTGCAGGAGATATTCTATCAGGTGTTCGACAAGGGCACCTTGCGCGATGGCGAAGGCCGCGACGTCGATTTCCGCAACACTACGATCATCATGACTGCCAATACCGGCACCGCGACGCTGGCCGATCTGGCTGAGGACCCCGACGCAATGCCCGAAGGTGACGCATTGGCCGACATGCTGCGGCCCGAGCTGGCGGATGTTTTCAAACCAGCCTTTCTCGGGCGTCTGTCGCTGCTGCCCTATCTGCCGCTCGACCGCGCGGTGCTGGCGGGCATCGTCGATCTGCAACTGGCCCGGGTCGCTGACCGGCTGGATGAAAGCTACGGTGCGGCGCTGAAACCGACCCCGAGCGCCCGGCAGGTTCTGATCGACCGGGCCGAGACAGGAGATGCGGGTGCCCGCGCTATCGAGGCGCTGATCGCCCGAGATCTCATGCCGAAACTGGCAGACTATTTTCTGGAATCGCTGGCGCGGGGGAAGACCCCGCGCTCAGTGGTCGTCGATACGGATGCGGATGGAGGTTTCGTGATCTCCGCCTCCACACCCAATCGACGCAGTGTGAGTTGAAGGGACGCGCCGCAAATTCATACGTACCGCCCCCTTTGATGTTACGAAGATCGACCATCTAACTGGTGCTAGAAAACTATCGGAGTTTTGAATGCCTATTTACCTGCAACTGGACGGAATCCCTGGCGACGCAACCCATGAGACTCATAAGAGCTGGATGGACATTGAGTCGATCCACTGGAATGTCGCGCGGAACATGAATACCGCTGCGGGTTCGACCGCAAACCGCGAAGCGTCGGAACCGACAGTGAGTGAAGTTGTCCTGACCAAGGTCAGCGACAGCTCATCGACCAAACTGTTCGCCGAGGCCTGCACTGGCCGCACCGGCAAGACCACCGTGATCCATCTGGTGACCACCGGTAATCCGGGTGACACTTATATCGAGTACAAGCTGACCAACACGCTGGTCTCGAACTATTCGGTCGACAGCACGGGTGATCGACCGGTCGAAACCGTCAAGCTGAACTTCACCAAGATGGAAGTGAAGTACATCCCGCATGACGATCAGCATAAACCGATGTCGCCCATGATCGCGTCTTACGACCTTTCGACGACACGCGCGGCCTGAATCAGCGATGACTTATGCCGGATCGCGCCCGCGCGCGGTCCGGATATTCCGGTGCACACAGCCGCCCGGTTCAGACAACACGCCCGATCTCATCGCAATGCGGAGACGCAGATATGGCCCTCGTCCAGGATCGCCCGAAATATCGTTACATGACCGTGCCCCGAGGTCAGGGAACACGGCACAGATCGTATCAGAAGAAAACCGGAAGCCTCGCAGAGGTGGCTCATTGGGGTGTTGGCGCTCTGGCTTGGGCGATCAACCAGCACAAGATCTCACAAGAGATGGAGGTGTTGGCCCCACAGATCGAACAGATGATGACAACCGATGGCGGCGTCATGGTCGCGCATTTCTACAAGCGCGCGCCTGAGCTATCGGGGAACGCGGATAAGCCGATTTTTACTGGCGCTGCTATTGTTGGCGCGGGCTGTACCGCTGCTGAAGTTGCCGCGCAATGGCGCGCCCGTCTCGAAGGGCCGCAGATCCGACCCTATTACGGCAAGGGCTGGACAACCGAAGACCATCTGATCTGGATCACGATGTCGGACCACTGAAACCGGGGTGGTGCCGTTCTTTGACGGCGGGGCAACCCGTTGCGTGACAGGTCTAAACTGCAAGGTGTAACACATGAACGCGTCATCCGATTTTGTTCAGGCGGAACGTATACTGCGCATCGACGGGCTGCTGGGCGCGGATGAGTTGCTGGCCGAACGCCTTGTGCTGAACGAAGGCGTGAGCGCACTGTTCGAGGGCACGCTGCAACTGCGCTCCAAGCGGGATGACCTCGCGCCGGACCAGATCGTTGGCAAGCTGGCCGATGTCAGCCTGGAACTTGGCAATGGCACGCGGCGGGTCTGGAACAGCCTTGTCACCAATATGACCATGGGACCCAAGGTGACGCGAGGGTTGCAGTCCTATCGGTTGACTTTGCGGCCGCAGATGTGGCTGCTGAGCCAGCGCTCGGATTGCCGCAGCTGGCTGGACAAGAGCAGCGTCGAGGTCTGCGAGATGCTGCTCTCGGAACATGGCCTGCCCGCGCCGGTGACCAGCGGTATCGTGGCCCCCCCTGAGCCGCAGCACTACTCGGTTCAGTACAATGAGACCGATCTGGCCTATCTGACACGGCGGCTGGAAGAGGATGGGGTTTTCTACTGGTTCGAGCACAAGACAGGTGAGCATGTTCTGCATATCGCCTCCCATGTGGCCGGATACACAGGCGGCGAAAGGGTGCGTTTTGCCCATGGCTCGACCGACCGGAATCACATCAACAGGTTCGAAACCTCGTTCAGCTACACGCCGGGTTTGCGCACGGCGCGGGACTGGAATTTCCAGACCCCCGGCATGGTGCCCGAGGGTGGTTCGCCCAGTCTCGTGAACCTGCCAAAGAATGGCAGCTACGAGCTGTATGAATTCCAGACGGTCGGGGGCTACGGTACGGGCCGGGCCTCGGACGCGATCGACAACGCCGCGATGGAGCGGCAGATGAAACTGCGCATGCAGGCGAGCGAGGCCGATCATCGGCGGGTCGATGGCGCGTCAAACACTCGTACTCTGAGGGCAGGGGCCAAGTTCACACCCTATGACGTGGCCAATCCCGAGAATGTCTTTGACGAGCATGTTGTGCTGGCCATTGAGCATGAGGCCACCGATGCCAGCTATGAGACCGGCGGCGGTCAGCCCGATTATCAGAACCGCTTTCTTGCGCTGCCCGCGGATGTGCCCGCAACCCCGCATCGTGCCACCCCGCGCCCACGCATTGATGGCACCCAGGTGGCGGTGGTGGCTGGCCCCCCGGGCGAGGAAATCCACCCCGACGAATATGGCCGAATCAAGCTTTGGTTTCCGTGGGACCGGCGCGCGAAAAAGGATGGCGGCGATACGGCTTGGGTGCGGGTCATGCAGAGTTGGGCCGGCGCAGGCTGGGGTGGCCAGGTGATCCCGCGCATCGGGATGGAGGTGATGGTCACCTATCTCGATGGCGATCCTGACAGACCGGTCGTGACCGGCGTCGTGCCAAACCAACGCCAGAAGGTGCCCTATGAGCTGCCAGAGCATAAGACAAAATCGATCATGCGTTCCAACACCCACAAGGGAGACGGGTTCAACGAGATCACCTTTGAGGACCAGAACGGCATCGAGAACATGTTCTTTCATGCCCAGAGGGATCAGACGACCCGGGTGCTGAACGACCGGACCAAGCGAGTGGACCGGCACGAGGTGGCGGCGATCGGTGCCAATCGTGCGGTTGAGGTCGGCGGCAACCAGAAACACGAAATCGGCAGATCGATGAACACCGTGGTTGGCGGAACGGGGACCTCGGCTTTTGCCCTGATGTCGGCGGTTAGCGGTATGGCCGGGCACACAGCCGGGCTCCTTAAACAGGCGGGCGATGTGGCCGGTGGCGGTGGGCCGGCGCTTTCAGCCTTCGCCGGAACGCTGGCCTCGTCAGCGCTTGGTTTCCTGGGTGCGGGCGGGCTGGCCAGCCGATCCGGTTTGGTGGGCGGGGACAGCAACCGCCCGGATGCCGGGCGCGCCCTGGGTGATGCCGGCAGCGGCGTGGGGAACGCGGCCGCCGGGCTTTTTCCCATGCCGGGTGTGATGAACACCATTGTTGGCAGTTTCAAATCCGACACGATCGGTATTGCCCGTGCTGAACAGATCGGTACCAGCAAGGTGACAAATGTCGGCTCCACCTCTCTGGAAAGTGTTGGAAAATATAAGAAAATCGCCGTTGGAGAGGAATTTGTCATCGAATGCGGCGACAGCAAGTTCATCATGAAATCCAATGGAGAGGTTCTAATACTGGGTAAGACGTTCAACTTCGTAGCTACGGATCACTTCCAGATGCGCGGCAAACCCATCGATATGAACTGATCGCCAGTGCACCTTATCAACCGGACACATCTTGCAGCTTTGGCTTTCCGGCAATTCGACATGGAGGGAGCTCTGGATGTCGTGGTCGCCGTGCGCGGACTTTTTGAACATCGCCAAGATGCAGCGGTGGCTGAGAAGCCGTCCGACAATGTGTTTCAATGGCAGGATGTATATGATGCAGATCCGCATGGCTCACCGCTGCTCATACAAACCGATTTGGTTCCCGAAAAACCCGGTACGGATGTCACGTTTCTGGGCGAAAGCTATCGGCCTGATGATGGGCGGACGAATTGGCGTTGCGGTTTGAAGCTGGGACCAATCGACAAGACCCTGCAAGTTACGGGCCCTCGCCGGTGGGAGGCGAAGCAAACTTCTGTGACCCGGCGCATGGCCTGGGAGATCGGCTCGGTGGATTCGGCGGATAGTGTCCCGGTAGATTGGCGGCTCACTGCGGGCGGGCCGCTGATCGGCCCCGAAGGACCGGATGCCACCACCATTGATCCCCGCAACCCGATTGGTTTGGGGCGGCCCGATGCCGACGCGCCTGACACTGCGGAGTATCGCGCGCCTCAGATTTTGCGGGTGGACGAGACCGAGCCGTGCCAACCCGCTGGCCTCGGGCCTCTTGCGCCGTTCTGGCAAGATCGCAGCCAATACGCGGGAACTTATGACGAGGCGTGGAAAGCAAACCGTCATCCACTTCTGCCTCGAGATTTCGATAGCAGGTTCTGGCAATGCGCGCCGCCGGATCAGATCGCAACTCCGCATCTTCGGGGTGACGAGACCTACTGTCTCAGGAATTTGCACTGGGAGGTGCCAGAGGCGAAAGGCGTATTGCCCGGCATAGACCTGGCCGTTCTGCACGAGGATAGCGGGATCGCGGACTGGCATGTGCTGGCGCTTGATGGCGTACAGTTTGACTGGCGGTCGGATGCGATGGTGGCCCTGACTTGGCGGGTGCGCTTCCCCCTGCCCAAGGCGCAAACGGCAAAACTGACACTGCAACGGGTCAGATTGGTCCCGCAATCAGAGGTCCCGGAAGAGGAGGTCGCATGAGCCTTCCCGGCGACGACTATGTTGGCGAGCCCGGCTATCCCGCGCCCTGGACCACCTCGACCCCGCGAGAGGGCTTGCGCGACAGCGACGCGGCTGTGGTCGTCTCGCTGGCGCCCGATGTGTGCAAATCCACCAAGACACCGATCCCTTATCCGGTGGTCGAGTTTTGCGGCCATGACGAAGGCTACACTCCCTCGGTCCGCTTCACCGGTCAAAAGGCGATGGTGTTCCGGTCACACACCACGGATGTGCATGGCGACGAACCCGGCCGCGGCGGTGGCGTCGCCTCGGGCACCTGCGGCGGCATCTGCGAGCCCATCGAACACGCCGATCAGGTCCGTGCCGAGGGCAGCCCGGTGATCCGGCATCTCGACCGGTTCCACATGAACAACCGCAACACCGAAGGTGAAGCGATCTTCGTGCGCGACATGCTCACCTACGCCGCGCCAGAGGATGATGACCCTCTACCGGGCTCCATGCGATCCGAAAAGGTGTTTATTGATGGTGCGGAGTATCAGGTGGCCGACGCTTCGGGTGGGACCATCAACTTCTTTAGCCCACCCGCGCCGGGAACCTTTGTCGAGGTGCCGCCTATTCCTGGGACACAAACCGCGCCGCAGCCACAACCTGAGCCATCTAGCCCTTCAAACGGGCCGAAAATACCCTGGAAATGGGGGTTGAAAGGACTTGGCCCGTTTGCGCTCCTCTTCACCGGCTACGAATTGGGCGAGGCCGAGAACCAGCGCGCCTTCGATGATCCCGAAGGCTATATGGCCCGCGAAGCCCGGATGTTTGGCGGCGTCGAGAGTTTTGACGCCGGTCAGCTTGAGATTCACGAACGTGCGGTGGAACGGTTGCGCCAGGGGACGCCGCAGGGTTTCGTCCGCGATGACTATTATCGTGAGATGCAGCGCTACCGGCAGCAACGCGAACTCGACCAGTTACTGCGCGGGCCGAAACCCGAACCTGAGCCCGAGCTCGAGGAAGACCCGTTGCCCGTGCCACCACCGGGAACTGGCGCCCGGATCACGCAGCGACAACGCTACCGCAAGAAATGTGAGGTCGATCGCTATGGGCGCATGAGCAAGATATGCGGTCAATACGGCATGCAAGCACATCATATCGTGCCCGACTACACCCTTCGCTATGGAACGCGAAAGGAAGGTGAAGAAGGTATCAACCGTATTCCAAACATGCCTAGCCTTGACGACGGCATGTCGATCTGTGTGGTTGGGAATGCGGCAACAGAGGAAACCGAACACAATCGTGCGCATTTCGCGGATGCGGCTATTGCTGAGTTGGGCTTGGGGGCTGATCCACCCCATACCGCCCGGTTAGCAGATGTCGTTCGAGAGTCGCGGCGTGCGATGGTCGCAGTGCGGCCAGATTGTGCGGCTCAAATTGTCCGGGCACTAGCTCAACAATACGGCCCCCGCAATCCGGACCAATTACTTCGGACCAAGAACAGACCGCCTTTGCCAGCGGAAACCATTGAGGCCTTGCAATCGGGTGCAACAGCTTCGATGCCATAGACCAGATACAATAGCAGGAATGAACCGATGATCCGTTTCACCCGCGCAGTCGCGGCTTCCGAAATCAGCCTGTCCGTCAGTGCTACACTTGACACCGCCGAGCCCTACGAGCCGAGCGCGCGTCTGTATCAATACGAACACCAAGGCCATGACCCGAGCGGTGAATGGTTCTACGAGAACTTTCGGATGAGCGTCCAGGATATCCTGTTCGCGCGCGATATCGGAAACGACGTGCGACCATCTTACTACACGATCTTGTCGGCAGATGGCGAAGTGCAACATTTGGCCCGTCCGGCACAGTATCTGGAAATTATTCCGGGCACTGGAGCGGCAGAAGATAACAAGAACATCGGTTGTACGTATACGTTGCGTCAAATTGGTGATCACCTTTATGTAGTTGGCGCAGGTGGGCAATTCTACAAACGCTATAGCAGGGATGGCTGGGCGCTGCTTTCAGAGACGTTGCTGTTCGATCCGAAAGCGGAGCGGCGGCGTACGGCGGAAGAAGAAGCCAAAGGCAACTCAGAGCCGGAATTCGGCACTGAGGAATGGATTGAATGGAGTATCGCAGACTCACTAAGGCCGCCAGCCTCCCGAAACATCCTCTTCAACGACATAGCGGGCCTCACTGAAGACGCGATCTACCTCTGCGGCGAGGTCGGCCCGGGCTCGAAGCCGGTTCTGGCCTATTGGAATGGCGGAACGCTCGAAGAACTCAAAGTCCCGATGGAGGAAGCGGCCCTTACCGGTATCTATATCGAGAGCCCTGATGAGGTCTGGATCTGCGGGCGCGAAGGGGTGCTGCTTCACGGCAGCCATGCGCGGGGGTTCAATCCGGTCCCCGGAAACCGGCGCCTGAACCTGTTCCACCACATCACACCCTATCGTGGCAAACTGGTCATGCCGGCCAGTGTACGGCCAGGGGGGCTCTGGGAATACGATCCCAATACCGGAATGTTTGGCCATTTCGAACCACGTCTCCCGCCGTTGACCAAATCTCCCGCGGACCGCAACGAACCCGATGGCGGCCCGTTTTTTGCGCAAGCGGTGGGTGATGTCCTGTGGGTCGTGGCCTCGCGTGACATTTTTCGCTTTGACGGTAACGGCTGGGAACGCATCAAGCACCCCGATCGTCCTTGATCTGCACATGGGGGAGCTATGAGACAATGATCCCCCGCACAATAGAGAATGCCATTGGTGGACGATTGAAAGCCGACGTTCCTCGCCGGGCATGGTCGCCGACACATCCCTGTCCGGCCTGCGTGTCACGCGCGAGCTGGATCGGATCATCGCAGATCGGGGCAGGCCCGGCACTATCGTCTCGGACAACGGCACCGAATTCACCAGCATGGCTATCCTGCGATGGGTTCAGGACACCGGGATCGACTGGCATTACATCGCGCCGGGAAAACCAACCCAGAACGCATTCATCGAAAGCTTCAACGGCAAGCTACGCGATGAATGCCTCAACGAAACGCTCTTCAGCTCACTGGCCGAGGCCCGTGAAACGCTGGAAGCATGGCAGGAGGATTACAATACCAACAGACCACATTCGGCGCTCGGAAATCTGACGCCGAGAGAATTTGCTGAGAAAACAAACATGGACAAACTGGCCGCGTAAGGACATCAACCAAACCCCAAGGACTCTCAGACAGATGGAGGAAACTCGGGGCTCAGGTCAAAAGAGATATATGAAGAGGGGCCATGAAAGCGAAGTGGCGGTGCGAGCCAGAGATTCGTGCGATAATGGAAACGGATTTTGCCACAGCGCCACACGCTCAACTCGTTAGAACTCGTATGGCACGCCCAATCCCGAAGGGCGACACGCTAAAAGCACTCAAGGAGGGCTGGACCCAAGCGGAGTTTGACGATTGGGTAACGATGGGACGACCAGAATGAAAGTACAGTTTTCGCGGATTGTGGCACGTAGCCGCACAAATGTTACGCTTGTGGGTTTGCCCGAGTTCATCGAAGAAGCGCCTGGACAGGTTGAACCCTTTACGCCCTGGTGTTTTGTCATCAGTTTCGATGAAGGCCGGATCGGCGACAAATGGGTCTGTCAAGAGCTTGAACAATCGGTAGCCAGGCTTCTTATCATCGATGACCCAGAGACTGGCCGATCAAGCTATGCCTCTATGTCTTTCGATGGGGAATTCAACAGGTTCTTGCCATCAGGAATTGCGACAGAACAAGTGCCAGAAGCAGGTCTTAAGGGGGGCAGTAGTTCATGGCCAGATCAATGGCGTGGAGCAAATTGGCGGGCACATTTATGCTTGTGGCAGTGGTGGGCAATTTATGAGACGTGAGCAGTCTAGGGCTTGGGGAACAGTCACCGACAGATATCGTTTGAGCGTGCAGGATCGAAAAGAAAAGCAGCGGCTCTGGGAAGTCGATAACCCTTGGCCATCTGGACAAGGGTATGGAAGATGGTTTTTTCATATGTAGAGATATGTTGATAGTTTTTCTGTCCAGTTCACTAATCTTGGCGGCCTCCGAGAAGATGAAATCTATCTCGTCACCCAAGGCGCAGACAGAGACAATGGCGAGATTTTTTTCTGGAATGGCGAGACGCTGAAGGAGCTCCCCAACCCCGGCGGCGAAAAGATGAACGGCTTTCTCTTCGAAAATGAAAACCGTGTCTGGATCTTCGGCCGTAAAGGCATGTTGCTCTAAACCCGATCGAAACGGCCTTCTCGAAGCTGAAGGCGCATTTGCGAAGGATCGGGGCCAGGACATTCGATCAGATGTTCGATGCACTCGCCGAAATCTGTAATCTGTTCACGCCACAGGAATGTTGGAACTACTTAGTTCGCGCTGAACAAGTTTTATCTTGCTGATTTTGTTTGGTATTATCGCAAGTTTGTTGAGCTGGAAGTGCAAGGTTTTGTATTGTGATGGCAGAAATCCTGCAATTTAGAGCCGTGAAATGAAGCCACAAAAGCCGCCTCCGGAACAAGACGATCTCTGGCGCTCGCGTCTCGTTGAGATGATCGACCTGCGCCACGAGTTGGTGAAACTGGCCGCCTTGATCGATTGGGAGGTGTTCGAGCGGGAATGCGCTGGATTGTTTCCCTCCCACACCGGCCGACCGGCGATATCGACGCGCCTGGTTGCGGGCCTGCTTTACCTTCAACATGCTTATGCGCTCTCGGACGAGGCGGTTGTGGCGCGATGGGCCGAAAACCCTTATTGGCAGCATTTCTGCGGAGAGGTGTTCTTTCAACATCGTCTGCCGCTGGATCCCTCATCGCTGACACGCTGGCGCAAGCGGATCGGCGAGGAAGGTGTCGAGTGGATGTTGACCGAGACGATCGAGGCCGGCAAACGCGCCGGGACGGTGAAGGGCAACGACCTCAAGCGGGTCACGGTTGACACCACGGTGATGGAAAAGACCATCGCGCACCCGACCGACGCTCGCCTGTATGAGACGGCCCGGCGCAAGATGGTCGGGCTGGCGCGCGCGCGGCCGGGATCGGCCTGCGCCAAAATTACAACCGTCTCGGACCCCGGCTGGCCAGACAGGTCGGACGCTACGCCCATGCCCGTCAATTCAAACGGATGCGCAAGGCGTTGCGCCGGCTCAAGGGCTACACGGGCCGGGTGCTGCGCGACATCGAACGGCAATTGGACAAGGTTGCGGAGGGTCCATTGCGACAGCGCCTGCTGGAGTTGATCGCACTTGTGAACCGGCTGCTGGCGCAAAAGCCGAAGGACAAAAAGAAGCTCTACAGCCTGCATGAACCTGCGGTGGACTGCATCTCGAAGGGCAAGGCGCGCAAGCGTTACGAGTTCGGCACCAAGGTCAGCGCCACCACCACCAACCGGGGCGGCTTCGTGGTCGGGATGCGGGCCCTGCCGGGCAATCCCCATGACGGTCACACATTGCACGAGGCGCTGGGGCAGGTCGAGATACTGACCGATCAGAGACCGGAACTTGCCTTCGTCGACCGCGGGTACCGCGGCCACGGCATGGAGCATGTAAAGGTCTTCATGACCGGCGCCCGGCGCGGCGTCACCCGAACCATCGCGAAACTCCTGCCAAGGCGCAGTGCAATCGAGCCCATGATTGGGCACATGAAAACCGATGGCCGCCTGACCAGATGCCCGCTCAAGGGAACCGAAGGCGACGCGATCTTTGCCGTGCTCTGCGGCTGCGGACACAACATTGGCATGATCCTGAGCTACCTCAGGGACCTCTTGCGCCGCTTGTTCTGGCAGCACATCCTGCTCCGCCAGATCAACCATGCCGAAATGGTGGCCAACCAGCCCGTTCAAACATCCATGACGCCAGCCTGAAAGCCTTGTTCAGGGCGAACTACTTCTGTGAGGCTGGGTATGGATCAGGTTAAAGGCTCGGGACTTTAGCGTCGGATTTCACGGACTTCCGACGAACTGCATGATCCAAGACAGCACAAAATGAGCGGTGAACATGTCTGGTCTTTTCTGACTGAACGACGAACAATTGGCGCGTCCTGAACCTGTCTACACCTCCAGATCCACTTTGGAGGAACGATAGCGTGGTAACGTCACCTTGAAGCACCTGAGGGAGCGGGTCCGGTAATCGCAACGTTTACAACACGGTCTCATTCGGAGATTGCTCGCTTGCCTGACGCACGCTCCCGCACCCGTTCAATAACGACGTACAGAACCGGCACCAACACAAGGCTCAATACAGTTGCAACTATCATGCCCCCGAAGACGGCGGTTCCAAGGGACCGTCGGGCAGCAGAGCCAGCGCCACTGGCAATGACCAGCGGCAGAACGCCGAGGATGAAAGCAAACGCGGTCATCAGCAGCGGCCTGATACGGATGCGCGCTGCTTCCATTGCCGATTCCTCGACCGACAGCCCCTCTTGGCGGCGACGCCGGGCAAACTCGATGATCAGGATGGCCCCTTTGCTTGCCAGACCAATAAGCATGACCAGCCCGATCTGGCAGTAGAGGTTATTGTCATAGCCGCGTAACCACTGCGCCACGAGCGCGCCGAAGATCGCAAGCGGGACCGCCAGCAAAACCATCAGGGGCATGACGAAGCTTTCATATTGTGCGGCCAGAAACAGGAAGGCAAAGACAACCGCCAGCCCGAACAGGATCGGAGCGACATTCCCGGCCTTGAGTTCCTGATAGGCATTGCCTGTCCATTCGAAGCTATAGCCCTGCGGTAGCGTCTGTTTCGCAAGGCTGGTCATTGCAGCAATGGCCTGGCTGGAACTGTGCCCCTCCCCAGCGGCGCCGTTTATGCTGGTCGAGCGGAACAGGTTGTAGTGGTTGATGGTACGAGCCCCGATCTGCGGCTGTACCGTCACCAACGCGCTCAGTGGCACCATGCCGCCCTGGTCATTGCGTACATAAAGCCGACCGATATCCTCTTCGGCCTGTCGGGCATTTACGTCGGCCTGCAAATAAACTTTGTAGACTCTGCCGTAGATGTTGAAATCGTTGACGTAGATGCCCCCCAAAAAAGTTTGCAGCGCATCGAATACGTCATCGACCGAAATGCCTTCTGTCAGCGCTTTGGCCCGGTCCAGTTCGAGATGGAGCTGTGGCGTGCTGGCAGAAAACGGACTGAACAGGCCGGAAAGTTCGGGCCGGGCATTTCCAGCCGCAACCATTTCCTGCGTTATCTGTTCCAGATCCTGCAGTGAGCCGCCGGTGGTGTCCTGCAATTCGAATTGGAACCCGCCGGTTGGAGACAGGCCGAAGATAGGCGGCGGATTGAATGTGGTAAGCACCCCACCCGGGAGTTCGTCGAACTGCGCCTGCGCCTGCGCCATGAGCTCGGTTACGCTTTCACCCGAGCCTTTCCGCTTGTCCCAGGACTCGAGAACGGCGAACAGGTTGCCCTGGTTGGAGGCAGTAGTGTTTGTGAGAAAACTGAAGCCTGCGAAAGTGATGACGCCTTTGACTCCGGGCAGATCATGCAGGATTTCGTAAGCCTCGTCGACGACCTTCTGGGTCTGTCCCAGCGCCGTACCTTCTGGCGTCTCAAGGCTGATGATGAAATAGCCCTGGTCTTCGTTTGGGATAAATCCAGCGGGCACCACAGTAAACATGTAGACAGTTCCTGCCAAAAGAGCAGCGAACGCCAATGCCACCGGTTGCCATACCTGGATGAACCAGCCAACCACTGCCTCATAGCGGAGCGTAAACCAAGCGAACCCGGCATCGAAGCGTTGAATGATCTTGGCTTTGGGTCGGGCACCGCCCAGCAGCAATCCACACAGGGCTGGGCTAAGCGTCAGGGCGTTGATCGCCGAAATGGCAACCGCCGACGCGATGGTCAGGGCGAATTGCTGGTATAGCTTTCCTGTCAGGCCCGGCATCAAGGCAACAGGTATGAACACGGCCATAAGCACCAGTGAGGTGGCCACAATCGGGCTGGTGACCTCATCCATGGCCCGACTTGCGGCCTTCTTTGCGTCTGTTTCGCCGTTCTCGATATGGCGCGAGACGTTCTCGACCACAACGATTGCATCATCGACGACCAGCCCGACTGCCAGCACCAGACCGAACAGTGTCAGCAGATTGATGGAAAAACCAAGGGCCAGCATCAGGGCGAAGGTGCCGATCAGGCAGACCGGAATTGTAATCACCGGAACAAGCGCCGCCCTGAGGTTGGGAAGAAAGATGACGATGACAAAAACGACAAGCAGGATTGCCTGCCCAAGCGTGAAAAGAACGTCCCGGATTGCCTCACGATCGAAATTGGTCGTGTCGTAGATGACCGTGTACTCAAGACCTTCAGGGAAATCCTGGGACAGCTCGGCCATGGTTTCGCGAACCTGCGATGCCAGTTGCAGGGCGTTCGCCCCGGGAAGCTGCATGATACCAAGGCCAACTGTTGGGCCACTGTCCAGCGTGGAAGTGAACGAGTAATCTTCGGCGCCCAGTTCCACGCGCGCCACGTCCTTCAGCCGAATGACAGCGCTGTCGTCGCCTACACCCAGGATGATATCCTCAAACTCTTCCTTGCTATCGAGCCGTCCCTTTGCGGTCAGTGTCAGTTGGAATTTTTGATTGTCGCCCGTAGGGGGCGCGCCCAGAGAACCGGCAGCGACCTGCTGGTTTTGCTGGGTAATCGCGTCGTAGACGTCAGAAGCGGTCAAGCCGAGGCTTGCCATCTTTTCGGGATCAAGCCAGATACGCATCGCGTACACCCGCTCGCCCCAAACCATCACCGTACCGACACCCGGGATACGCTTGAGCCGGTCGGTTATGTGGATGTCCGCATAGTTTGAGATGAACAACTCGTCGAACTGTCCGGTTGGTGAAATCAGGTTGACCCCCATGGTCAGGTCAACCGACTCTTTTGTAACCGTCACGCCAGAGGCAACAACCTCATCCGGAAGCTGCGCCATCGCCGTGGAGACTCTGTTTTGTGTGTCCACTGCGGCAATGCTGAGGTCATAGCCTTCCTCGAAGGTCACGGTGATATTCGATGTTCCATCGTTGGAACTGGTCGATGACATGTAAACCATGCCCTGAACGCCGTTTATCTGCTCTTCCAGGGGAATGGTTACCGTTTCTTCGACCACTTCGGCGCTGCCACCGGTATAAGTGGCGCTGACGACCACCGTCGGCGGCACAACCTCCGGAAATTCTCCAACGGGAAGCAGGGGTATGGAAATCAACCCTGCGATTACAATGACCAGGGCAATCACCGAGGCAAAGACGGGTCTGAAGATGAAGAACCGGCTCAGCATTTAGCCATCAGCCTTATTGCCATCCAAGCCGTCGGATGGCTTTTTGATTTGCACGGCCATGCCTGATCGGACCCGTTGCTGTCCTTTCACGATGACCGTTTCACCTTCTTTTAATCCGGTCATGACGATGCGCCGACCTTCATAGGTGCGGCCAACAGTTACGCGGCGCATGTCTGCCTTGTCATCTTTGCCGACAACAAACACAAAGAACCCGGCCTGATCCTGCGCAATCGCTTCTGAGGGTACGGTTACCTGCCCTGACTGTTCGGCAAGCTGGATGTTCACAGTCGCATATTGACCGGGGCGTAACGTCTTTTGTGGATTGGGGAAAACCGCCCGCACAGCAATAGTGCCCGTCGTGGGATCAACACCAGGATCGGAGAAGTCGAGCGCGCCTGAATGTGGATGCACGCTGCCGTCAATCAGGGTGATCTCCACCTTCAGATCAGGATTGGCCGACCTGTATTTTTCCAACTCCAAAAATTGCGTTTCACTGGGGCTTACATAGACATAGAGCGGCTCCATTTGGACAAGCTCGGCCAATACCGTGTCATTGGCTGATACGATATTGCCGACATCCTGAAAAACCCGCCCGATACGTCCACTGATCGGAGCCGATACGGTGGCGTAGTCAACGTTGACCTGCGCTGACTCAACCGCCCCCTGGCTGCTGTCGAGATCGCCCTGTGTTTCGGCTGCGGTGGTGGTCTTTTGGTCCAATTGCTCCTGCGCGACTGTTCCGTCACTTGCCAAAGCAGTAAACCGCTCCTTCTCCCTGTTTGCGAAATCCAGGCTGGCCTGGTTCTTGTCTCGCGCGCCTTCGAGGCGTTTGAGCTCAGTGGTGTAGGGGCGCTGGTCGATAACGAATAGGGTGTCGCCTTTGGCAATGTCGGAGCCTTCTTGGAAGGGCCGGGCCTCAACATGACCGTCGACACGCGATCGAATGAAAACGGTGTTGGGCGCTTCGGTACGTCCCGTCAGTTCGAGATAGAGCGGTACGTCTTCTGCCGTTGCCTTTTCAACGACAACCTTCGGCGCTGTGGCTGCTGGTGCTTCCGACTTTTTCTCGTAGCAACCCGCTAGCGGTGCCAGCAGGCACAACATTACTAACTGGCGCAGGCTCCTGTTCTTAGTCGTGATCGGCCGAAAACGCACTCATTCCCCCCAAATTACGTAACCCTTGTTCATGATTAGCCTAAATTGCCTGTGTTTTCACGAACAACTGTTTTTTAACCTGGGGTTTGCTTCTTTGGGCTTTGATGGAATGGACATCCCCTGGCCAGGTGATGGGAAACAGAGACGCCGTGCTGGTCGCAACACACAGGTCTGCACTTCATATGGGGCCACTTGCGGTGCAACGGCCTCATCTTATGATCAACTCCGCAGGGAATGATGTAGGCACGAATTGGGGTTGATCATGATTGACGATCAGATCGACTGCACAGTTTGCAAGTTCGGTGACTGGTACCTGGATTGTCGATACACCGTTTCCGATCCAAGCATAAAAAGACGGATCACCGTAGCCGATAAACGCAATTTTTTTGCGGGAGTGTTTTGTCTCATCGATGACTGCGCTAAGCGCCCCGTTCGAGATCTCAAATCCGCCGCATAGCAGCGCTGTCGCGCATCCCGCCTCAAGAATGGCTTTCGCCTGCGCGTGTCCCATCGCAAAAGACGGCGTTCCAGTATGTATCATGTCTGGCGTGACGTCGATGCGGGCCTCATCCGCACCAGTCAAAAACGCGCCCAGACGGGTTCGACCGCTGGAAAGCTCACGGTTGGCTCCGATATAGGCGATTTTCGTGTGACCGGCGCTTGCGAGATGTTTTACAGCGGCACGAATCGCCGGCCCGTCATCGACAAGAATGCCCGAGGTTTGGCTTGTGTTACTACTCTGCCGGATCAGTTCGATGACTCGCATCGTTCCCGCGATTGGTGCGTCCTGTCCGGTTTGGTGCGGCGCTGGCACCATTACCACGGAGGAGGCTTGAACCTCCTGCAACCGGTCCAGCGCCTGCTGCTGAGTGGCGACATCATCACCCGTCAGGTGAATGATCAACTGAAATGAATGCGCGTCGCAGGCAGTGGCCATGTCATTCGCGAAGCGGGCGTAGAATTCATTCACGATGTTGGGGAGCAAAAGCCCAATTATCTTTGGCGCATCGCCGCGCATGACCATCGCAGCAGCGCTCTTGACATACCCCAGTTCGCGCGCGCGCTTTTGCACTGCTTCACGGGTCTCTTTTTGGACATTGGGACTATTTGACAGGGCGCGCGACACCGTCATATGCGAGATGCCAAGATCGTTGGCGATGGATTTTATCGTTACACGGCTCAACAACCAACTCCTGTCTGTCCGGTCCTAGCATGAAAAAAGGTGCCTTGACAAAAAGCAGACTAACATCAAAATTGTTCACGTGAACATAGTCAAGCTGGAATGCACTCGAAATGCCTCAATCGCTGACAGATAGGTGTTGTGAACTGATCGAGGAATTGGGCCTTGGCGACCGATCAGATCCGCAGGACGTGACACCGCTGACTGGGGGTGTGGCCTCGGATATCGCATCACTGAAAGTCGGCGACGCGCGTTACTGTGTAAAATTTGCATTGCCCAAATTGAAAGTAGCCGCCGACTGGCGCGCGCCCAGGCATCGCAATGCGGCGGAATATGCGTGGCTAGAGGTGGCCGCTCGGGTTGTTCCGGAAAGCGCGGTCCGCCTCTACGGTCGATCAGATAGCGCGCATGGCTTCGTCATGGAATTCGTGACCGGCGCGGAAACCTACCTTTGGAAAACCGCATTGCTGGAAGGCCAGCCAGCAAAAGGCGAGGCGCGCGCAGTCGGCGATATGGTGGGCCGCATTCACGCAGCATCGGCAAAGCCCAACTTCGACAGGTCCTTTTTCTGGAATCGCGATGATTTCCGCGCTCTGCGGATTGAGCCCTACCTGTCTTTCACTGCCGAACAACACCGGCATCTTGCCCCCCAACTGCATGATCTTGCCGACATGCTTTACGACAGCACGCAAGTTCTGGTGCATGGTGATGTCAGCCCGAAAAACATCCTGATCCGGCACGGCCGCCCGATCATTCTGGACGCGGAATGCGCAACTATGGGCGATGCATCTTTTGATCCGTCATTCTGTCTGAACCATCTCATACTAAAAGCCGTGCACCTGCCTGCGCAGCGCACAGCGCTTTATGATGAAGTCGCGCAATTCTGGCGCGCTTATGCCCCCCATGTTTCATGGGAAGACGCAAGTGATCTGGAGGCGCGCATCTGCCGCCTTTTGCCTGCTTTGATGCTGGCGCGTGTCGATGGAAAGTCGCCGGTGGAATACCTCGGTACTCCGCGCCGCGAGCAGGTACGAAAACTGGCACTGCCATTGATCGGGAATCCGCCAGCGACACTCTCAGATTTCGTGCAAACCCTGACCTCCCGACTGAAGGAATTGGATGCGTGGCAGCGATAGAAGGAATAAAAGCCCGGCGCGTCTGGGACTCCCGTGGAAAGCCGACGGTTGAGGTCGATGTGACGCTTGAAAACGGCGTCCTTGGACGTGCCATTGCGCCAGCGGGCGCATCGCGCGGCACACGGGAAGCTGTCGATCTTCGCGACGGCGGAGTTATGTTGCGAGGGCAAAACGTGCAATCCGCGCTCGACAGCGTGAACGGTCCGATCGCTGCCGCCCTAACAGGGCTTGACGTGCAGGATCAAAGCAGAGCGGACGAAGCCATTTTGGCGCTCGACAACTCACCCTTGAAGGATACCCTCGGGGGAAACGCCACAGTCGCTACATCTCTGGCCGTTCTGCACGCTGCGGCTGCGAATGCCGGGCGTCCGCTCTGGCAGCATGTGGCCGAAACGACCGGGTTTACTCCGTCTTTGCCTTTGCCCGAGATTCAGATTTTCGGGGGCGGCGCGCATGCAGGTCGTCGCGTCGACATTCAGGATTTCATGATCATGATACCGGGTGCGGCCAGCTTTGACGAGGTGATGGAGGTTACCAGCGAGGTTTACTTCGCTGCCGGTGACATCATGAAGTCCAAGGGCAAGCTGGCCGGTGTCGCCGATGAGGGCGGCTGGTGGCCGGTCTTTGACAGCAATGAAGAGGCGCTTGAAACGCTGATCGAAGCCATTGAGAAGGCCGGGGAAAAGCCGGGCGAGCGGGTTGTTGTTTCTCTCGACATTGCGGCTTCTGAATTTGGCAAGGAAGGGCGCTATCGCCTTGCTCTGGAAGACCGCTACCTCGACAGCGCCGAGATGATCGAGATGCTGGGCGGCTGGCTCGAGACCTACCCGATTGCCTCGATTGAAGACCCGCTAGCGGAGGACGATGTTGCCGGCACCGTCGAGTTTACCCGCCGCTTCGGTGACCGTGTTCAGATTATCGGCGACGACTATCTGGTCACAAACGTCGATCTTGTCCGCAAGGCCCAGACCCAAGGTGCCTGCAACGCGGTTCTGATCAAGGTCAATCAGGCGGGCACCATCTCTGAAAGCTTCGAGACCTTCCGCATGGCCCGGGCCAAGGGCTGGGGCGCGATTGTCTCGGCGCGTTCAGGAGAGACGGAAGATGTCTCGATCAGCCATCTGGCCACGGGGCTGGGCGGCGGACAGCTCAAAGTTGGCTCCTTCACCCGGTCCGAGCGGATGATCAAATGGAACGAATGTCTACGCATTCAGGACACGTTGGGCAGCGGTTCGTTCGTCGGTGGCAAGCCACTCGCCAACACGTGGTGGGGCAGCAAGAATAATAAGGAAACAGCAGCATGAAACTCTCCCGCTATGGCGATCGCCAGGGGCGCAAAATCCCTTGCATTATTGACGCAGACGGCACAGCCCGCGACGTGTCTTCGATCGTCGAGGACTTCGGACCGCGCACGCTGTCGCCTGACCTGCTGACAAAGCTGGCAGCGCTCGATCCCACCACTTTACCCGTTGCCCAAACCGACGGTATGCGCCTGGCGCCGCCAGTCGCGCAACCTTTCAACATCTGGTGTGTGGGGTTGAACTATTCTGACCATGCAGCCGAGGCCGGACTGCCAGTGCCGGACGAGCCGATCCTGTTTAACAAATCCACTGTCACATATTGCGGTCCGAATGATGACATTCTGAAGTCCCCTCGTATGACCAAGCTGGACTGGGAGGTCGAACTCGGCATCATCATCGGCAAACCAACCCTGGATATCTCCCGGGACGAAGCGATGGACCACATCGCGGGTTTCGTGCTGGTCAACGATATCTCGGAGCGCGCCTGGCAGCAGGAACGTTCTGGCCAGTGGGTCAAGGGCAAGAGTTTCCCAAACTTCTGCCCTACCGGGCCGTTCCTCGCCAACAAGGATGAAATAGCCGACGTACAAAACCTCGGCATGTGGCTCGATGTCAACGGGCAACGGGTGCAGACCGGCAATACCGGTACGATGATTTTCGACGTGAAAACCATCGTTAGCTACATGTCGGAATTCACCCGCCTAGAACCAGGGGATCTGATCTGTACCGGCACGCCTCCGGGCGTGGGTGCGGGCATGAAGCCGCAGATGTGGCTGACCGAGGGCGACACCGTACGCCTGGGCATCGACGGGCTGGGCGAGCAGGCCCAGACGGTCGTCGCATTGGAGGCCATGTCGTGAACAGCTATGATTTCAACAGTCAGGTTGCTGCAATCACGGGCGGGTGCAACGGCATCGGCGCAGCTATCGCCGACCGCCTCGCCGCTTCTGGCGCGAAAACCGCTATCTGGGATATGGATATCTCGGCCCCAGAAGAGCGCGTCACAGCAATCGATTGCGACAATCTGTTCTTAACACAAACCGACGTTTCCGACCTCGCCAGCGTCGAGGCTGCGCAGGCTGCCACCGAGGAGAAGTTCGGTAAAGTGGATGTGCTGGTCAACTGTGCTGGCATTGCCGGGCCTACGTCGGTTTTGGCTGACTACCCCGCCGATGCATGGCGCAAGGTGCAGGACGTGAACACCAACGGCACGTTCCACACTTGCCGAACCGTCATCCCCGGAATGATTGCGCGCAATTATGGGCGCATCGTCAACGTGGCATCAGTTGCGGGGAAAGAGGGTAATCCGAACGCCTCCGCCTATTCCACCTCGAAGGCTGCGGTGATTGCGATGACCAAATCGCTGGGCAAGGAGCTCGCGGGCTACGACATTGCCGTCAATTGCATCACGCCTGCCGCCGCAAAGACCCGGATATTCGATCAGGTCTCAGAGGATTTCGTCGAATTCATGCTCTCCAAAATTCCGCGCGGGCGGTTTGTGACGGTCGAAGAAATCGCGAATATGGTTTCGTGGATCGCCTCTGCCGAGAACTCTTTCACGACAGGCGCGGTGTTTGACCTGTCGGGCGGACGGGCCACCTATTGACCCCGCAGCAGCCCTCATATCCGCCGCAACAGCGGCTCGCGGGACAAGTGGCCTGCGTTACGGCGGCGGGCCAGGGCATCGGGCGCGCCATTGCCGAACGGTTCGTGGCCGAGGGGGCGCAGGTTCATGTTTCGGACATTGACTCGCGCTTGCTGAACGGGCTTGCGGCTGCGTCGACCACGGCGGTGGATGCGACTGATCCGGTGGCTGTAGAAGACTGGCTGTCCAATCACGACCGCATCGACATCATGGTTCACGCGGTGGGCTTCGTACATCACGGCACGGTCGAAACCACAACTGATCAGGACTGGCGCAAAAGCCAGTCCATCTGCCTCGACAGTGCCTTTCATGTGACCCGTGCGGTGGTCCCACGCATGAAGGCGAATGGCGGCGCAGTGGTATTGATTGCTTCGTTGGCCTCATCAGTCAAAGGCTACCCGTTTCGCGCGGCCTATGGCGCGGCCAAAGGTGGCGTGATCGGGCTGATGAAAGCCTGCGCGGCCGACTACCTGGAGCATGGCATCCGCTTTAACGCGATCTGCCCGGGTGTGGTCGACACGCCCTCACTGCGACAGCGCATCGCCGATCTGGCAGAAGAGCTTGGCAGCGTTGAGGCCGCCGAAGCCTGGTTCCTGAAGCGCCAACCCGCTGGCCGCTTTGCCAGTGCAGACGAGATCGCGGCCACCTGCGCGTGGCTGGTCTCAGCAGGCGGGGGCTTTGTCACTGGCCAGACCATCAATGTGGACGGGGGGATTTCAATATGAAGCTGTCCGCAAAACTCACCGAGAAATAACCAAAATCTCAACGGAGGAGAAATGAGATGAAACTGAATAGGGCTATGACGGGTGTCTCGATTCTGGCCGCCACTGCACTGGCTGTGGGCGCGCAGGCCGAACCCAAAACCAACATGATGCACCAATGGGCGCAAGGCTCGGAAGCCGCAGCGATCGCCAAGCTGGGCGAAATGTTTGAGGCCGCCGGTGGCACATGGGAGCAGACGGCGATTTCCGGCCATACCTCCAACACTCTTGCCAAGCTGCGCTCCGACGTGGTGGCCGGTAACGCTCCTGCGGCTGTGCAGCTGAAAGGCCCCGAGATTGCTGAGTGGAACAATACAGGCGCAACGGCCAATCTCGATGAGGTTGCCGCCAAGGAGGGTTGGGACGACGTGGTTGCGCCGGAACTGACCTCGGTGATGAAACCCACCGGCAGTTGGGTTGCGGCACCTATGAACATCCACCGTGTCAACTGGCTGTACAGCTCGCCAAAGCTTCTTGATGAGCTCGGCCTTGAGATTCCCAAAACATGGGATGAGTTCAATGCAGCTTGCGACAAGATCGTCGCGGCGGGCAAAACTTGCATCGCCCATGGCGCAGCGGACTGGTCGGACACAACCACATTCGACAGTGTCGTCTACGGCATGGATATCGACCTCTATCGAAAGGCCTTCCAAGAGGCGGATACGGATGCCATGCGCAGCCAGGGCATGATCGACGCTTTTGCTCAACTGCGTAAGATGGTGGGGTATATGGATGACGGCATCAATGGCCGCTCGTGGGAACAGTCAATGACGATGACCATGACCGGCGAGGCCGCGTTCTTCCTCATGGGCGACTGGACCGTGGCATCTGCCAATCTGGCGGGCTTTAAGGAAGGCGAAGACTACCTGTGTCACCAGACCCCCGTAAACTGGGGTGGCAACGGCTTCATCCTCAACGCGGACTCGGTGGTGTTCTTCAACCAAAATGACCCTGACTACGTGGAGGGTCAAAAACTCCTCGCCAGCACCATCATGTCGCCCGAGTTTCAGGTGACCTTCAACGTTGCCAAGGGCTCGATCCCATCGCGCACCGACGTTGATCTGTCGGTCGGTGGATTCACCCAGTGCCAGCAGCAGGGGCTGACAGACCTGAAAGCCTCTGTCGAAGAAGGTACGCTGGTCCGCTCGATGGCGCATAACATGACGGTTCTGCAAAAATACCGTGGCGCCATGATGGAAGTGATTACCGAGTTTGTCGCCGACGACTCGATCACACCGGAAGAGGCCGCAAATCAGCTTGCTGACGCGGTCGAACTGCAAAGCTAGGGATCGGTAGCAAGATAGCCGTGCCGATGTCCTCTTATCGTTGGCGCGGTCCGATCAAGACGCCACTCGAAAGACTGATCATGCCGGAATCGACGCAACCCTCACTGGCCGCGCGACTTGCAAGCTGGACGCCACAGCTGGTCCTCGTGCCCACCCTTGCTGCCGCCTTCATCTATGTGGTGGTGTTCTCGGCTTGGACGCTATGGATTTCCGTGTCGCAATCCACGCTGCTGCCTAACATGGCCTATGGTGGCTTTGGCGAATATGCCGCACTCTGGAAAAGCAAGCGCTGGATTGTCGCCTATCAAAACCTGTTTTTGTTTGGTGCGCTCTATGTGCTGGGCTCGCTCTTTGTCGGCACGCTGCTCGCTGTTCTCATCGACCAGCGGGTACGCTTCGAATCCGTCTGGCGCACTATCTTTCTCTACCCGCTCGCAATCTCCTTCATCGTCACCGGCACGGTATGGCGCTGGATTTTCCACCCGCAAACCGGGGTCGAGCGTGCGCTGAATGATCTGGGCTGGCTGAGCGCGCAATTCGACTGGATCACCGACCGGGACATGGCGCTTTACGTCGTGGTGTTCACCGGGATATGGCACGCATCTGGTTTCGCGATGGCGCTGATCCTGGCCGGATTGCGATCCGTTGACGGGGACCTGATCAAGGCCGCTCAGATAGACGGGGCCTCTATGCCGCGTATTTATCGCAGGGTGGTGCTGCCGACGATCTGGCCGATCTTTGTCGCGGTCTCCGTCGTGCTGCTGCAATTCGCGATCAAAACCTATGACCTTGTCGTGGCCTTGACACAGGGGGGACCAGGGGTCGCGACCACCGTGCCTGCCATCGTGGTCTATGACCTGATGTTCCAGCGCGGTCAGATAGCACAAGGGGCGGCGGCAGCCGTCATGATCCTCGTCGCGCTCGCCATTGTTATCGTGCCCTATGTTCTTTGGACCAGTTGGCGCGCCAGGAAAGAGGGCCAGCGCCATGGCTGAGACATCCCATCAGGCCTTCGACCCGCTGGCAACAGGCGGCCGGTTCCGGCGGCTTTGGGCGAAGGGCACGGTCTACGCGCTCCTGGCCTTCTTCGCGCTGCTCTATCTGTCACCGCTGGTCATCATCTTCATGAACAGCTTTCGGCCGCTGGAGGAAATCGTGCGCGAAGGCTTCATTTCGGTTCCCAACGCGCTGAGTTGGCGATACTGGGCCGAAGCCTGGAGCACGTTTTGCCTGGGCGGAAGCTGCGAAGGCGTATCACGGTACTTCTCCAATACGCTGATGATGACCATCCCGGCAACGATCCTGTCCACGGCATTTGGGGTCGTGAATGGTTACGCCCTGTCCAAGTGGCGCTTTCGATACGACGCCTGGGTATTCGGCCTGATCACTTTGGGCGTGTTCCTTCCGGCGCAGATGACGCTGCTGCCCTGGGCGTTCGTGCTTGGAAAGATCGGGCTTTCGAACACGATCGGCGGGCTGGTTCTGGTACATACGATCCAGGGGATCAGCTTTACGACGCTGTTCTGCCGCAACTATTTCCTGTCCGTCCCGGATGATTTGATCAAGGCGGCCCGCATCGACGGCGCCGGATTCTGGCGGATATTCCGGCGGATCATGCTGCCGCTATCGCCGCCAATCCTCATTGTCTGCGTGATCTGGCAATTCACGGGGATTTGGAATGAGTTTCTGTTCGGTACCGTGTTCACCTCGGGTGCCAATCAGCCGATCACTGCCGCCATCGTGGCCTTCTCTGGCTCGGGCACCGGCGAACGCCACTACAATGTCGAGGCCGCGTCCGTCATCTTCGCGGCCCTGCCGCCACTCTTCGTCTACGTCATCGGCGGCAAATACTTCGTCCGGGGCCTGACCTCCGGCGCGGTCAAATAAGGGAGCCGGCAATGTCATCTTTGCTGATCAAGAACCTGCGCAAGAGCTACGGATCGGTTGACGTCCTGAAGGACATCAATCTCGAAGCTGAGTCAGGAGAATTCGTCGCGCTTGTCGGCCCGTCGGGCTGCGGTAAATCCACTTTGCTGTCGATCATCGCAGGGCTCGAAAGCGTCACATCTGGCGAGGTGATGATCGAAGACAAGGTCGTCAATAACGAGGCCCCAAAGGACCGTGACATCGCCATGGTCTTCCAGTCTTATGCGCTCTACCCAACCATGACCGTACGCCAGAACATGACCTTTGGAATGGAATGCCGGAACATCGACAAGGCCACTCAGGCAGAGACTGTCGCGCGGGTTGCCGCCTTGTTGCAGATCGAGCCGCTTCTGGACCGCAAGCCCGGCCAGCTATCGGGTGGTCAGCGCCAGCGTGTCGCCATGGGCCGCGCCCTGGTGCGCGATCCGAAACTGTTCCTCTTCGATGAGCCCCTCTCCAACCTCGACGCGAAGCTGCGGGTCGAGATGCGGTCCGAGATCAAGAAACTGCACCATAACGTCGGGCGAACCACGGTTTACGTGACTCATGACCAGATCGAGGCGATGACTTTGGCCACGCGCATTGCAGTGATGCACCATGGTGTGTTGCAACAATATGCAGCGCCAAAGGAAATCTACGAACGCCCCGCCAATATCTTCGTTGCCGGTTTCATGGGCTCGCCGAATATGAATTTCTTCGCCGCCAAATTCGTGAAAACGGCTGAAGGGTCCAGCATCATTCTGGATGGCAGCGACGGCACGCGATTGCCACTCCCCCACAACGACTACCCGGGCATCAGCGACGGCGAACAGGTCACATTCGGCGTTCGCCCCGAACATTTCAGCCCCGCCCATGAGGCGCGTGCCGCGCGCAAAGGAAACGCCTCGGTCATCGTGCAGGTTTCGGTCGATATGGACGAGCCCACCGGGTCCGAGACGATCCTGATGTGCACAATCGCAGGCCAGAAGGCAATCATCGTCTGCGAGCCGGACGAAGCGCCCGCGCCCGGCAGCGTCATGGATTTTGAGGTCGACATGAGCAAGGTCAGCTTGTTCGACCCCAAAACCGAAATGCGCCTGTGACGCCCACAGCAGCAGGTTGGTTTTATTAACCGTCGTTCGGTTGCTCGTGCCCAGACTTGAAACCAATTGGCGGCGACGAAGACAATGGCGAAAGCTCCATGCAAATCATGGCAAAAGCGGAACGCTGTGGTCGCATGACAAATACGATCGCTAAAGACTGTTGAGTCGATGTTTCTCAAGAATTCCACAAAGCATCGCTTTGGCCTGGAGGCGGTGATTGCGGTGGCGTTCGCGCGCGTCCTCTGGCCGACCATCGCGGATCGCATCGAAAACAGCGCGGTGGTCCTCATTTGACTGCAAGGGCAGGGGCCTAATAAACAGAGTGGTTGCACGGGCGCGACGAACCTGATCACTCATCATGGCTACAATCGCCTGGATGCGTTTGTTTCCCCCCAAACGCACGAGTTCTTGATGAAACAACTCGTCGGATTCAGCCCAGGCTTCCAGATTTTCTGTTTCGATGGCCTGATCCATCTGGGCAATCGAGCGAGCCAGATGTTCTAAATCCTCTTCAGTGCAATTTGCTTCTGCGGCGCGCTGGGCGGCGAGGCTTTCAAGTTCGGTCAGGATGTCATAGATTTCACGCATGTCTTCGGGTGAGACAGGCAGAATCCGCACGCCTTTCCGTGGTCGCATCTCCAGCAAACCACGGCTTTCAAGCATCAGTGCGGCCTCGCGGACCGGGGTGCGTGACATTCCCAGAGTCTGGGCAAGCTCTGATTCCAGATGGTCGGTTCCTGCGGCCAACTCACCGGTCAGGATCATCCTGCGCAGTTCTTTGACCGCGCGCTGCGTGTTGGAAAGAGTTTTGCTGTTCTGATCCTTCACGGCGTCTCCAGGGTGATCTTTCTTCCTTCCGCGTCCGAGCGGTAGATGGCTTCTTCGATGCGGATCACGTCCAGATAGTCCGGGGCGGTGTTTTCCAGCGATGTGCCAGTTAGAAGGCCCGAAATGACATGGTTTTGCAAGGCATGGACGCAGTCGCCGCCAAAACCACTATGGGTGGTCGCTGGCAAAATCTGTTGCTGCTCCCGTTTTCCGAAGCCGCGCCATGCAACCGATCCGTCACCATAGAGGGACAGAGTGCCCTCTGTGCCTTCGATCAATGCCTCGCCCATGGTTTGACGCAGGTTCTCCGCGCTGTGGTCCACGCACCTGTTGCCGTCGAACATGGCTTTCAACCCGTTGGGATGATCCAACAGGATGTAGCCCGCGTCTTCACCCGCAATTGCCGGGTTAATTTTGCGCAGATCGGCATAGACCGCGCTTGGCGCGCCGAATAGAAACCGGAACGTGTCGACCCAATGAACAGCGGTTTCGTGCACCAGAAAGCGTGGCATCTCCTGGAAATAGGGTTGCCGCTCCAGATAGGCCCGCGGTCCTTGACCGTCACCGGGCCGCAACCGGAATGTGGCCTGTAAGGGTGTGCCGATTTGGCCCTGCGCAATCGCTATCTTGATGGCGCGGTACCAGGGCTGAAAGCGAAAATTCTCATGCACGACGACGGTCGCGTCGGCGGCTTGCGCCTTTGCGACCATGTCTTGCGCCTCATCCAGAGACTGGCAAAAAGGCTTTTGGCAAATCATCCATTTGAGGCCGCATCGCAGCGCCGTTTGGATCGCCTCGGCTTGCGCAATGGGGGGCAGGATAATGTCCAGCAGATCCGGTTCCTCGGTCTCCAACATCTGGGCGAGATCCTGATAGGCGGGCAGGCCGGTGGCGCGGGCCTTTTCGATGTCGCGGTTGCACGAGGCCACAGGGATCGCACCGGGCATGCGCGACCAGCTTTCATAGTGGAACTGGCTGAAGTATCCGGCACCGACACAGGCAACCTTTATGTCTTGCCTGCTGCTCATGTCAGCGCATCCGTAACAGCTGCGGCGGCGTCCAGGGTTCCTGCGGTACCGCCCAGGTCCCGGGTCAGGTTGCGGCCATCTGCCGTTACCGTCTCGACCGCTTCGCGCAGGCGCGCGCCATCGCTGGAAAGCGCAGGGTTATCATGGGTCACGCCCAGCCATTCCAGCATCATCGCAGCAGACAGGATCATGGCAAAAGGGTTGGCTGTCCCTTGCCCGGCAATGTCCGGCGCAGACCCGTGGCAAGGTTGGAACACGGCGTGATCCAGCCCGATATCCGCTGAAGGGGCCAGTCCCAATCCACCCATTAGGCCTGCACCCAGATCGGACAGGATGTCGCCAAACATATTCTCGGTCACCAGAACATCGAATTCCCAGGGCTTTTGCACCATCCACAGAGCGGTGGCATCGACATAGGCGTGGTCTGCGGTCAGGTCTGGGTGATGCGCCGCCTCGGCATCAAAGATCGACCGAAAGAAGGCAAAGGCGCGAAAGACATTGGCCTTGTCGACGCAGGTGACCCGACCGTGTCCACGGCCAGACGCCTTGCGGGTCTGTGCCAGTTGAAACGCGAAGCGGAACAGTTTTTCTGAAACATCGCGGGTGATCAGCAGCGTCTCACGCGCCTCGTTTTCGCTGACCTCACCGGCGCCCTGGGTATGGAACAGGCCTTCGGTGCTTTCCCGGATCAGGACGAAGTCGATCTCTTTTCCGTCTGGCAAGGCCAGGGGCGTGGCTTGTCCGGAGATCACTTTGACCGGGCGGACCCCGGCGAACAGACCCAGCTGTTTGCGCAGATCAATCTGGGGTGAAATCTCGGTCCCGTCGGGATAGCGCACGTCCGGCAACCCCATCGCCGACAACAGAATCGCGTCGGCACGACGCGCGATGTCCAGCGACATCGCGGGGAAGGAGTCGCCTTTGGCCGCGTAATGGGCAGCCCCGGCAGGCGCATCGGTAAAGGTCAGGCTGTATTCGGCATTTTGGTTTGAAAGCGAGCGCAGGATTTCAAGCGTAGGCGCCATAATTTCCGGGCCAATTCCATCTCCGTGGAAAACCGCAACTTCGTAATCTTTGCTCATCTGAACCCGTTTCCTTCCTGTTCCGCCTTCATAGCGCGATCGCAGCGGTTACCACAGCCCGTTGACAATGCATTCTGTAATGTATACGCAAATAAATGCAATAACAAGCGCACAGTTGTTTTGGGAGGACTTGGAAATGAGATTGGGACTTGGGCGGCTTGCGGTCGCAGCCGTGATGGCGACCGGGATTACATCAACTGCCAGCGCGCAGGATTATCCCTATCGTGACATCACCACAGCCGTGGTCTGGGGCGCTGGCGGCGGCACCGATACGATCAACCGCATGATCATGGCAGAGATGGAAAAGCACCTGCCGGTCTCGATCAACGTGATCAACCAAACCGGCGGAGTCGCGGGATCGAACGGGATGGTCTATGTCATGAACCAGCCGGATGACGGGTACACTCTGGTCGGCTTGTCAGAATCCAACGTTACGGCGGCGGTGCAGGGCGGTTGGGACAAGAAGTTCGACTTCTGGTATCCGTTTATCGTCGGCGGTTCGCCCGATCTGATCTCGGTGCCCGCAGACAGCCCTTATAACTCGCTTCAGGAACTGGTTGATGCCGCAAAAGCCGCACCCGGCACCATTCCTGCCGCCGCATCCGGTGCGGGATCAATCCACCACCTGAACCTGCTGGCGATCGAGAAAGGGGCCGGGGCTGAGTTCAAATTTGTCCCTTACAAAGGGTCTGCTCCCGGACAGGAGGCGGCCATAGCGGGTGAGGTCGTGCTGGTTGTGACCTCTCTGGCCGAACAAGCGCCGCTGATTGAGGGTGGGCAGCTTAAGCCGCTGGCTATGCTGACGCCGGACGATGCGCAGATCGGCGGGGCAACCGTACCGTCTGCCTTTGGTATCTATGACGGCCTGGACCAGTATCTGCCATTGAAGCAGGCGATTGGATTTGCGGTACATAATTCGGCCGGGGATGACGTGAAAGGGGCCTTGGGTGAAGCGTTTGAACAGGCAATTGCCTCTGACACCGTTGCGGAATGGGCGGCTGCAAACAACTATGACGTAGGCGGTCAGCACGGAGCCGAAGCGCAAGAGTTGTTTGCCAACCTTGAGGCCACGTTTGCCTATACCCTGCAGGATCTGGGGGCCGCCACGGTCGATCCTGCTTCGCTGGGTATCGAAAAGCCCTAAGACAACGCGCTTGGAAAGGGCGCGCGGTTTCGCGCCCTTTTCGTCGGGAGGCAGGACGTGGACAAGGTCGACGAAACACAGGTCATGCGGGCGCGCGATTTCTGGGCATCCATTGTGATGATCGTGGTGTCGCTGTTCTTTCTTTGGAAAACTTCAGAGATTCCCCTTTGGGGCGGAAACCGTGCAGGGGTCAGTGGCGCGGATTGGTATAACTCCGCCGCGATTGTTCCGCTGTTTATCTTTGGCGGGTTGCTGATTTTGTCGCTGGTCCTGCTGGTGATCTCGATCCGAGCTGGCGGTGCGCAAAACGCCCTGAGCAGCATTGGGATCGGCTGGGACAGAGTCGAGGTGTTTCGCAGCTCAACGATCGGGCTGATGCTTTTGGCCTATGTGGTTGGGCTGGTGCCCAGAGTGGATTTCATCCTGTGCTCAGGCCTGATGATCACCGCGCTGACCTTTGGCTTCTATGGCGGGCACGCGCAGCGCGCCTTGAACGCCTGCATGACGGTGGTCGCTGCCGGGCTTTTTGCGTTTGTCAGCTTTCCTACGCAGGCAGAGTGGAACGCGCATGGCGACGATTGGGTCACGTTGGTCTTGTGGGTTGCCCTGACCCTGCTGGTTCTCAAAAAGGCCGGGTCCGAGCGTGTTTTGCGCTATGTTCCGTTCATCGCGATACTGGCACCGCTCATCCTTGTGTGCGCGATGGCCTTTGGCTTTCGCCAGAACGTTCCCGCGCGTGGTGGGCTGATCTTCAAGCAAATCGAATACCACTATTACGTGACGCTTCGTCCGTTATGGAAAGACTGACAGAATGGATTTCATCTTTGCTCAGTTGGCCGGTTTTGGGTCCGCTCTGGCAGGTTTGGCCGGCGATCCGCTGAGCTACCTGTACCTGATTGTGTCAGTGTTTCTTGGCATCACTTTCGGGGCACTGCCGGGATTGACGGCTACGCTGGCCGTCACGATCCTGACCGGGTTTTTCGGCAATAAAATCCCGTTGGATTATTCGCTGATCGCCCTGTTGGGGGCTTATGTTGGTGCAATCTATGGCGGGTCATACCCATCCATTCTGCTGAACATTCCCGGCACAGCGGCCAGCGCGGCGACGGCCATGGATGGCTATCCTTTGGCCAAGGCAGGGCGCGGTGGCGAAGCGTTGGGGCTTACCACAACAGCCAGCTTTATTGGGACCGTGATCGGTACGCTGACGCTGCTGATCTTTGTCTGGGCGTTGCTGTTGGTATCAAAGAACATCGCCAGCCCGGAAAAGGCACTAATGGCGCTGTTCGGTATCCTGCTGTCGGGTACGCTGATGAGCGAGGACCTGGTAATCAAGGGGTGGATCGCCGGGTTGATCGGGCTTGCGATGTCCATGGTCGGGCTGGATCCGCTATTGTCTGAACCCCGCTACACTTTTGGCTGGTCCTACCTGTTGAGCGGGTTTCAGGTTGTTCCCGTTCTGATGGGTGCCTTTGCCATTCCGCAGATCATCGACGGGTTGCGCCATGTCGAGGCGGGAAAGGTCCTAGCTCTGAAAGGCCGTATCCTGCCAAATCTCAGCGCAATTCGTCGCTATCTGCCCACCATTGGCCGGTCCGGAGTGATCGGGACCGGTGTCGGGGCACTTCCGGGCGTAGGTGAGGATGTCGCGGGCTGGGTCAGTTACGGCGTCGGCAAAACCGTCTCGGCCGAAGGTGAGAAATTCGGCCGCGGGTCCTTGGAAGGTCTGCTGTGTTCTGAGACGGCAAACAATGCCTGTATCGGCGGAGCGCTGATTCCGCTCTTGGTGTTGGGCATTCCCGGCTCGCCACCTGCAGCGGCTTTGATGGGGGCTTTCAAGATCAACAACGTCATCCCGGGGCCGACCATAGACCCCGAGATCATCCTGCGCGTTGTCGCGATCCTTGTGATGGCCTCACTGACAATGTTCCTGATGGGGCTGTTCACGGCGCGGGTCTTCATCAAGATCTTGGCCATTCCGCAGACCATCTTTTTGCCTGTCGTGATGGTTTTGACGACCATCGGGTCCTTCAGCGTGGGGGGAGGTATCAATGATCTTTACCTGATGCTGGGTGTCGGGGCCGTGGCCTATTTCATGAACCTGATGAAATACCCCATCGCACCGCTGGTGATCGGCGTCATTCTGGGCGGATTGTTTGATGAAACCTTCCGCCGTTCGCTGTTCTTGTCGGATGGGGATTTGTCGGTCTTCTTTTCGCGCCCCGGTGCCGCCATTCTGCTGGTGCTGAATACTGGGTTGATCCTCAGCCAATTGCCCGTCGCCAAACGCGCTTTCTTACGCCTGAAAGGACGGTCTGCCTAATGTTTGCTGTAACTGTCACCTTCACCCTGAAGCCCGGTTTGCGCGACGCCTTCTTGCCCTTGATGGTGGAAAACGCGGCATCGTCCTTGCGCGACGAACCGGGCTGTCAACAATTCGATGTCTGCCTCGGGCAAGACCCGAATACGGTGTTCCTGTATGAGATTTATGATGACAGCGCGGCTTTCGATGCCCACCTTGAAAGCACGCATTTCAAGTCCTTCGATAGAGCCGTGGCGGCGATGATCGCTGCCAAGGTTGTTCATCAATACGCCGAGGTCATCCGATGAGCGATTGGGAAATCCACGCGGTCAAATACGCCGAGCGCAATGCCCGAACCCGAGCGGACAGTTTCATCATCGACGACAACCACGACGCGCCCCATGCGATGGATTACTACATCTGGGTTCTGAAGCGTGGGGATGAGGTGCTGTTGGTCGACACCGGCTATGACGCGGAAGAAGGTGCTGCGCGTGGTCGCCCCATCGCAATGGACCCGCGCGAGGCACTGCGCCCATTGGGCATCACCCCCGAAGCGGTTAGCCAGATCATCATAACGCATCTTCATTATGATCATGCCGGGGGGCTGCATCTGTTCCCGAATGCCACGCTGCATATGCAAGCGGCCGAGATGAATTTCGCCACCGGTCCCTGTATGTGCGATGGCCACCTGCGCGCGCCTTTCACCGCTGGTCACATCTGTGAGGCTGTGCAGCGGCTTTATTCTGGCAAGGTGGTCTTCCACGACGGGGATGCAGAGATTGCCGACGGGGTGACGGTGCATTGCATCGGCGGGCACTCGCGCGGGCTTCAATGTGTGCGGGTGAGAACTGCGGCAGGATGGGTGGTTTTGGCCTCGGATGCCTCGCACTATTACGAGAACTTCATGGCGCGCAAAGCCTTTCCCATCGTGGTCGATATGCAGGACATGCTGGATGGGTTTGAAACTCTGGAGCGTCTGGCGTCCCATCCCACGCTGATCATTCCCGGCCACGACCCTCTTGTGCGAGAGGTGTTCCCCGTTGGGGTGGCCCCGCACATCCACCGGCTTGACCCCGGCCCGCTGAAAGAGATCAAGATATGAGAATTGGTGTCATTGCCGATGATTTCACCGGGGCCTCCGACATCGCCTTGACTCTCGCTGAGGCCGGAATGCGTGTGTGCCAGTTCATCGGCGTCCCCAAAAACGCCGCAAACAGCGATCTGGACGCCGGAGTTGTGGCCCTGAAATCCCGTACTGCGCCGGCTGATGATGCCATTCGAGACAGCCTCGCGGCGTGCGACTGGTTGTTGGCGCAGGGGGCTGAACAGATCGTGTTCAAAGTCTGTTCGACTTTCGACAGCACCGCCAACGGCAATATCGGTCCGGTTCTGGATTCCTTGTCGGATCGGCTGGGTGCGGAAGGCGTGATCGTCTGCCCGGCTTTCCCCGAGAACGGGCGCAGCGTCTATCAGGGTCATTTGTTTGTTCAGGACAAGCTGCTAAGCGAAAGCGGCATGCAGGATCATCCGCTTACCCCTATGCGAGACGCGGATTTGAGGCGGGTTCTGGCGGCACAATCCAGTAAACCTGTCGGTCACGTGGGAGCTTTGACAGTCATGCGCGGCGCTGCGGCCATTCGCGCCACATTGCCGATGGAGGGATACGCCATCGTGGATGCGATCCGAGATGAAGATCTGTTTGAGATTGGTAAAGCGGCCAAGGGCGCGCTACTGCTGTGCGGCGGCTCTGGCATTGCCTTGGGGCTGCCCGCAAACTTCGATATCGCCCCGGTCGAACCATCCTGGAGCGCCATAGAAGGCCCCGGAGCTGTTCTGTCAGGGTCGTGCAGCCGGGCCACGCGGCAACAGGTCGAAGTCTACAAAGAACAGGCGCCGCATCGCGAAATCACCGCGTCAGAGGCCGTGAACGGGACTGTCAATGCACACGAGCTTGCCGGGTGGGCAATGGTGCAAGCGGTTCCCCCGTTGATCTATTCCTCGGCCAAACCGGACGTGGTGAAGGCGGCACAAGATACCTTCGGAACGGATCGTGCCGCGGTTGCCATTGAGACCCTCTTTGCCGATTTATCTGCTGAACTGGCTGCAAAAGGCGCGCGCAGGATTGTCGTGGCAGGGGGTGAAACCTCGGGCGCGGCGGTCAAAGGGCTCAGAGCGCAGGCCTTGGAAATTGGCCCACGCCTTGCCGCCGGTGTGCCTGTGCTGTGCCTGGTGCATGCCCACCCGATTGCGCTTGCGCTTAAGTCCGGCAATTTCGGAGATCAGGATTTCTTTGCCGATGCGCTGGCCAAAATGGAGCAATCCGCATGAGCGAAGAAGCCAAGCTGCGCGAAGAAATCTGTGTTCTGGCGAAATCCCTGTTTGACCGGGGGCTCACCTGCGGCGCATCCGGCAATATCTCGGCCCGTCTGTCCGATGGTACACTACTGATGACACCAACCGGGAGTTCAATGGGGTTTCTGGACCCATCGCGCATCAGCCATCTGGACGCTAACCTGCAATTGCTCAGCGGAGATCGCCCGACCAAGGAAATCCCGTTGCACACGGCGTTTTACGACACCCGCAACGGAACCGGCGCGGTTGTGCATCTGCATTCGACCCATTCGGTCGCAGTATCAATGCTGCCTGAAACCGATCCAGACAATGCGCTGCCACCACTTACTCCGTATTCAGTCATGAGATTGGGCAGGATTAAGTTGCTGCCAGTCTTTTTGCCTGGAGATGCTGCCATGGGTGACGCCGTAAGGGGCCTGGCCGGTCAACGCACGGCAGTGCTATTGGCCAATCACGGACCGGTTGTTGCTGGCAGAGATCTATGGGCGGCGGTGTTCGCAATGGAAGAACTGGAGGAAACAGCAAAACTGACTTTGCTTACTCGGGGATTGAAGCCTAGCGTCCTCACGATTGAGGAAGTGCGTGCCGTGAACAAAATGGGCCAGCGTGGCACCGTGAACCTAAACGGATCGGGTCGGGAATAGCCGCCAAATACACCGATACGCTACCTGAACGTCTGTGATTTCGCGCCTCGCCCCATGGCGAGGGCACGCGGTTTTCGGAAGTCGGTTGATTGCATTTGGTGACTTGGCTTTCGGCAGTTCGTTGGTTTGGATGCGAGAATCGTTTTGACCATACGAGCGGCAGGCTCGGGCTCTTCTTGCGGGACCTCACTTGGTCAGAAGGGACGGCAGCCAGGTCGCCAGCGCCGGGATGTAGGACACCAGAAGAAGCACCACGATATTGGTCAACAGGAAGGGCAGGATCGCGATCACCACGGGTGCCAGCGGGAGCCGGGCGATCCCGGCGCAGACGAACAGGCAGACGCCAACCGGCGGCGTGGTCAACCCGATCATCAGGTTGAGCACAGCAAAGGTGGCGAAATGCAGCGGCTCGATCCCAACCGCCTGCGCCAGCGACAGGAGTGGCACAAAAAGGATGATCAGCGCGGCGATTGTCTCCATGAACATGCCGACAAAAAGCAGCAGTAGGTTGATCAGCAGGATCACCAGAATGCGGTTGTCGGTCAGCGATAGCACGCCATCGGCAATCGCCTGTGGAATACGCTCGGAAACGAGAATCCATCCAAAAACGTTGGCGAACCCCACCAGCGCAAGAATGCCGGCCGCTGACGCCGCGCTTTCCACGATGATGCCGGGCAGTTTGGCAATGGGTAGCTCGCGATAGATGAACGCTCCGACGAAAAACGCGTAAACCGAGGCGATAACAGCAGTTTCGGTGGGCGTGGCGAGGCCGGATAGCAGACCGTAGATGATCAGAAAGGTCATTGCCAGCGCCCAGCACGCGCCTCCAAAAGACCGGGCGACTTCAGCGAAGCCCTGCCATTCCTGACGAGGGAAATTTTTGCGCGCCGCGATCACGTAAGCCGTGACCATCATCGCCACCCCCATCAGGATGCCGGGGATGGCACCGGCCAGGAACATTTGCCCAACGGAAATACCCGAAAGTGCCCCGACGATGATCATGGGTACCGAGGGCGGAATGATTGGGCCGACGGTCGAGGATGCAGCGGTAACGGCAGCAGAGAAATCAGCCGGATAGCCCGCCTTTTTCATACCCGGGATCATCACACCGCCGATGGATGCCGCGTCGGCCACAGCCGTGCCGGTGATACCACCAAAGAGCATGGAGGCGGCAATGTTGGTCAATCCCAGCCCGCCCTTGATCCAACCAACCAGCGAATTTGCGAAACGAATGATGCGATTGGTAATGCCGCCGCGGTTCATCAGGTTGCCGGCCAGAATGAAACCGGGAATGGATAGAAGGACAAAAACATCCATGCCAGCATACATCTTTTGCGGCATGACCACTGGCGGCAATCCTGCCAGCAACAGATAGGACAGCGAAGACAGGCCCAGCGTAACGGCCACAGGAATGCCAAGGACAAGTCCACCGACGAAGACAAGAAAGAGGACGGTGACCTCCATGGCTCAGATATCCTCGTCCGCTTTTACCGGCTTGCCGTCCTCAGCGCCGGTTACCATGCCAAGCACGCGCAAGGTGGCGAAGATCGCCAGAAACACAAGCATCAGCCAGACCGTCACGTGTATGAAATCCATGCGCACACCCAGCGCGGGAGAAGTCTGCATCTTGCCAATGGAAACATACCGCCAGGCATGTGGCAGCAGATAGAGCGCCAGCCCTGCGCTGGCGATGGCTGAAATCAATCGCAGAACCCATGGCGCCTGGCCCGGAAGGGCTTCGCAGACCACATCGACATTCACCAGATCTCCGGATCGAAAGGCCAGCCCCGCACCGAACGCTACCATGAACAGCAGCGCGTAGCGGGTCAGTTCCTCGGTCCAGACGGGTGCCAGGCCGGTCAATCGGCCCACCACCTGCAGTAGCACCGCAGCGATCAGCACGGCAAATGAAAGCCCCGTGCCCCATTGGGCCAGATGGGTCACCAGATGGATGATCCTGTCAGCGTTTTTCACTTGGGACCTCGGAGTTGAAGAAGGTCCGGCCCCGCGATGAAGCGGAGCCGGTTTGTGCGTTTGTCCCGGACTATTCCGAGAACAGGCCTTCGACGATCGGCTTGATCTCGTCATTGACATTCAAGAGCACCGCGTCCTTTGCAGCAGCTTGAAAAGCAGCACCATCGACTTCAACGAAAGTCATGCCCTTTTCTTCCAGAAAGGCTCGGTCAGCCGCGATGGACTGGTCAAAGAGTTCACGCTCATAAGCTTGAGCGCGTGCGGCGGCCTCCAGGACGGCGGCCTGATCGTCTGCGCTGAGCTTGTTCCAGGTGGATTCCGCGATGGTCAGATAGATCCAGGAGCGCACATGCTCGGTCATATTCACGTGGCTTTGCACTTCAAAGAAGCTGGCCGAGCGGATCAGGGCAAGCGGGTTTTCCTGGCTTTCGATGGTGCCGTTCTGAAGCGATGTGAATACCTCGGAAAACGCCATCGGGCCGGGGTTTGCGCCAAGCGCCTGCCAGGTGTCAACGAAGAGCGGCACATTGGGCACACGCATCTTCAGACCGTTCAGGTCATCAGGGCTGGCGATTGCACGGTTCGAGGTCAGGTTGCGTGGACCACGCGCGAAGTGGGCAATGGGCCGGATCTGTGCCTTTTCGATGATCTGCGCCTTGATCTGGTCGCCGATCTCGCCCGTTGCAACCTCATCCATGTGGTCGATTGACTTGTAGGCATAGGGCACGGCGAGCAGTGCCGCCATTGGGGCCCAGTTTTGCAGGCTTTCACCGGTGATGGTCATGTCAACTGTCCCCAATTGCATGCCGTTGATCAGGTCGATTTCCTTGCCGAGTGACTCATTGGGGAAAACCTCCACGGCGATGCGGCCATCGGTCAGCGAAGCAAGCTCTTCACCGAACTTGACCGAGGCTAGGTGCCACGGGTTGTCCTCGTTCGCGAGGTGGCCCAGTTTCAGGGTCATCTCCTGCGCCAGTGCCGGTACGGTGGTCAGCGCTGCAACGGTTGCGGCGGCAACTGTCTTTTTCCAGTTAAACGTCATTTTCCACTCCTCCTTGGAAAGGTGCATTGACCGGTTCCGGGATCTTCCCGTCCGGTATGTCGAAAAACTCGGGTTTGGCCCCGAGGATCTGCGGCAGGTCGCTCAGGACCTCACGCAGATGGCACCGAATGGCCGCGTTGGCGCCTCGCGGATCGCCGATCTCAATGCGATCAACGACCTCGGTATGTTGTGTGATGAGCTTCTTGACCGGGAATTGGGTCAATGAAAGAAAGCGTACCCGGTCCATCTGCGATTTCAGACCCTCGATGAGGCGCCATGCACCGCGCTTGCCAGCGGCATCGGCCAGGGTGCGGTGAAACCGCTCGTCCAGTTCGATGAATTCCCGAGGATCCATTTGGGCCACGGCGGTTTGGGCTTTGATCTGATCGCGCAATTCGCGGATCACGGCGGCGTCGGGATGCGTGGCGAGAATACTGACGATATCAGCTTCGATCGCCTCGCGCAGGAAACGCGCATTCAGAACGGCGGTATAGCTGATCTTGGAAATTATGGTGCCGCGCTGGGGCAGGATGGCAAGTAGCCCTTCACCGGCAAGCTTGATAAAGGCTTCGCGGACAGGTTGACGGCTGACATTGCAAGCGCTGGCAATCTCGCTCTCGGAAATCCGGTCACCCGGCGCAAAACGGTTGCGGATAATGGCATCACGCAGGCGCGTGTAAATCTGCGGAGAAATCGCCGCTGACGGATCGAGGTCGCTGGAAAATACGCTCTGCGCAGTCATGATTCGTCTTACTCCCTGCACTCATCTACCATACTTCCATACTAGTCAGCAGAATTATTTGATGATAGAAGGAAACACACGACTCGGGAGGTGCTGGATGAAGCAGACTTGGCGATGGTTCGGACCCAGAGATCTGGTATCCATTGACGATACCTTGCAGGCCGGTGTCGAGGGGGTAGTCTCGGCGTTGCACCATTTGCCCACTGGCACCGTCTGGCCGCTTGAAGAGATAGAAAAGCGACAGCGCGAGATCGGTCGTCTGAAGGATGGCAGTTCGTCGGGGCTGACCTGGGACGTGGCGGAGAGTTTGCCGGTCTCGGAAGACATCAAGAAACAGCAGGGGAACTGGCGCGCGCATATCGCGGCCTACAAGGAGAGTTTGCGCAACCTCGCCGCCGCCGGAATCGAGGTGGTCTGTTACAATTTCATGCCGGTGTTGGACTGGACGCGCACCGATCTTTCCTGGCGCCGCCCCTCGGGCGCGACCTGCATGCGGTTTGACCTGACGGATTTCGCTGCTTTTGACCTGCACATACTCGCGCGCCCCGGCGCAGAGGATGATTTCGACGAGGCCCTGCGAGAGGCCGCATCCAAACGATTTTTAGGGATGAGCGACGCCCGGCGCTCGGAACTGGTCAAAAACGTGGTCTTCGGTCTGCCTGGCGCGGCCGAGAACTTCAGTCTTGAGGATGTACGCAAGCACATCGCCGAGTATGCGCAAGTCAGCGAGGACCGGCTGCGCACCCACCTTGTTGATTTCCTGACAGAAGTGGTCCCGGTCGCCGAAGAGCTTGGCCTGCGGCTGTGTTGTCACCCGGATGACCCGCCCGTGCCTCTTCTGGGGTTGCCCCGCATCATGTCAACCGAGGCACATTATGCCGCCGTCATGCAGGCCGTTGACCACATCGCAAATGGCATCACCCTGTGTTCCGGGTCGCTTGGCGCGCGGCCTGATAACGACTTGCCTGGCATGATGGATCGGCTTGGCCACCGGGTGCATTTCCTGCATCTGCGCAACGTCACGCGCGAAACACCCGATATTCGGGGCTCTTTCTTCGAGGATGAACATCTCGGCGGCGATACCGACATGGTATCGCTGCTTGCCGCGTGCCTGCGCGAAGAGACCCGCCGCCAATCCGATGGGAGGGCCGATTGCTCAATCCCCTTCCGCCCGGATCACGGCCAGGACATTCTTGATGACCTTGGCCGCAAGGCGCAGCCCGGCTACCCGTCGATCGGCCGCCTCAAAGGCTTGGCAGAGCTGCGCGGTGTTATCGCCGGGTTGCAGCACTGTGCCGCCGTGCAATGACCATCAGGCTGACAACGACGAAAGGACTGCCGGACGGGGTACAGCGGCCCGGCTATTCTCGCGACGCCCATGGTCCGGGCATCGTCCATATTGGCCTGGGTGCGTTCCACAAAGCGCATCAGGCGGTGTACACCGATGACGCATTGGCAGCACTGGGTGGTGACTGGCGCATCATCGGCGTCAGCCTCCGCAGTGAGGCGCCTGCAGTGGAGTTGGTCCCGCAGAACGGGCTCTACACTGTTATCGACCGCAGCGCCACAGGCAGCCGACCCCGTGTGATCGGCGCATTTGCGGCAACGCTTTGCCTGCAAACCGACCGCAACGCCGTGCTGAATGCACTGATCGCACCGGCGACCCGGATCGTTTCGATTACCGTCACCGAAAAAGGCTATGGGATCGACCGGACAACCGGTGGCATTGATCGCACGCATCCGGCGATAGATGCAGACCTAGAGGATCCGAACCAGCCGCAAGGCCTTGCCGGTCTGTTAGTCTGGGCTCTGGGCAAACGGCGTGCGGCGGGCATTGCACCTTTTACCGTGCTTTCCTGTGACAATTTGCCAGAAAATGGCTCTTTGCTGCGCGGTCTGCTGATGGATTTCGCACGGCACTCGACGCCGGACCTGACTGACCATATCGCCAGCGATGTGGCGTTTCCCTCCACCATGGTTGACAGGATCACCCCGGCTCGCACCAAAGAAACGCTGGTGTTGACCGAAGAAATGGTAGGCCGGCGGGACAAAGCAGCGATCGAGACCGAAGCCTTTCGCCAATGGGTCATCGAGGATCACTTTCCAACCGGGCGGCCACAATGGGAAGCGGGCGGCGCGATCTTTGTGCCGGATGTGCGACCATACGAGAACATGAAGCTTCGCATGTTGAACGGAACCCATTCACTGCTGGCCTATGCCGGTTTCCTCGCCGGGCACCGGTATGTCCGTGATGTGATGGCGGATGCGAATCTGGTAACGCTCTTGCGCAGGCATCTGCTGGCCGCCTCTGCCACGCTTGACCCGTTACCCGGCGTGGATTTCTCCAGCTACGCCGCCGAGTTGGAAGACCGGTTCCGCAATCCGCACCTGGCGCACGAAACCTACCAAATTGCCATGGATGGGTCCCAGAAGATGCCACAGCGCATCTTCGCGCCCGCCGCCGAAGCCCTGGAGAAAGATCAACCGATAGATACGTTCGCCTTGGCGACGGCAGCCTGGATCCGCTACACATTCGGGTCGACCGACGGGGGCGAAGCTTATGATCTGCGTGACCCCAGAGCAGACGAACTGCGACGGCCTGGACTTGGCGAGGATCCATGGACTGTCGTAAAGGCCCGATTGGCCCTGCCTGGCCTATGTCCTGCGGCTCTTCGCGAGAACCAGACGTGGCAACACGCGGTTACGGCCCAACTGGCCAAGTTCATGCAAGACGGGGCTGAAAACACTATCCGCAGGATGGCGACACAGGATTGATTTGTTGAGGCTCAGTTGAAAACCATCCGAGGGCGCACTCGTCAGCGAACTACCATGAATTATACGCCAGATATTTACCTGACATTTCAACCTTCACCCTGTCGCCTTTTGGATTTTCGACCCGAACCACCGTCATGTCGAAATCAATCGCTGACATGATGCCGTCTCCGAACTTCTCATGAATAAGCGCTTTGAGCGTCGGGCCATAAACGCCGACGATCTCGTAAAAGCGGTAAATGCAAGGATCGGTTGGAACGGTCTGTTCCCATATCTTTGTTGGGCTTTCTTGCAAGACCGCAGATGCCTCGGGCGGCAGACTGAGCGCCCCAACAAACGCGTCGGCTTTTTCGGCAGGCATGGCGTTCATGCCCATTGCGGCCGAGTGAGTCCAGACAGGTGACATTCCGATGGTCTCGGCGATGCCCTCCCAGGTGAGCCCCGCCTGTTTCTTTGCTTGAATGATCATTGCAGTGACATCCTCGCGGGTCACTATTTGAGTAATCATATCCATGTTTGCTCCTTCTCTTTCAGGTTTGGTGACTCTCAGGGGCGCGCCAACAGGATCAGCAGGAATACAAAAAACGCTGCCGAAATACCTTGCCAGAATCTTACGGGATTGCGTTCTGCGAGAGGGCGCTGCGCGTAGCTGCGGCTGCCGGGCGGGGGCGCGTGCAGCGCAGCTTCTAGTTCGGAAAGAGCGGCAAAGCGATGTTGGCTCAGCGGATGCGTGGCCTGGCGCAGGGTATCATCAATCCAATAAGGGGCTGCGTTTGCACCGTCGGCCGATGGCCGGTAGCTCAACCGCGCTCTGTCGCGCCGACTGCTGACGCGGGCGGCGTCCGCGCCGTAAGGCAAGCGCCCGGTCAACATCTCATACAACACAACACCGAGCGAGAACTGGTCAGAGAATGCCTCGACCGGATCTCCGACGAAGTACTCCGGCGCTGTATATTGCAGTGTTCCAAGGACCGCAGTGTTCGCGTAGGGTTGACCTTCTTCAACGCCCTTAACCCGGGTTGATCCCAGATCAATGATCTTCACCGTTCCATCGTGGTCGATCATCAAGTTCTCAGGCCGAAAATCCTGATGAATCATATCTTTACGGTGAAAGGCCCGTAGGCCGCGGATCATCTGGATCGCCAGGTCGCGCACCTCTTCCATAGTGGGGTGGGGGTTGTCTCGCATCCATTGACGCAGAGTTTGGCCTTCGATGAATTCCGTCACGACATAGAGTCCTGAACGTCGCTCGGGCGCAGCAGCGGCTCGCACGGCATGAGGCGAAGACAGGCGCCGGGCGATCCATTCCTCCATCAGGAATAACCGCCTGTAGAGGGGGTCGGATTTCGTCTCGCTCGCAGGCATCTTCAACGCAATCTTCTGACCGTCGGCTGCTATGGCCAGAAAGATATGACTACGGTTGTTCTCATGGATTTTGCGGATGATACGGAACCCGTCGAGCACATCTCCCGGGTTCGGCAGGGGTAAGAGCGGCAAATCTAATGCAACTGTGTCTGCCATTGGATTGCCCTGGGGCAGTGCGGCAATCCGCGCGATCTGAATGGTCAGATCGTCTTTGCTGCCGACCGCGCGGGCGGCTTCGGCAATGGCTTGGGCGGCGGCATCCAGGCTCTCTGCCTTATCAATTGTGGCGAGGACAAGCTCTGGTTGCCAATGCTCGTGCGCGCCGTCAGTGGTCAGAAGAAAGACATCGCCCGGCTGCAACAGCATCTCGCGATATTCAATAGAAACTGTTTCGTCGAGCCCGAGGCCCCGGCTCAGTTGCGGCGCGCCGCCCGGCCGAAACCTGACGTGATCCTGCGTGAGAGGCTCCAGACTGTTCTTCGCCACACGCCAGATCCGACTGTCACCGACATGAAGGATATGCGCCTTACGGCCTTTCAGGATCAGTGCAGAAAGGGTACAGACATGTCCCAGTTCTGCCCGCTCGGGCATTGCGCGACGGTTCATGCCATATAACCAGGCATTGGTCGCAGAGATTACGTTGCTGGCAGCAGTCTTCACGCTCCAGGCGTCCGACGTGTCATAATAGTCGGTCAAAAGGCTCTTCACCGAAATCTCGGCCGCCTCGTGACTGACCGGGCTGGGCGAGATCCCATCTGCCACCGCCAGTGACACTCCTTTCAGACGCAACGCGCTGCCGCTTGGCACCAGGGCACCAAAGAAATCCTGGTTCTTCTGCCCCTTCGAGCCGATCTGAGAATACTGACCGAGTTCGACGACCAGGTCGTTATGGGCGGAACTGTCTTTCGGCATGGGTTTGCGTGTTTGCTGCATCCAGAAGTGAGGGTCGCACAGCGCTTTGGCTGTGCGATTGGTCGGTTTGGCTGTCGGACTTACTCGGCCGCTACTTCCTGGGGCCCACGGGAGGGGCTGGTCTTGTAGTAAGTCGAATAGAGCATCGCGCCCACAAAGGTCAGACCACCAACAAGATTGCCAACGACGGTCGGAATCTCGTTAAAGAGCAGGTAGTCGCCCCAGGTGAAATCCGCGCCCATCAGAAGGCCGATGGGGAATAGGAACATGTTCACGATCGAATGCTCGAACCCCATGTAGAAGAAGATCAGGATAGGCATCCACATCGCAATGACCTTACCCGGAACAGAGGTCGACATCATCGCAGCAACCACGCCGGTCGACACCATCCAGTTGCACATCACAGCGCGCACAAAGAGCGTCAGCATACCGCCCGCACCAGCCTCGGCATAACCTACCGTTCGGTTATGGCCGATATTCATAAGGGCCTGCCCAACCGCATTTGGTTCCTGAGTGAAGCCCATTGTCAGAGTGATGGTAATGAAAATTGCCGTTGTCATCGCCCCCGCGAAGTTGCCGAGGAAGACAAGACCCCAGTTTCTCCACAGCGCCTTCATGTCAACACCCGCGCGCTTGTCGATCACCGCGAGAGGAACAAGCGTGAACACGCCTGTCAGAAGGTCATATCCGAGCAGGTAAAGCGTACAAAACCCAACCGGGAAAAGCAGCGCGCCAATAATGAAATGCCCGGTTTGAACGGATATTGTCACAGCGAAAGCGGCAGCAAGCGCCAGGATCGCACCGGCCATATAGGCGCGGATCAACGTGTCTTTGGTTGACATAAGCGCCTTTTTAGCGCCGGCATCGACCATTTGGGCCGAAAACTCGACCGGTGTTACATATGACATGGAAGTCCTCTTGCATTGGTGTATTGCACATAGCCGAGGTGACGCGAACAGCGTCGAAGGGAGGCTCGCTCAGGGGGTGGTCGCAACGCCGTTGTCGCGTATGTTGTGATTTTCTGGGTCATTGCAGCAGACGCTGCCATCACCCGATGCGTCACCTTCTGTGGCGCGCACTCAGAGCTCTTCTATCACCTAGTCAGGTAAGGTGAGCGGCTGGGGTACTGTCAACGGCTTGCCTGCACAAACCCGCTGTCTGGTGAATAATTTGGCGCTAGGAATGGCCCTCGCTCAAGAATTATGCTGCGATGCAGCGGATTATTTGCTGCGCCGCGACATTCGAGGAAATCTGGCGATATTGTAAGATCAAAACCCGAAGGGATTCATTTTTGAACTTATCAACGATCAGGATGTGGCCATGGCTAGCACCGCAATGACATTTGGATCGCGTTGGGGGATCCAAACGCTTCACCAGATTCAGAGCTGGGGCCTTCGCTTCAGCCGCGATGGCGGTCTGCGGAATCGAAATTGTGTACATGATCCGCGAAGGTCAACACACGCCCGGAGCTTTCCCGTTTGGTCAATTCTCGAAACCTTGCAACAGGTTCTTTGGCGGCCCATGACGGGCATCCAGCAGCCGATCAAATTCCTGCGGTTAGCTAGTGCCAACCGACGCGTGGTGAGGCTTCGATGATGTCCTTTGGGCGCTGACGGAGCATTTCGAAGATTTCGTCTTTGATCGCCTTGGCGGCGGGGTCATCAAATAAGTTGTGCATTTCATCAGGATCATTCCGCAAGTCGTAGAGTTCGCCGGTTCCCGTCTGTCTGTCAGTCGACATCCGGTGGCGGACCGTTCGGATGGTTCGCAGGTCCAGGCTTATGCCGCTTCTTCGAGCGTCCACCTCCCATTCGTTGAGCGCGAATTCGCGGGTTTCCCGACCGTTCACAACCGGAACAAGCGAAGACCCACTGTCGGGGCTGGCATTGATCTCGCACAGCTGGGCAAAGGTTGAGCGCAGATCAAGTGTTGAGACCGGGTCGGCGACGACGCGCCCAGTGGGCAGATTTGGTCCTGCGATCACGAGGGGGACGCGCAGAAGCCCATCATAGAGCATCGGCCCTTTCAGAAGCAGCCCATGATCGCCAAGCCATTCTCCGTGATCGCTGGTGAAGACGATGATCGTGTTGTCCAGTTGGCCCGCTTTGGACAGGGCCGCGACGATGCGACCAACCTGGTGGTCGATGGCGGAGATCATTCCGTAGTAGATTGCCGTGATGTCGCGCAGCTGCCGCTCGGTCAATGTGGTACTTGCGCCCCAGTCCTGACCCTGCGCCGCATGCGGCCGCTTGAGGTTTCGCCGCACCGGGTTTTCGAGGAACGCGCGATGCCACCAGGGGCGGCGATCCAGATCAAGGGTGCGGTGTCTGGGGATGTCGACCTCGTCCGGATCATACATCGTCGACCAGGGCGCGGCGGCAAGAAAGGGGGGATGCGGGTCAGGAAATGAGATCCAGGCAAAGAACGGATCGGCGCCCTTGCGATCGATGAGATCTATGGCCTGATCCCCGATCCAGGGCGAGGAGTGCCATTTGTCGTCGAGTGCTGACCGCCAGGCCTGAAAATGTGTTGTCTCAGGGGCCACGTTTTCGCTCGCTTTTTGCCAGCGCGCGCGTCCACCGCCATCTGCGTCGAGATGATTTTCATAATGCAACGTGTATGGCGCATCGGACCAGACACAGTGATGATGGGGCCGCAACATCAGTTGGACGTCGTTGAAACCGAAATAGCCGCCACCCCAATCGGCCGGGAAATCCGCAGTGCTGTGATAGCATTCCGGCGTTCCGGTCGGGGCAAAGGTTTCGTTGGTGGCAAAATGCGCCTTGCCAATGAAGTGCGTGGAATAGCCGTTGTCAGAGAACATCCCGCCCAGCCCTTGCTGGCCGATCGTCGGGTCCAGATTGCGCCCGTTATCCCGTACGCCATGGGAATAGGGCAGTTTGCCCGTCAGGATCGAGGCACGCGCGGGTTGGCACATGGGATGCGGCGTGATGCAGGTTTCAAAGCGTGTTCCACGCCGGGCCAATGCATCGATATGCGGTGTGCGAACTTTGCGTTTGTCCAGCCCGATGCAATCGCCGCGCTGCTGATCGGTGGTGATCAAAATGACGTTCGGGCCGGTTTTCATGGTCATTCTCTCCTGATTTGAACGTTCGAGGTGAGGGGCGTCGCCGACAGGGAGGAACCGGCCTGCTGACGCCCCTCGGGTCCGGCTCAGATGTCGCCCGCATGGTGGCAGAGAACATCGGCGCCAGCGATGGTTTTGCGCGGCGGTGGTTTGGTCGTGCAAAGCGCGGTGGCATGTGGGCAGCGCGGCGCGAAACGGCAACCGATACGGGCGAGGCTTCCATCACCGATCGGGACCGTCTTGCGCCGTTTCCGCCGTGCCCTCGGATCGGGTATGGGAACGGCACCCAGCAGCGCTCGGGTGTAAGGGTGTCTGGGCGTTTCGAAGAGGGTTTCGGTTGTCGCAAGTTCCACGATCTGGCCCATATACATGACCGCGATCCGGTCGCAGAAATGTTCCACCACCGCGATATCATGGGCGATGAACACATAGGTCAGGTCCAGCTCTTCCTGAAGATCGCGCAGCAGGTTCAGGGTTTGCGCCTGGATCGAGACATCCAGCGCCGACACAGCCTCGTCTGCAATCACCAGTTCCGGTCGGGTCGCCAGGGCGCGGGCGATGCCAAGGCGCTGTCGCTGCCCGCCTGAAAAGGCATTGGGATATCGCATCAGGTATTCCGGTCGCAGCCCGACCTGTTCAAGCAATGATGACACCCTCTCGGCCAAGTCCTTTCCCGCCAGACCTTCGGTCTTGGTCAGACATTGGCCAACCAGATCGATCACCCGCAGACGGGGGTTCAGCGAGGATTGCGGATCCTGGAACACCATGCGCATGTCACGCCAAACCTCTGTCAGCGACGCCTTGTCGGCAGCGGCCAGTTCAATGGGCTCTCTGCCGTTCCGGCTAAATCTGATTGTCCCGCCGCTGGGTTCCAAAACGCGCATGATGCAGCGTCCAAGTGTTGTCTTGCCGCTCCCGCTTTCTCCGACGATGCCAAAGGTCTCACCTCGGATGACGTCAAAGCTGATGTCGTCCACGGCCTTCACGACGCCCGTCGCCTTGCCAAAAAACCCACCTCCGGTGGGGAAGTGCTTGTTGAGCCCGCGAATTTCCAGAATCGGGTCAGTCATGCGGCACCTCGCGCGTGTGCAGGAAACACGCAACTTCGGACTCGTTGCGCCTGACAAGATCGGGCTCACGGACATCACACAGGCCCGGCATGAACTGGTCACACCGGGTGCGGAACGTGCAGCCTGATGGCCGCGCAAGCGGGTGAGGAACCATACCGCGAATGGCGGGCAACCGTCGCTGTTTTGGCGCGCCCAACCTCGGCACAGAGTTCAGTAGGGCCCGTGTATAGGGGTGCAGCGGGTTTTCGAAGATGGAATAGACGTCACCCCGTTCCACCACTTGGCCCATATACATCACCGCCACCTCTTCGGCGACTTCGGCGACCACACCGAGGTCGTGGGTGATCAGCATCACGCCCATGCCCAACTCGTCCTTCAACTCGGCGATCAGATCTAGGATTTGCGCCTGTGTCGTCACATCCAGCGCCGTCGTGGGTTCATCCGCGATCAGCAGCCGGGGCTGGCAACTGAGCGCCATGGCGATCATCGCGCGCTGGCGCATGCCGCCCGACAGCTCGAACGGGTAAGCCTCGTATCGCTCCGCTGGCTTGGGGATGCCGACCTTGTCCAGCAGTTCGATGGCGATTTCGCGCGCTTCGCGCTTGGACACATTGCGATGCAGCAGGATGGTTTCGACGATCTGCCGACCGATTTTCTGGATCGGGCCCAACGAGACCATGGGCTCCTGAAAGATCATCGCGATGTCCTGACCGCGGATTTCCCGCAATTCCCGCGATCCGTGGCGGGCCTTGGCCAGGTCAACGGTGCGCCCATCCGCCGCGCGATAGAGGATACTGCCCGCCGTGATCCGGCCCGGAGCATCGACGATACGCAGGATCGAGCGGGCCATGATCGACTTGCCACACCCGCTTTCGCCCAGAATGCATAACGTGCGATTGGGATAGATATCCAGATCAACGCCCTCGACCGCCTTGACGACGCCATCTTCGGTAAAGAAATGCGTCTTGAGCCCGCGCATTTCGATCAGCGGCGGGCCTTCGGGCGCAGGGATCATATGGGCAAGGTCAGTGGGCATGCGGATCAGCGGCATCTCTGAGGCCGTCTCCCAGGAAGTTAAGGGCAAGAACAGCGATCACAATCATGGTTCCGGGCCCGATCAGCAGCCAGGGTGCTTCGATGATCGACCGGATGTTCTGGGCCTCTTTCAACAAGGTGCCCCAGGAAATGATTGGTGGTTGCAGGCCGATGCCCAGAAAGGACAGTGAGGTTTCGGCAAGGATCATCAGCGGCACGGCCAGCGTGAGCGAGGCAATGATATGACTTGAGAAGGAGGGGACCATGTGCTTGCGGATCACCTCCCAATCGCTCAGCCCGTCGAGCCGGGCGGCGGTAATGAAATCCTCGCTTCGCAGAGACAGGAACTTGCCCCGCACTTCCCGCGCCAGCGAGGTCCAGCCGATCATTGATACGATCAGCGTGACAATGAAATAGGTACGCAGCGGTGGCCAACCCAATGGGATGGCGGCGGCCAGCCCCATCCACAATGGGATGGTCGGGATCGACCGGATGAACTCGATCAACCGCTGGATCACGTTGTCGACCCAGCCGCCGTAATACCCAGACAGCCCGCCCAGCGAGACACCGACGACCAGCGAGACCAGCACACCGATCAGACCGATCGACATGGAGATATTGGTGCCCGCGATGATCCGGCTGAGCACGTCCCGGCCTAGCCGGTCGGCCCCGAGGAAATAGATCACATCATCAGGGTCTTTCGGGCCGAACAGATGCGTCTTGGACGGGATCAGCCCGAGGATTTCATATTCATACCCTTCGACAAAAAACCCCAGCGGGATCACGCGACGGGGGTCGACCACGTAGCTGCGCCGCATCGTGGTCTGATCGATTTTCTGACGCATGGCCTTGCCATGCAGCAGGAAGCTACGGTCGCCGTTTTCGTCTTCGACGAAGAAATAGATGCCCTGCGGCGGCGCGAACAGACCGCGGCGGTTGGTGTCGGTGGGGTCTTCGGGCGACAGGAAATCGCCGAACAGTGCCATTACATAGATCAGGCCCACGACCCATAGGCTGTAATACGCCACGCGGTGACGCCGGAACTTGCGCCACGTCAGTTGCCAGGGACCCAGCAGCACGGGGACTGCATTGCCCGTATCCTGGGGTGGTACCGGGGGCGAGGTGTGAGTGGCGGTCATTGATACCTGATCCTCGGGTCGATCCACGCCAGCAGCAGGTCTGAGATCAGCGTGCCAAGCACGGTCAACAAACTGACAATCAGTATCAGCGAACCAGCCAGATACATATCCTGCACGAGCAGTGCGCGCAGCAGCAGCGGCCCGGTTGTCGGCAGGTTCATGACAACAGCGACGATGATCTCGCCGGAGACCAGCGTGGGCAGGATCCAGCCAATGGTGGACACAAAAGGGTTCAGCGCCACGCGCAGCGGATAGCGGAGCAAAAGCTGAAATTCCGACATGCCCTTGGCGCGAGCGGTGGTAACGTATGGGCGGTAGAGTTCGTCCAGCAGATTGGCACGCATGATCCGGATCAGCGCAGCAGCTCCGGATGTGCCAACCACAACAATCGGCATCCAGATGTGCTTCAGCAGGTCGACAAATTTATCCCAGGTCCAAGGCGCATCCAAATATTGTGGGCTCACCAGCCCGCCAACGCTTTGGCCGAAATACTTGAACGCGATATACATCATCACCAGTGCCAGCAGAAAGTTCGGAATGGCCAGACCGACAAAACCAAGGAAGGTTGCCGCATAGTCACCAAATGAATACTTGCGAACGGCCGAATAGACCCCGATGGGCAGGGCCACGATCCAGATGAACAACAGCGTCAGGATCGATATGCCAAAGGTCCAGCCCAGCCGGTCCCAGATCAGATCATTCACCGGGACGTTCTTTTCAAAAGACAGCCCGAAGTTTCCGTGCAGCAGGATACCCTTCATCCATTTGTAATATTGAACATAAATCGGCTGCCCCAGCCCGTATTGATCGCGCAAAGCCTGCGCCGTGCCTTCGTCCAGACCGCCCTGATCCGATAGCTCTGCCGCCAGCGTATCGAGGTAATCGCCCGGCGGCAGTTGGATAATGATGAACGTCACGATGGACACCAGAAACACCGTCGGGATCATGTAAAGGATGCGGCGATATAGAAACCCCAGCATATGTCTGTCTCCTGGTGGTGCCGGTGTCCGGTCTCTGGGATTGTCGGGATCGCAGCCTGAAGATCAAGCGTCTGGATTGAAGCGTCCCACCCCGGGCCATTGGCCCAAGGTGGGGTCGGGACCGGTCAGGGCAGGTTTGCTCCGCCCTCGAAATAGACCTGCGCCGTGTAGGGCGCGGGCGTCCAGAGTTGACCCGCAATCGGCATCGGGTCGACATAGTTGCGCACATTGTTGCGCACGATGCCAAAGGCGCCGTTGCTTTGGATCAGACCAATGGTCAGCAATTGGGAGTTTGCCTTTTCGATCAGTTCCAGCAGCGCTTCTTCCTGTTTGGCCGGATCGCCGGTCGAAGTGACACCCTTGTAGATCGTGAACAGTTCCTTGATGTGGTCGGGCGGTTCGATCCCCTTGATGTTGTCGACACCCCAGGCTGCCCATTTGGGCGCCCAATAGACCGCTCCGCCGCGCGGCAGGTAACAGAACGGATTGGCATAGGCATCGACCAGCCCGCCGGGACAGTTCCAGATATAGGCATCGTGCTCGGCCGCCGAAGCGATCTCCTGCAGGCGGGAGCGGTCCGAGGCGCGGATCTGAAAGTCCAGCCCGACATCCTTGGCATAGCCCGCCATCAGCTCTGCAACATCGGGATATTGCCAGCCGAACACGTCCGCGACCAGAAAGACCAGCGTGAACCTTTCGCCACCCGGCCCAAGGCGATACCCATCACTGTCGCGCTGATCGAGCCCGATACCGTCGAGCAGTTCATTGGCCAGGTCCGGATCGAACTCGGTGTAACGCGTGGCCCATTCCTCGTTATAAAACGGCGCGTTGGGGTGGGGCGCAGTCTGGACCGGCCGCCCGGCACCGAGATAGACTAGATCATTGATTTCCTCGCGGTCCATGGCGTGGCTCAGCGCCTGCCGGAACTCGAACTTGTTGACGATCTCATTCTTGACCGGATCGGGGTTGTTGAGGTTCAGCAGGATCGCCGTCTGACTGCCGGGAATGTCACCGACCTGAAAGAAACCATATTGACCGCGTTCCTTGTTGTCGGTCAGCGCCGCGAGATTTACGGGACGACCGATATGACGCGCCATATAGTCGATCTCGCCATTGAACGCCTTGAGAAGGATCGATTCAGGGTCTTCGACCTGATCCCATGTCAGCCCGTCGATATAGGGCAACTGGTTCCCGGCCTCATCCACTTTCCAGAAATAGGGGTTACGCTCGGCCACCACGCGGTCGGTCGAGCCATAGGCGTTCTTGACCTTCCAGGCGTGCAGCGTTGGACGGTCGGGGTTCTGCCAGAACAGCGGCGTGTGCATCGGGCCGGCCTTGAGGTTGAATAGCGAGACCCAATCCGCCGCAGCCGGTTCGGCATCAACCAGCGCCTGCACATCCGGGTTATGATCAGCATGGAACTGGCTGAGATAGTGCTTTGCATAAACCACTGGCGGGTAGCCGAAGCCATAGGCGAGGTTCTGGATGAACAGGCCGTTGGGCTCGCTGAATTTGAACTCGACCGTCGTGTCGTCGATTTTCGTCACTTTGACCGGGCCGCCCGCGTCAACGAAATTCGCATGTTTCGAAGGGGTTAACCGTTCGTCGAGGAACACCTCATACCAGAACATGATATCGTGGGCCGTAAAGGGGGCGCCATCGGACCAGCGCATGCCATCGCGCAGCTTGAACGTATAGGTTGTTGCATCATCGGATACGGTCCAGCTTTCGGCGATGTTGGGCTGCACCTCGCTCCAATCAGGACTCCAGCGGACGAGCAATTCGGTACCGACCTGACGCAGGATGTTGTGCTGGTCACCGCCGCCCAGGATTGCACGGCGCAGGGTTCCCCCGTATTCGCCTATGCTGTCGAGCGTCTCCATGACCATTGGTTCGTTGGGCAGGCGTTCCTCGACCGGTGGCAGCTCACCTGCGGCGACTTTCGCCGCAAGATCAGGCGCCTCCTCGAAGGCCCAGGCCGGGATGGCGCAGGCCACGGCGAGCACAAGTGCGCCCGCTTGGCGCATCCTGTTGTATCCTTTGAACGTCCTCATTACTTCCTCCTCATTCGGCAAAGTCGATCCTTGTCAAAGTCACCAGTTGGTCACGGAGCCATCGGGCCTGCGCAGATGGGGAGACTCGACGTGGTCCGGGATGACCGCCCGTGCGACATCCTCGTCCACCTCCACCCCCAATCCGGGCGCGTCAGGCACGACATAGACGGGTCCGTCCATTTCAACCTGAACCGGGAAGATCCGGGGGTCGTGAAACCCCAGATCCTGTTCGACGCAGGATTGACGGGTTTCAATCCAGCTGAAGTTCGGGACCGCAGCCGCCATGTGGATTGACGCGGCGGTACAGACTGGCCCCAAAGGGTTGTGCGGCATCAGATCGACATAATGCCGCTCGCACCAGCCAGCGACTTTCATCGCTTCGGTGAAGCCGCCGATATTGCAGATATCAAGGCGCATGTATTGCGTCAGGCCCGCTTCGAGAAAACGCGCGGCTTCCCATTTCGAAGAAAACTCTTCGCCGATTGCAAAGGGCACATCGACCATTTTGCGCAGCGCCGCATAGGCTTCGGGTGTTTCGCTGCGGATCGGTTCCTCGAGAAAGTCCAGCGTGCCCACCGGCAGCATCTGGCAAAAGCTTGCGGCTTCGGCAACCGAAAACCGGTGATGTAAATCGATGCCCAGCGTGATCGCGCGGCCAAATTCCTCGCGGATCGCAATCAGTTCTTCGGCGGTTCCGGACAAGGAGGCACGTGGATCATAGATCCCGCCATTGTCGAAATTCGATGGGTAGATCCGTATGCAATCCCAACCGGCCTCGACCAGAATGCGCGCCTTGTCCAGCAACTCCTGCGCACTGGTGCCCATGCAACTGGCAAAGCTGGGCACCGTATCGCGCTGGCGTCCACCAAGAAGTTGATAAACAGGCACCTCAAGCTGCTTTCCAAGAATATCATACAACGCGATGTCGATGGCCGAGATCGCCGCCGTCAGAACGCGCCCACCCTCGAAATACTGGCTGCGATAGGCCTCTTGCCAGATGCGCCCGATCCTGCGCGAATCCTGCCCGACGAGGAAATCCGCAAAGTGCGAGATTGTGGCCGCGACGGAGCGTTCTCGCGAGGACATGCCTGACTCTCCCCAGCCGACGGTCCCGTCTTCGGTCATGACCTTGACGAGAAGCTGGTTGCGATGACCAACGCGGACCAAAAGCGGTTCAATGGATGCAATTCTGGGCAAGGTATCCCCCGGATCAGCGAGTCTCTTTCCGATATTGATATCATCAAATTTCTCAAATCGTATATTATTTTTTTCATTTAATATCACAAAGAAGCGGAATCGGTTGGTCAAAAAGCTGGAACTCCCGTCTAAACTCCCCTAGTTTCGTCGGGACACAGCAATGCGTATCCCGCAGGGCTGGCCCAGACTGAGACGTGGACTGATATGAATGCCATCGACAAATCCGGCGACACTGAATCCTCGCTGTACGAGGCCGTTTTGTCAGACATTTCCGGCGGTGTGCTGGAAGGCGGGCAACGTTTGAAGGTCGCTGAACTGGCGCGGCGCTACGGCGTCAGTACCAGCCCCGTGCGCGAAGTTCTGCGGCGTCTGCAAGGTGAAGGATTCGTGGATATCAGCCCAAATCGCGGGGCAACGATCCGCAAGGCCGACGCCAACACCATCCAGAATATTTTCGAGATCCTGCAGCTGCTGGAGCCCTACTTTGTCGGCTGGTTCGCTGAATTTGCGCCCTCGGAAATGATTGATGAGATGGAAGCGATACAGGAACAGATCGAGCAGAGCGCGGCCCCTGATATTGTGCTGTTCCGCAAGCTGGATGCCGAGTTCCATCGCACCATCTGCAAGCGGCACTACAACCAGCAAGCCGCCGAGATGTGGCAGAACCTGCGGCGGGCGCTGAATGTTCATGGCGCCAAGCTGAGCATCAAGCCGGCCCGCTTCGAGGCCATCAAGCGCGAACACCGCGAGTTGATTGATGCCTTTCGCGCCAATGATGCCGAGCGGGCCGTTGAGGTGATCAAGCGGCATGTTGACGGTTCATACCACCAGATGTCGCAACAAATGCGTGTCCTGGGCCTTTAAAGGCAACGCTTGAAGGCAAAGGCGCGGAGGCGGGGTCCGCGCTTTGCGGTCGGGCTTGCCATCCAATGAAACATGGCTCTTCGCCCTAATTCACCTGTCCACCGACAACCGCGATCCGATCCGATCGAGTCAGCGATTCCTCTGAGTGGTCTGTATGTTGAGGTACGATTACCGTTATTTTAAGTACGATATTCACCAAATAATATATTAAATCTTGATGTTCGTGCGTTGATAGGGGATGAAGGGTGGCGAGCTTAATCGGGAGGAGAGCTTGTCGACCGTTTGCATAGACAAACTCACCAAGCGCTATGATGCGCAGGACGAGCCCGCCTTGCGGTCACTTAGCCTTGATATTGCAGAGGGTGAGTTTTTGGTGCTGGTCGGGCCAAGCGGCTGTGGGAAGTCAACAGCGCTGAAGCTGATCGCAGGTCTCGAAGATGTCAGCGACGGTACCGTCTCGATCGGGGAAACGGTCGTGAATGACTATGCCTCGCGGGACCGCGACATCGCGATGGTCTTTCAGAATTACGCGCTTTATCCGCACATGACGGTCTATGAAAACATCGCCTTTCCAATGTCGATCGCGCGACGCCCCCGGGCGGAAATCGATGCTGCCGTCAAGGATGTCGCCCGAACCTTGCAGCTTGAAGCGCTGCTGGGGCGCAAGCCCGCGCATCTGTCCGGCGGGCAGAGGCAGCGCGTGGCCATGGGGCGCGCATTGATCCGACGCCCGTCGGTTTTTCTGATGGACGAGCCGCTGTCGAATCTCGATGCGAAACTGCGCGTGCAAATGCGTTCGGAAATCGCTCAGATACAACGACGCCTCAAGGTGACAACCATCTACGTCACCCATGACCAGGTCGAGGCGATGACAATGGGTGACCGGGTTGCATTGATGCGCAAGGGGGTGCTGCAGCAGGTTGATACGCCTGACACGCTGTATCACCGTCCCGCCAATACTTTCGTCGCGTCGTTCATCGGGTCACCTGCCATGAACCTGTTTCGCGCACAGCTGACACAGTCTGAAGATGCGCAGATGATGGTTACGTTCGGAGACCAGACACTGGCCGTCACTGACCGGGCCAGAGACCGTCACCCGGGGTTGCGCACCCTGACCGGAGACGCTGTCATCGTCGGCATCCGCCCCGAAGACATCGAAGATGCCGGGCTGGTTGGTGATGCAGCGCCCTCCTGGAAGATCAGGGCCGAAGTCAAGCTGGTGGAATCCCTGGGCTCGGACCATATGACCCATCTGCGCATCGATGCCGAACAGGTGTTCGATACCGATGACGACACCGGCGATGTCGCCCCCGACAAGTCTGTCTGTATCGCGAGGTTCGGTGCCAGATCGACGGTGCGCGCCGGACAGACGGCCACTGCGGTGGTCCAGTGCGACTGGCTGCATTTCTTTGACCCCAAGACCGGCGAAGCGCTGTCAAAAACCGCCCAGCCACCCGGAAAGGACCCATAGATCGTGCGTTCGCGTGCGAAAACCAACGAGGAGGAACCCATGAAGACCCGTCTCACCGTCCAAGCATTGGCAACCGCCACCGCCTGCGCGTTCTCGACCGCCGCTATTGCCGATGACAAGGTCACCTTGTCGATGTGGCACCAGCATCCCGAGTGGAAAGATCGCGCCGAAGCCATTCTCGAAAAATTCGAAGCGGCACATCCGCATATCGACATCGAACTCGAAGAGATTGCCGGAACCAATTATACGGCGCGCCTGAACACCGCGCTTGCTGCCGGAGAGGCGCCGGATCTCTTTGGCTTGCCAGCGGGTCCCGAGACCGTCGCAGCCGCCGAGGCAGGTTATCTGACCGACCTGACCGGAAAGCTCGATCTGTCGTCGCTGGTGCCATCTGCCGCCAGCGCTGTGGATAATGACGGCAAGGTTTTCGGCGTGCCTATTCTGGGATCGTATACGGTTGGTCTCTACTATCATCGGGACATCATGGAAGAGCAGGGGCTGACACCGCCCACGACACGTGAGGAACTGCTGTCGGTTTGTGAAACGCTGAAGGAGCGGGGCATCAACCCGCTGGTGGTGCCTGCTTCGGACGGGATCGTGCCGTCGTTCATGTATATGATGTCTGCAGCCAGTATCATGGGTGCCGACGGATTTGACGAATTGCGGGCGGGTACGCGTAAGTTCACCGACCCGGACATGGTCAAGGCGGCGGCTTTCATTCAGGAAATCGCCCCCTGCCTGCAACCTGGTGCGCTGTCGACTGCCTATGTCGAAGGCAAGGCTCTGGCCGCCATGAAACAGGGCGCGATGATGCCCGGCGGCTCGGCTGATTTTGCAGGCTATCAGGAGATCAATCCTGAGGTTGATCTGGGCGTCGTGCCCTTCCCGGCGGCCGAAGGTGGCACCCCGGCCACTGTGACCGGGCTGGAATACATTTTCACCATCAATTCACAGTCCGAGCATAAAGACGAAGCGTTGACATTCCTGCAGTGGATGCTGGGCGAGGTCGCGCAGCAGATGGTCGTCGACACCATCACGATGACCACCAACAAGGACGTCGTTCCAACTGACAGCCGGATCCTGGAAGAGTTCGGCACGGCGCGCGCATCGAACGACGTGCGCGTTTTCTACGAACTGCCTGAGGTCGGTTCGGTCTTTGGAGCGGCGCAGAACAATATCGCCGCGCTACTTCTGGGTGACATGACGCCCGAGGCGTTCTCCGAACTTTTGCAGGCCGAGGTCAAACCTTCGGGCAGCTAAGCGCAGGTTCCGGTGGCTGGGTGCGCCCGGCCACCTATTCACGGAGGCAATAGGCCGCGATGATCAAGAGAGATAGGCAAAGCCGACCGCCATCAGAATTTTCACGGCGCTACGGGCATCTGTGGTTTGTGGTGCCGGGGCTGGTCTTTTTCCTTGGCGTTTTCTTGTTGCCTCTGGCGCTGGCGTTCGGCATCTCGATGACCAACTGGTCGGGCCTGGGCAACAACGTCCAGTTCATCGGGCTTGCAAATTATGCCGAGATTCTGACCCACGGCCCGTTCTATCGTGCCGCATTCCACAATGCCGTGATCTTCGTGGTGATTTTGATCTTTCAGCACACGATCGGCCTCTACACCGCGGTGTTGCTGAACGAAAAACCACGCTTCATGCAGTTCTACCGGACCGTGCTGTTTCTGCCCGTGATTATGTCGCTGGTCGCCACCGGTTTTGTCTGGACGCTGATGTTGTCGCCCAATATCGGGCTGATCAATCCTGTCCTGAAAAGTACCGGCCTTGGGTTTCTCGCCGTTCAATGGCTCAGCCAGCCGGGCACTGCGCTGATCGCGGTTATTGTTGTGACGGCCTGGAACAGCCTTGGCTGGGCCATCATCATTTACCTTGCAAGCCTGCAGGCGGTTCCCGAAGAACTCAAACAAGCCGCAGAGATGGATGGCGCCAACTCGCGGCAGGTCTTTTGGCGCGTGGTTTTCCCGCAATTGTCGCCCGCCTTTACCGCGCTCACAGTTCTGACCTTCATTGGCACGTTCAGGACCTTTGACGTGGTCTATGTGCTGACCGGTCCTCTGGGCGCACCCAACTATGCGACCGACGTGCTTGGGACGCTGATCTATCGGACAGCCTTTGGAACGTCGTCCTTTTCGTCGGGCGACATTCGCTTTGCCTTCGGGATCGCCATGGCGCTTTTGATGATGCTGGCCATGGCCGCGATCTGCTGGATGCTGATCCGGCAATTGCGCCGCAGGGAGATCGAGACATGATTACCCCGGCACATGGCCGTCGGCGGCAGACCCGTCTGGACCGCGATCTGGCAACGGCCTGGCGCACCGCCTATCTGTGCTGCGCTTCGGCGATTGTCCTTGTGCCGCTGTTCTTCATGATTTTGGCCTCGTTCAAGACGGTGCCCGAATTTTTCATGAACCCCTATGGTGTTCCAAAATCGTGGGCGTTCACCAACTATACCAAGGCATGGACTGACGCGAACCTGTCCATCACGCTGCCAAACACCATCATCGTGACGACAGTGTCGGTGGTCCTGAGCACCATATTGTCGGCGATGATTGCCTATGGTCTGCGACGCAAGGACCGGCGGTTTTCAACCGGGTTGTACAGCCTCTTCGTGGCGGGCCTTCTGGTCCCCGTCCACGCCATCATCCTGCCGCTCTTTGTGATGCTCAAAGCGCTTGGGTTGCTGGGCAGTCTGCTGGCGCTGATCCTGCCCTACAGCGCGATGGGACTGCCCCTTGGTGTTCTTGTGCTGACGCCGATGGCGGCGGCCCTGCCCGAAGAGTTGGTGCAATCGGCGCGGATGGATGGCGCCAGCGAATGGCAGATCTTCCGACGCGTGATCTTGCCACTGATGAAGCCCGGTCTGGTCTCGGTCGCGATTCTGAACGGCGTCTGGATGTGGAACGAGTTTTTTATCCCGTTGATCGTCGCGTTCAAGCCAGAGGCGCAGACCATGCCGGTTGGGATCGTCGCCTTTATCGGCACGTATTCCACCGAATGGGGGCTGGTCTTTGCCAGTGTTGTGATCTCGACCTTGCCCGTGATCGTTGCCTATCTGGTCATGACACGTCAGTTCCAGACCGGTCTCACGGCGGGTGCCGTAAAGGGTTAGTCCACAGAAGCGGGCTGAGAAAGCCAAGCTCGGTTCTATTCGCCGAATGGTGCCAGCGGGAACGCCAGTGGGTCATGCTGCGTTTCGCCTTTTCGACATCATCAAGCCAACACGCATCATTCGCATTGCATCCTCGGCCGCGCGGCAAAGCAGGCGTTCGCCGTCTTGGATGGCTTCTTCCAAGGTGCATGGCCGTTTCAGGATCGAGGCGAAGGCAGAGATTCCATGATCAAAGGTCTGATCCACGCCTTTCCCGATGGTGCCCGCCAGCGCAATTGTCGGTATGCCGCACTCTTCTGCGCGTCGCGCGACTTCGCACGGGACTTTTCCATAGGGACTCTGGCCATCAAGACTACCTTCTGCAGTGACGACCAGATCGGCCTTGCTCAGCAAACGGTCAAAATCGAGATACTGCATCACCACATCAAAGCGTGGATGAAGCGTTGCACCTGCGAACGCGATCAGCCCCGACCCCAGCCCGCCCGATGCTCCGGCCCCCTGGGCACTGCCAACATCGATGTTCATCTCGGCCCGGATCACCTGCGACCAACGGTGCAGTGCCGCATCTAGATGGTCGACCTGAGCAGGCGTTGCGCCCTTTTGAGGGCCGAAGACGCGGGCGACTCCTTTGGGTCCCAAGAGCATATTGTGCCAATTCACCGCTGCATCAATTTGCACGGTGTTAAGACGTTTATCGAGGCCAGACAGGCATATTCTGTCGAGATGTAAGAGCTCGCCGCCGCCAGTGTCGATCTCGGCGTTGTTGGAGTCCAGCAAACGCGCACCCAGCGCCTGGGCAAGACCTGCGCCGCCGTCGTTTATGCCGCTATCGCCACAACCAACAAGGATGCGTTCCACCCCGGCATCAAGCGCATGGAGGATCAACTCTCCCACACCATAGGACGTGGTCAGCATCGGATTGCGCCGATCACGGGGTACAAGCGACAGGCCAGCGGCGGCGGCCATTTCGATGACAGCTGTACGCGGGCCATCCCCACCCAATATCCCGAAGAAACTGTCGACAGGGTCGCCCACGGGGCCGGTCACGCGCGCCGGGACAATTGTGCCGCCCGTTGCGCGTACAAGCGCTTCGGTGGTGCCTTCGCCACCATCAACCATAGGCGCTTTCAGGATGCGGGCGTTGGGCATAGCCCGCAGGATGCCTTTTGAAATGGAGTTGGTTACCTCAGAAACGCAGAGGGATTCCTTGAAACCGGAGGGGGCAACGAGAATAGTCATACTCATCTTGAACTTCCTTCTTCTGGGTTACCTTGGGGGCCTGCTCCGGTCACTGGAACAGGCGGGAAAGATCGCGTTCGAGCTGTTTGCCTGTGGCGCGCAAGTCTTGCCGGGCACGGCGCACATCACGGCGCATGGTGTTGAGAAGCGTGACGCGGGTTTGGGCGGCGGCTGTAGGCTGCTTTGAGGGGGTGGCGTTTGCGCCGGAAAGCCGTGCAAAAGCCTCGGGCCGTTCCTTCGGACGCAGGCTGACCGGCGTGGCACTGGCGGAAAAGTCCTGCGGCGCGGTTGCAATCGCGGCGCGCTGCGAAGACGACACGACATGAATGTAAGTGGCTATCGGCTTTGCGTCGCTGGTGTTCGGGGCCAGTTTCGCAATTTGATGCGGCCAGACCCAAAGCGCGAAGGTCATGAGCAGAACAATCTTCAGGGGTGCCAAAGGCAATGCCAGCCGGAACAGGTCTGTCTGGGTGAAACCGGCCTGATCGTGCATCCCGAAGATTGCGACCGGCTTTGCGCTGGCCATCAGGGTCTGGCAGAAACCGGTGCCCATAACGGCAATCAGAATGGCCAGTGTTGCATCATGCCCCAACCCAGCGACAGGCAGAGCCAGGGCGGGAATAAGGATGGCTGCCCGTGCTGATCGGGATGTAATCGCCAGATGGGATGCCACCGCTACAGCGGACAGAAAAAGCACGACTGCGCCTGAGTGCGTTGCGAGTTCGGCTGGCAATAGTGACAGCGCACCTGCGGCCAGCCAGCGGTCGAGCCCTGTGTCAATCACGGCAACAGACAGCATCAGAGTCGCGGTCATATAAAGTACCAGCTCGACATCAACCGAGCGGAAGACATCCTTTGGCTTGCGGGTGCAAAACGGTGGAAGCAGCAGCAACACCGCGCCACCCAAGGCAACGATCGTTTCGTCCAACCCGTGTAGCGGCTTGACGATCCAAAGCGAGATGACACCACTCAGAACCCAAAGGATGCGATGCTGGATCTTGGTCAGCTGCCCGCTTTTCGATGACGGTTTCAGCCGGGCGTTGCGTAACTCCTGCGGGACAAAAAGAACGAAGATCAGAAGCGTTGCAGCCAAGACCGATGCAAAGGCCAATGGTGCCCCGATCATCAGCCAGTCGAGATAGCCAAACGCCGGACCACCGCTTGCACTGATTGCCTCGACAGCCACCACATGCGCGCCAGCGCCAATCAAGGAGCCACCAGCAGACAAAAGAATGGCCGTGGGGAACAGTAATGCCAGCGGTTTTGCCAGTCGGCGATCGGGAAGCGCGGTGACAAGACCCAGAAACACCGGCAAGAGCAGAGCCGCCCGCCCTGAGGTGCTAGGCAACAGAAACGCGGTCGATGAGATCGCGGCACCGGTCATAAGGAAGAACGACAAGATACGTGGTGCACTCTGGGTCAGCGGCGCCACCAACCGTTCAGCCAGGCCTGCCTCTTTGATGACCGCCGCGATGACGAACGCCGCCAGCAGCAGCCACACGATCTTTTCACCTAGCGTATCGGTCAGCGCTTCTTGTGGCTGAGCGCCTGAAACGACAAGGGCCAGGGCTGCCAGCAAGGCGACCAGACTGTCAGGTAGCCGCGTTGCAACCCAGCCGATCATCGCGAAGATAATGACGATGAGAACGATTTTGGCGTCAGCGGACAATTCCGCTGCCGTCAGCCAAATCACCGATCCGATCAGAATGCCGAATGCCAGAGGCAGTATCGCAGATATCGTGCTGGCCAGCGCTGCCGAATGAGGGTGGCCTTGCCGTGCAAAATTTATCGCGATGGCCATTTGGTGCTCCTTCCTTCTGTCGGCTGCGCTTTCGCGCCTTCTTGACCAAAGGATTAAGGGAAGCACCTGACGGCTACGTATTCATCGAGATGAACGGCAACCCGGTAAGATTGTGAACGTTTTATGACAGTCCCGCAAAAGTTGCTCGATCTACAGATCCAAAGGGCGCAAACCCGCGCTAAGACAACCGATCCCTTGGCCGCGTTCATCTGACGTTCATGTTTATGCCCCGATAAAATTCATCTCGCCGCGAGACATAGGAATTCTTGGCCTGACGTTCGGGGGGTCAGTGTTCATAGTCCCAGGCAAGGTTGATGCGTTTCAAAAGCACTTGCGAAAGATGCGAGGCTTCAGGCCCTGCACGGCGTCGCCTAAACCATGCGCTGATCTTTACTGTTTTCCTTTCAGGTATCTGGCTTTTCTCCTTATGCCCGCTCTCGGTCGCAAACGCTCAGTCAGCCAGCTTCAGATCTGTGGACACCAATTCCGATCGCGAGCTGAGTTTAGACGAGTTGGAGGCTGCGTTTGGCCGGGACGGAGCGGCCAGATTGATGAACTCCACCGATCACAATGGCGATAATCGGATTACGATCCCGGAACTGCGGAGGGGGCCAAGTGACAATCGGAACGACGATCGACGCTCTAATTCCTCTGCTGACCGAGAGGATAGCGACGACGATAGAGACGATGACAGGAATGACAACGACCGCGATGGTGGTGAGGGCGGTGATGGCGGCGGCGGTGATGGCGATGGCGATGGCGGGGATGATGATTGATCGGAACTCAAGGCGCATCATGTGATGACCCGTGCTCGCAATGTGGTGCTGAGCCGAAGGTGCAATACGCAGGGTCGCTGTCCTTCCGCCCGTTCATCCGACGTTCATCTCACTACGGGGCGATGGTTCATCTGGCCATAGAATAACGATCATACAACTCCGCAAAATGGAAAACACCTCTACCACTGCGATAACGGAGCTGAAGCTATGACCAACATGACCCCACTTACCACCGATCTGTGCGCGATCGCGAAATGGGCCTTTACGACACGACGTGTGAACCGCGACGATGTGCGCGGGCTCTCGACCAACTTCCAATCCGCAAAACCGGGCGACCTGATCCTGTGTGAAATCGCCAAGATCGGCCATCACAAGAAAATCCAGCTTGCCGAGCGGCGTGTGTCGACAAGCTATCCGGGCGACTTGGTGGTTCTGTGTGTCGGTGATCGCTATGCGCCCGACCAATTTCTGGCCAGCGCAGTCGTAGACGACGATCTGATCGATCTGGTGGCAGGCGGCGGCGTGGCCGGTCGTGTTGATGCAGCCCATGTCCGGATGAGTGAACCGACCCGCTTAAGGCCGCTGGGTCTGTTGACCAGCAAGAACGGCCGCGCCCTAAATGTCGAGGACTATGCCCTGCCCAGCCTGCCCACAAATGATCGTGTCACGGTGATTGGTGTCTTTGGCGCTTCGATGAATTCTGGCAAAACCACCGCGGCTACAAGCCTCGCTCACGGATTAATGCGGTCCGGTTTTGCCGTTGCTGGTGTCAAAGCCACCGGCACCGGGGCATTCGGTGACTTCAATAGTTTTGAGGATGGCGGTGCCCCGGCTTTGGATTTCACGGATGTCGGCATGTCCACGACGTTTCGAATGCCACTGGATCGGATCGAAGCAGGCTTTGAGACATTGGTTGCTACATCGGCGGCGCGCGGGGCAGAGGTTGTCGTTGTCGAGATCGCCGATGGTGTATTCCAGCAGGAAACCCGCGCAATCCTGAAGTCTTCCCGCATACGCGAACGGCTGGATGGCATTCTTTTTGCGGCGCCTGACGCGCTCAGCGCATTGGGAGGTGTGACAGTCCTGAAACAGATGGAGCTTTCACCCTTTGCGATTTCCGGCATGGTCAGCTGCTCGCCCCTCTCGACCGCAGAAGCGGCAGATGTCACTGGCCTGCCGATTCTGTCGCGCGAAGACCTCTGGCTGCCGGAAACGATTGCGCTGCACGTCGCGCCCCTAATGCGACGCAGCTCCAAGAACGTGGCTGCATGAGGACTCTACCCCCGCCTCTTGCCACAAAGGATCGCGCCTTTGGCGCGGTCCTCGTTATTGGGAGCGGGATTGTCCAAGCCGCTGCCCTGGCCATTGCCGCCTTTGCAACGCGCGACGCCTTTGCGGCCTTGCATACAGGCGAAACGCTCGCGATCAGAACGGTTTGCGAACTGGCCATTTCCAGTACGATTGGGGCAATTTGTCTGTTTTTCTCGCGCCGAGAGGCTGAACGCCTGGGGCAAAGCTATTCGATCGCGTTGCGGCGCGTTCTTTATGAACAGATTGCGAGCCTGCCAAAATCCCGACACGAAGAACGGCGCGTCGGCGCGTTGTCGTTGCGGTTTGTTGGGGATTTGTCTGCTGCGCGCCTTTGGTTCGGACGCGGATTGCCGGATGTGCTGACGGCTGGTGTTGTGCTGCCCGGTGCGGTTGCCATTCTCTTTGCGCTAGACCCATCGCTGGCACGCATCGGCGTTTTGCCGGTCGGTGGCGCGCTGGTCTTAATGGTTGCCGTGGCCTGGACCCTTGAGCGGCGACATCAGTATCTTCGGCGTCGACGCGCCAATATCGCTATCACCATGATAGAACGCATCGCAATCGCGCCAGAGCTGGACCTTATGGGCCGCACCAACAAAGAGCTGCGCGCATTGGATAAACGGGGCACATCCCTGAAACAGGATGCCGTTTCGCGTCGCAGTCGAGCAACCGGCTTGCAGGCGATCGTGCAGGTGGGGGTCGCGCTTTCAGGCCTTGCAATACTATGGACAGCCAGCCGAAGCGGCACCGCGCCCGCCACCGTCGCCGCAAGCCTGTCCGTCCTCGCACTCGTCGCGATGCCTCTGCAGGATCTCGGAGCGGCTTGGGACAAGTTCTGCGCCTGGCGCGTGGCTCGGGAAAAGGCACATCGCTTGTTGCGTGAGCCCAGCGTCCAGCGGCAGGCAAAATCCGGCAAAGTACCAACCTCGGTTACGGTAAGAGGTCGGATTGGCAACGAGCCACTCCAATTTACGGCTGAGGCCGGATCGCTTACGACACTCAAAGCCAACAACGCAATACAACTTGCCCGCCTGATCGCAGGTCTTGATAGAATTGAGAACATGGAGCTGTTGTTTAACGGTCAGACCAAAAGGCCGCATGTGTATTACATCGGCGATGATCACGTCGGTCTACAGGGTAGTCTTCGACGATCCGCGACATTGAGCACACGCAAACGACCCAAAAATGCAAGGGTCGCAGAAGTCCTGTCCGCCTTTGGTCTCGCTGACTTGCTGCGCGCGCCAGATGGCCTCAATCAACGCCTATCCGAAAACGGAAAGGGTCTGACCCCTGCACAATCCCTACGTCTGGATATGGCGCGTTCGGTATTGGGGCATGCAGATGTGATTGTCATTTCGTCCCTCCGTTGGTCCGTAGACCCGGACCGGAAAGTCCTTCTAGATACGCTCCGGCGATTGACGCCCGCCACCGTGATACTGGTCGAGGCCGACGAGCACCTTAGTTCAACACATAAAGCGAAAACCAACTGACATGCGCTCTACCACTCTTTTTGGAATTTACGCCGCCGTTATCATCGGCCTTCTGGGCAGCCTAGCCTGGCTCACTCTCTACAGCCTTGAAAAGTCCCGATGGTGGGATGCGCGCACACAGCTTGCACAAGAATCCTACGGCCTGCATCTACAGCTTGAGGCAAACCTATACCGCTTGTTCAAACAACATGGCGATGCATTGCTGATCGGCGAGCGCGACGGAGGAGAAGCAGAAGCTGAGCTGCAAACCAAGATCGAGGTGATTATTGCAGACATTCGCAACGTCATCGGTCGCGAGATCCAGATGGTTGGTGAGGAAGAGATCGAGGAGCTTGAGTTGCTCGATGACATTGAAGAAGACATCGGCTCGGTCAATGCAGCGATCACAAGTCTGGCTGCGACGGGCGATCCCATAGACACGCTCGTGCAGATCGAACGGCTGGCCGCGCTTCTGGATGGTGAAATTGACATCATACTGGATCGCAAAATCGAGACCGCTCTGGAAGAAGAATTGGAGGAGGTCGAAGAAGTTCTGGCAGAGGCGGCCAAGTTCCGCGCCTGGAACAGGCAGATGGTCTATGCCATCCTGGGTGCGACGGTGATCATGCTGGTCGGGGGGCTGCTGTCCTTCAACCGACAGATCAGGAAGCCCATAATACGGCTCCAGAAAAGTATCGAGCAATTGCGCGAAGCAAACTATTCCGCCTCTGTTGCGCTTGGTGGCAGTCGTGAGTTCCGTGATTTGAGCGGTGTTCTGAGCAGCATGGGCAAAAGTCTGGCCGCACGCGAGGCCAGCCGTGAGGAACAGAGGAAAAAACTGGAAGCAACGGTCGCAGCGCGAACCGCTGAACTGCAAAACCTGATCGACAAGCTTGAGATGGGTGAAGAAAACCGCAAGCAACTGATGGCGGACATCAGCCACGAACTGCGCACGCCGCTTGCCATTATTCTTGGCGAGACCGATGTGACCCTTCGCACGGCGGACACGCTCAGCGAGGACGTGTCTGACGCCCTCGCGCGCATTCGCGACAGTGCAAAACACACAAATCAGATCGTTGATGACATGCTGACTGTGGCACGGTACGAGGCTGGCCAGTTGCGCCTGGACCGCAAGGAAATAGATATCCGCAAGATCATCCGAGATGCCGTTGCTATGTTCCCCGGTGCCGTCGAAATCACCAACCCGGACAATCCTGTCCGGGCGCCTGTCGACGAAGTACGCCTGCGTCAGTCGGTTCTAGCCCTGTTGCAGAATGCGCGGCGCTATGGTGGACCGTCGATCAAGATCGTGCTGCAAGAGGGCAAAAACAACATCGATATCTCTATTGTCGATGATGGCCCCGGTCTGAGTACGTCAGAGAAATCCAGGGCATTTGATCGCTTTTTTCGCGGTTCAAACGCATCAGGTGATGGGGGCGAAGGCACCGGGCTGGGTTTGCCGGTTGTGAAATCCATCGTGCAGGCCCATGGCGGTACTGTCGCCCTTGAGGATGCCGAAACCGGCGGTCTTCGGGTTATTGTATCGCTTCCGAAAAAGTTACGAATGAAGGTCGTTTCGGCCAAGGCTTAGGCCAGTTTTGAGCATAGTAACGGTAGATTGTTTATTGATTGGCGTCAGGTCCCTTTAGGATGTCTCAAAACGGGCCTGAAATTCTCTCTCCCCGAAAATCAGGATGGAGCAGCACATGAACATATTATTGGTCGAGGACGAAACCCGTGTTGCTGACTTCGTCCGTCGTGGACTGGCGGCCGAGGGCTGGTCGGTTGATCATGTAGCCGACGGTGAAGATGCGCTCGAATATGTCGCATCGAACAGCTATGACGTGATTCTTCTGGACTTGATGTTACCCGGCATACAAGGGCAGGATGTTTGCCGCAAATTGCGCGCCCGCAAATCCAAGACCCCAATCCTCATGCTGACCGCGCTGGACAGCCCTGAAGAAAAGGTTGAGGGGCTGAAAATGGGCGCAGACGATTATCTGCCCAAACCTTTCGACTTCGACGAATTGATCGCCCGCGTCGAGGCGCTCCACCGCCGCGCCACAGGATATGCCGCTGAACTGCAAGATAATCTGATAACAAGCGGGGCGCTTACGTTTGACCGCTCGTCGTTGCAGGTAACGGTTGATGGTGCCGAAGTTGATCTGTCAAAGAAAGAACGTGATCTCTTGATACTTTTCCTCACCAATTCCGGCCGAGTGCTGTCACGCGAGCGCATACTGAACGCCGTCTGGGGTCTCAATGCCGACCCGCTCACCAATGTTGTCGATGTCTATGTGGGCCGGGTGAGGCGGAAAATCGGAGAAGAAGGCGCACGGATTGTGACGCTGAGAAACGTCGGATATCGGATGGACTAGCTACTGTCGGACCTTGCGGGTGGCGCCAAAATCCTGTATTTTAGTATCCACGCTCTGGAGCAAACCCTCCGACTTCCAGTCGGACCCGCTTCAGCGTAAAGAATCGTGTAATGATCTTACCCTCTGGAAAATGAGCCGCAGCCGGGTCGAAGGCTCATTTTCCAGAGGGTAAGATCATGCAATATGACAGCGGCAAGCACTGCGTTTTCTATCATCGCTATCATATCGTCTGGTCGACGAAGTATCGCTACAAGGTGTTGACCGGGGCGTTGCGCTTGCGGGTGCGCGACATCCTTCGGCAGGTCTGTCGGGAGAACGAGGTCGACATCTTGCGCGGTGTGCTGTCGAGTGACCACGTCCACATGTTCGTGTCCGCGCCGCCGAAGATTGCCATTTCCGATCTGGTGCGCAAGATGAAGGGCCGTTCGTCCCACAAGGTGCAACGGGAATTCCCCGCGATCCGCAAGCGCTATTGGGGACGCCGGTTCTGGGGGCGAGGGTATTTCTCAACGACCAACGGCGCCATCACCGAAGACGTCGTGTTGCAATACCTCGAAAACCACATCGCCGATCCTACCGACGTCAGTCGGTAGTCGTTCAGTGCACCCTCAACCCACCTGCCCAAATGACCACTCCATCCCAAATGGGCATTTGGTTGCCGCGGACCGAAGCCTCGGGTGTGGCCGCCCCGCGCGGTATTGCGGATCGGGGCGGGCCGCTACCCAAGGGGGCGTTTCGTTAGATCATGCTGGCGAGGCGCAGCAGGATCGTCACTCCCAGTGCGACAAGCGTGACCGAGGTCAGCAGCGCCCCGGCGGGGCGACCCATGCCGTCGGGCGACCAGCGCATTGCGAGGTAGTGCAGCACCCGCCCGAGCAACAAGGCGCAACCACACAGGATCAGCAGCCAGACCGGCGCACCGGCCACCTCGGCTCCGGCAAGGGCAATCAGCCCCAGCGGGACATATTCAATGAAATTGCCATGCGCGCGCATGCGCCGGAGCAATTCCTCATCCCCGCCGTGCAACAGCGTGATCCCGGTCTGGACACGCCTGAGCCCCACCACAATCGACATCGGAACGCTGATGATCACGAATATCGCGGTGAAAAAGAGGGTGGTCTGAAGTGCAAAACCCATCTGCATGCCTCCTTGCTCCTGCGGCCTAGACCGTCATGCTTTCATAGGTGATCAGCGCAAACCGCGCGCCCTGCGGATCGCTCAGTGTGGCCATGCGGCCCACGCCGGGCACATCCATCGTCGGCGCGATCACCTCTGCCCCCTGCGCCTGTGCCTGGGCGACGCCAGCATCCACATCGGCGACCGTGAAATAGATGGTCCAGTTGCCGCTTTCCTCGGGCATAGGCGAAAACCCCCCGATGGTCGTCTCACCGATGGCGATGGCGGAATAGCTCGATCCGTCCTGCATCGGCATGTCGTTGATGGTCCAGCCCAGCACGTCTTTGTAGAACGCCTTGGCTTTGGCCTGATCCGGGCCGGAATGTCCGATCCAGCCGGAATTGCCAGGGGTGGTCATTTCTAGAATGCTCATGATCTGTGCTCCGTTTTGGGCGCCCCGCGCTTTCGGGACTGACACAAGGACGCATGACCGAGCTGTGAACCTACACCGAGCCGGAATTTTTCTGACACGCTGCGATCTTTTCGCGGATCACCACCTGCTCTGGCCCGGTCGGCCCTAAGGTTAGCGCGCGCTCGTAGGCGGCGACCGCCGCATCGGGCTCTCCGGTCTCCTGCAGCAGGCCCGCCCGCAACGTGTGAAACCAGCGGTATCCATCCAGCTCGCCTGAGATCTCCGCCAACGCGCCCAGAGCATGTTCTGGCCCCTTTGTTCTGGCCTGCACCGCGATATGATTGAGCCGGACCACTGGTGTCGGCTGCATCGCATAAAGAGCGGCATAATGGGCTTCGATGACCGGCCAGTTGGTCTTATCGGCCGTGCGCGCAAATGCATGTTCGGCAGCGATTGCAGCCTGAATGCGGTAGGGGCCGACATGGTCGATCCGCTGCGCCTTCTGAAGCCAGGCCAGCGCTTCCTGCATCTCGCCCCGATGCCAGAGCGTCCGGTCCTGATCTTCAAATGCAACCAGCCTGCCGGTGCTATCCATGCGGGCTTCACGTCTTGCATGCTGAAACAACAGCAAGGACAGCAGCGCGCCCTGCTCGCCCATCCCCGGAAACAATTCGGCAAGCAGTCGGGCCAGACGGATGGCCTCTTCACAGAGCGTCAAACGGATCTGGGTGTCGCTGTCCGAGGTCGACCAGCCCTCGTTGAACATAAGGTAGATCATCAGCGACACCTCACCCAGCCGCCTGCCGCGTTCCTGTGGGCTAGGTGTCTCAAACGCAACGGGGTTGGCCGCGATCCTCTTCTTGGCGCGGGTGATGCGCTGCTCCATTGCCTTGCGTTTCACCAGAAACCCGCGGGCGATTTCTGCAACCGTCAGCCCGCCACTGATGCGCAGCGCCAGCGCAATCTGGTCTTGCCGTTCCAGCGCAGGATGGCAACAGATGAACAAGAGCCGCAGAACATCGTCGCGCAAGGCATCAGGGTCGGGCACGGGATGCTCCGAAACCACCAGGTCCTCCGGCACCTGAGACAGAATCCGCTGCTGCCGCTGCGCCTTGCGAATGCGGTCCAGCCCCGCGTTCCGCGCTGCAGTCAAAAGCCAGGCCAGTGGATCGCGGGGAGTGCCACGCTTGGGCCAGTCGACCAACGCTTTGACACAGGCCTCGGCAAATGCCTCTTCGGCGATCTCCACATCGCGAAAATAGCGCGTCAGGGCGGCCAGCGCTTTTGGTCGCTGCGTCCGGAAGGTTGCTTCAAGCCAATCCGACACGCGCCTAGTCCGAAGAGATCACACCGCCCGCCCAGGCGATGGGCCGCACCTCCAGCCGCGCCACCGGTGACGAGATCATACGGGCAAATGAAATCGCCTCGTCCAGATCGCGAAACTCAGCCGCGTAGAACCCAAGGAAGCTCTCTTTGGTCTCGGCGAACGGCCCGTCGACGATCAACGGCGCCTGACCGGGCGATCCCGCCGGATCAACAGTGACGGCGGTGGAGGGCGGCATGAGTTTGACAGAAAGATAGTCGCCCCGCGCCTCCAGTGCTGTCTGCAATGCGTGATGGCCGCCCATCACCTCATCCTGATGCTCGCCGCTCAGGGCCTCGAACACACCCGTTTCGCCGTAAATCGCAATCGCATACAACATGCCGCTTTTTCTCCGCTCAATACTTCGATGCTGCAAGGACGCGCGAGAGAATGCAAATCCGACATCGCCGCGCGGCTTGCCGTGAGACTTGGGGAAGTAGGGCTTAAGATGCGCATCTACGCATCTGGTCGCCAGAGAAGATCTGGCATGATTGCCGCTCTGTTTTTCAAGCATGAATCATGCGGCTAGACGGAAATCAATGGGTCCTGACACCAGGGGCGGAAATGCGGAAGTCCTCTGCAAGCTCGCTTTCGTAGCCGAACAAAGCAGGCAATCCACCTGTATGGATCATCACTACTTTTTGGCCTGGCTGGATTTGCTCTTCAGAGATGAGGTCCAACAACCCCGCGAAGGTTTTTGCTGAGTAAACAGGATCAAGAAAAATACCTTCGGATTGAGCCATCCTTTCCAGGGCGGATCGTGTTTTTGCTCCAAGTTTGCCGTAACCTGGGGCCAGTGCTCCATCCCAGACTTCGATTTTGGCGAGCAACCTAGCGGGATCAATGCCAAGCAGGCTTCCAAGCTTCTGCAAAACAATGCTCATACGCTCCCGCTGCTTTTCGCGGTCGCGACGTACGCACACTCCATGCACCCGAGCGGACATTCCTGAGAGGGCTATCCCGGTCAACAATCCGCCATGTGTCGCCCCGCTGCCGGACGGGACGACCACTGCGTCGAAATCCCGTGTTTGCTCACAGAGTTCCTGCCCCGCAGCGACATAGCCGAGTGCGCCAAGCGGCGGATGGTTCAGCCCCAGGTGAATGACATAAGGCTTGCGTCCTTGCGCCCTCAGCTCTTCAGCGCGCGCATGCAGCGCCGCATCTGCGCCGACCTCGTCCTCACCAACCGGATAGGTCATGTGTTCAGCGCCCAGCAGTTTCGCCAGCAGCACATTGCCGGATTTGTAATATTCCGGGCCCATGTTCGGGACGCGCTCTTCAAGTTGTAGAACGGATTTCATACCCAGCTTTGCAGCCGCAGCTGCGGCGGAACGAACATAGTTTGATTGAACGGCACCGGTAATCAGGATCGTATCTGCACCTTGCGCCAGCGCGTCGCCAAAGTAGAACTCAAGCTGCCTTGTTTTGTTGCCACCAAACCCAAGGCCCGTCAGATCATCACGCTTTAGCCAAAGATCGATCCCCAACTCTTCGGACAGCCTGTTCAACCGCTCTAGCGGGGTTGCGCCGGACATGAAGTGGGCTCTTGCAAACCCGGCAAGTACGTCTTTTTGAGTCATCACCCGACCACTAGATTTACGCCCTCACATAGGCGCGTTGAAAAAGAACATAGCAAGCAACAAGGGAAATTACCCGAATTGCGGTTTTGACAAGGGATTTTGGCAGGCAGGGGCACGTGGCGCGGCCGCCGAATCTGCCGGTCAGCGCCAGCACAACGGGTTCACTCAGCTCGGGATGAACAGCCAATCCAACGATCAGACCCAATGGGCGCTCGAAGACTGCCATGGCTATTGTTTTGAGTTCGCCAGAAACTGTCCCTTCCCGATGCCAGCGAGCCATCAACCCCAGGGCATGATGCCAGAGTAGGGCGCGCGTGCTGAAACGCTATGCGCCATTTGAGCCAATGTCGTGAGGTCGAATACGGGCAGTTCCAGCTCCTGCTGTATCCGGGCGGCGTAAGGCGGCAAATCGGTACACTCCAATACCAGCGAACGAATTTCAGGCCGTTCGCGTTTCAGATCGCGGGCGGCATCCAGAACCTCGGCTTCGATCAGGTCCGTGTCCATTCTTGTCCGTGTGTTGCGCAAAATCACATCGGCAAACTCATGTGTTTTTTCCAGCCCTTTCACGGCCACGGGAATTCCCGCTGCGCCGACACCTTCAAAGTGTTGCGGGGTCAGCGCCGATGCATCCGCCGTCAAGATCCCCACGGGAGCGCGGGCGCCAGTCATGTGAAACGCCAGGGGCACCTGAATGAGGCTGGATGCGAAAACGGGCACCGAAACGGCAGCGGCCAGTTCTCTTTGGAACAAAGCCAGAAAGCCGCAACTGCCGGTGATGGCCCGCACGCCTTCCGCCTCTAGCCGTCGCGCACCTTTGATGAACGGTGCCAGCAACTCGGGCGACGGGTTGTTCAGCAGGGTTGGAACGGTAACGCCATCGATCATTTCATAAAGCACCGGAAACGGCAGGCCCGACGGGTTCTTGATGTGACCGGGAGGCTTAGGGAAGTAGCTTTCCAGGCACAGAACACCGATCGAAGCCCCACAGATATTCTGCCCACCATTATAAACCGGCATTTTTGTTGCGTCCTTTCAACGATATTGCGCAGACTTGGTTGATGTCGCTCAGAATCGGGTCAGAGAAAACGGCGCGAGATCGATGTTATGGCGTCGCCCTGATACAAGGTCAGCCACAAGCTCCCCCGTTTTCGGCGCCATCATCAAACCGTAATGCGAATGCCCAAAGGCACCATAAAGTCCCGAATTCCTGTCGAGTTGCCCGATCGCCGGAAGGCTGTCCGGGAAAGATGGACGCCGTCCCATCCAGAACCGCGCTTGGCTCGTGTCGAGATCCGGTATCATTGCTTTGGCCTGTTCCGTCAGGATCGCTTGTTTGCGCGGGTCGGCAGGCGCATCGATACTCGCAAACTCCGCCGTGCCCGCAACCCGCAGACCGTCTTGCATCGAGCTTGCCACCACCTTTGCATCCACATCCATGACGGAATTGTTCAGACAGGTGGACGGGTTGGGAAATTCAACATGGTATCCGCGCTCTGCCACCAAGGGAACAGACAAGCCAAGTGGTTTCAACAGGTCTGCGGACCAGACACCGGCGGCGAGTACCACATGCTTCGCGTGCAATGTTTCATTTGATGTTGCCAGATTCCAACCCCCGCCCTCTGCGCGTGCCAGAAATGTTACTTCGGCCCTGGCAATCTCGGCGCCTTGATCGCGGGCCTTGTCTGCCAGTATCGCCCCGACGCGGCCCGGCGAAGTAACCCGCGCTTGCCCTTTGATAAGAACCGCTGCTTTGAACTCACGCGTCAGAGCCGGTTCGAGGCGGTGCAATTCATCCCCTTCAACACGCTCCAGCTGGCCGCCTTTTTCTTTCCGGATCAGATAGTCCAGCCCATTGAGGTTGGCTTGGTCAGGATTGCGGAAGGCGTGAACATAAAAGCTGTCCGCGATCAGGTCTTCATGGCCTGTTCCTTGCAGATGTCGCCGGTATAGCTCGATCGACGGGCGACACAGCAATTCCATGGCGTTCGCGACCTCGCGAACGGTCTTTTCGCGTGAGTTTCCGAGAAACCTCAAACCCCAGGGGATCATCCTTGGCCAGAACGAAAGCCGCACCGACAGCGCGCTTTTTGGGTCCAGAAGCATTTGGGGCAGCTTTTTCCAGATCCCCGGCATTGCCTGCGGGATGATTGACCAAGGAGAGACCACCCCCGCATTCCCGAACGAGGTTTCCTGACCCGGTTCGCCTCTGTCGACAAGCCGGACCGGGATGCCGCGTTCCTGCAACGAAAGGGCGCAGCAAATGCCGACGATGCCAGCGCCGATGATGGTGACCTGCTCTGTCATCATGTCAGGCCGGGGAATGGCTGCGGTTGCGGGCGATCAATTGCGTGACGATGACCGGTGAGGCCACCGCCAGTGCGATCAGGTCAGCCGTCAAGCTCGGGGCGACAAAGATAACGCCAGCGATCGCCATCAGAATCCGCGACACCATGTTCAGCGGTTGCAGCCAATAGCCCACCACGGCTGCGGACAATGCGATGACACCTGCGATACAGCTGGAAGCAGTGTAGGTGAACTCCCACAGATTAAACCCTGTCGAGGATACGAACAGCAGAACCGGCGCATAGACAAAGGCCATCGGCGCAATGACTTTCCCCAAACCAAGGGTAAACGCCGACAACCCGGTTCGGAATGGGTTCGAGTTGGCAATCGCCGCCGCCGCATAAGCCGATGTACAGACCGGTGGCGTGATCTCGGATACCACGCCGTAATAGAGCACGAACAGGTGGCTGGCGATGGGTGGGACGCCCAACTGCGCCAGCGCAGGCTGAGCAACAGAGACCAGCATGATGTAGAGAGCAGTGGTCGGGATACCCGCGCCCATCAGGATACAGACGACGGCGATGAACACCAGCGAGATGAACAGCTGCAGGTCTTCCATCGCGAACAGCTGGAAACTGCCAAACGAGATCATGTTGTACAGATCCGAGGCCAGATTGCCCGCACCTTGCGTCACCATGAAGCCAATACGGAAACCGATACCGGTTGTGTTGATCACGCCGACCACGATGCCCACGGCTGCTGCGGCTGCACCGACCGCCAGCGAGTATTTAACACCCAGCTCGACCGCTTGCAGCATCTCGGGGACTTCGATGCGTTTTTGCGGATTGAGTGTCGCGATTACCGACAAGGCGCAAAGGATCGCTGTCATGGTCAGATCGAATCCGCCATCCGAGTATTTCCACAGAACAAAAGCGAGAAACGCTGCTGCGTAGATCAGAGTCGGTGGCTGTTTCACGCGCGACATGCCCGCGATCACGGCAAGAGAGATGCCGCAGAAAGCGGACATAAATGGGGTGTAACCGGTAAAGAGAACCACAAGCAGGCCGATCAAAGGCACGATGTTGGCCCAGCCTTCGGCCCAAACAGCCTTCAGTTGCGGCAACTGCTCCTTTGCCAGACCTTGCAGGTTCAGCTTGCGCGCCATTAGGTGCACCACGGCAAAGACACCGACATAGTGCAGGATCGCCGGGAAGATCGCCGCGATAACGATGGTGGTGTAGGGCACCTCGAGGAACTCGGCCATGATGAAGGCCGCGGCCCCCATGATCGGTGGTGTGATCTGCCCGCCTGCCGAGGACGCGGCCTCGACCCCGCCGGCGAAATGACCCGGGTAGCCAAGGCGTTTCATGTTCGGAATGGTCAGGGCTCCGGTCGAGACGGTGTTCGCCACGGACGAACCGGAAATCGTGCCGAAGAAGGCCGAAGAGACGACGGAAACTTTGGCGGGCCCGCCCGTATAGCGGCCAGCCAGAATGGTGGCGTTGTCGATGAACAACTGACCCAATCCGGTGCGCTGTGCGATCACGCCGAACAGGACGAAGTGAAAGACGATGGTCGAGACCACCCAGAGTGTGACGCCATAAATGCCTTCCTGTGGGAAGTACATTGACGACACGAAGGTTTTGAAGTTCACGCCCGGATGCTGCAGCAAGCCGGGGAAATACGGTCCCAACAGGGCGTATGAAATAAAGACACAGATGATCAGCGGCAGCACCCATCCCAGGGTGCGGCGGGCGATATCCAGCACCAACAGGATGATGACAACACCCAGAAACACGTCATAGCCGTTGGGGTTGCCCATGCGGAATGTCTGTTCTTCGATCCCAAGGAACGGGATGCCGCGCCAGGCGAGGCCCACGTAAAGTGCGGCAAGGATGCCGAACCCCATGAAGACCAGATCGTAGAGAGGGATGTTACCGATCCGGAACCGGCTGACCTTGAGCGCATAGAGGCTTTTCGAACCGACAATCGGGATCGTCGCGTAAACAAGGATGAACAACAGGGCCAGATAGATGCCCATATGCCAGTGATCAGCGGGCAGGCCGAAACCGGCAGTGAAGAATTCATAGAGCGCTAAGATCAGGGCAACGACGCGCAAGACCTTCCCGGTCGTCGGCGTAACCTGCCGGACGGCGGCGCCTTCGTCGAACTGTTCTTCGATGGCCGCGAGTTCCTCGGCCGTCAATTCGTGGTCATCAAGTTTCTGGGTCTCGGACATGATGGCCCCCTGATTTCGCATGTTTAGAGAGTGCGGTGCCCCGAGAAGGGGCACCGGACGATAGGTTGCGGTGAGGTAAGGTTACTGAAGAAGCCCGGCTTCTTTGTAGAACTTCTCGGCACCCGGGTGTAGCGGAACACCCAGGGCTTCGACACCATCCAGCGCCGTGTCTGGTGTGATCTGCTTGCCCTTTGCGTGGCCGTTATCCAGCAGCTTGCGGGTATTGTCGTTCCACAGGGCCTTGGTCATCTGATAGACCAGATCTTCCGATAGATCCGAGGATACAACCAGCATCGCGCTGACCGCCGGGGTCTTGGTTTCAGCGTCGATGCCTTCATAAACGCCAGCCGGAATGGCCGAAGGGATATAGGCCGGAATGATCTCGTTGATCTTCGCCAGATCCTCGTCGCTGAACGAGTGCAGGTTCATGCCTTTGGTCGAGGACAGTTGCACCATGGCGGCAACCGGCCAGCCTGCGGCATAGAAATAGGCGTCCAACTGACCGTCGGCCAGACGCTCGGCGCTTTGGCTGTTGTTTAACTCGGCTTCGTCCATGTTGTCACGGTTGACGCCCCAGGCATCCAGCATCTGCAGAACGGCAACTTGCGTGCCCGAACCCGCCTGCGCAATGCCGACGCGTTTGCCTTCCAGATCGCTCAAATCACTGACGGTGGACCCCGCAGGCAGCACCAGATGCAGGTCTTCAGGGAACAGGTTGGCCACGATGCGCAGGTTGGGATGCGGCTTGCCTTCGAACTTACCTTCACCCAGATACATCGATCGCGTGACATCTGCTGCGGCAAGCCCGGCTTCCAGCTCTCCGTTCTGCACAGCCGCGTTGTTGAAGACCGAAGCGGTGGTGGATTGGGCAATCGCGATTAGGCCCGGAACGCCGCACTGGCCGCCTTCCTCACAGGGGCGCGAGCCCGGAGGGGCGGAGATACCGTTTGCGATTGTCCCGCCGATTGGAAAGTAGGTTCCGCCCGCACCGCCGGTCCCGATGCGGAAAAAGGTTGGGTCCTGCGCCAGTGCGGGCGCGGCCAGCGCGCCAGCTAATGCGAGGCCAGTCAGGCATTTCACAAGTTTCATCATCGTCTCCCTTGTTGGATCGTTGGTTTCGGTTTCTTCCGAATTTCGACCCCTCAAGCCTAAAGGCAATTTGCATAAAAACAAATTTGTTATATTTCACAAAATTAAAGTTTAGCTTATGTATTGCACATGAACCTGACGCAGCTTACCGTATTCCGCGAGGTGATGGAGACTGGCTCTATCTCTCAGACAGCCAAGAAGCTGAACCGCACGCAACCTGCGATCAGTCTGGCATTGAAAAACCTTGAGAAAACATTGGGATTGCCGTTGTTTGAACGCAAAGGACGTCGATTGGTCCCGGTCCCGGAAGCGCATTACCTGCTGGCGGAAACAACGGGCATCCTGGACCGCCTTGCAACGATTTCCAACACGATGGAAGGGCTGATCAAAGGGCATTCCGGTAGCCTGAACATCGCCACGATGCCCGGCCCGTCGACCTTTTTGTTCCCGCGATTCATCAGCCAATCGGTCGGTGAAAACCCAGAGATTCGCATTACGTTGTCTACGCGCAGCTCGCCCCAGATCATGGAGCTTGCGGGGTCGCAGAACATCGATTTCGGGTTCGCCGATTTCGAGCACTCCGCTGGGAAGGCGCCCCAGTATTCTGCCGAACTCATCAGGGCGGACTGTTTTTGTGCAATAGACATCGAACATCCACTTGCTTCAAAACAGAGCATAAGCATCTCTGAATTGGACGGCGTTCCGATGGGCGGGTTACATTCGACCCATCCATTCCAGCGCAAGATCCGAAAAGAGTTTCAGGATGCGTCTGCTAACTACAACCCGACCGTGACGTGCCAGTTTTTTCTGCCCCTCATTCCTTTTGTCAGTTCCGGCCAGTGCTGCACCATCGTTGACCCATTGACGGTCGCAACGGAGCGCGAATTGAATCCGTCCAATGGAAAGGTCGTTTTTGTGCCGTTCGACAACCCGCTCAGGTATGAATACGCGATCCTCGAACCTGACCACCGACCTCCATCTCAATTGGCTCTGAAGATAAGGGCGGGGTGGAAAGCTGAAGTGCTAAAGATGCTGAAGGAACTGAAGGCCAACCCTTGTACAGAATGGTATGGTGAAGAGAAAGGCGAATAAAACTGAAGACCTTCAACATACCTGACCGAATGAATGGTCGATCTAATTTGCTAGCTGTGGAACAACAACCAACCGCAGCATGCCGTCTGCCAAACTTTTCAAAAGTCTGCTCTCTTTAGGCCTTGATGTACAAATCCGAAAAAACGCCGTGATCTCTTCGGTCCGCAAGAAACTACGCAACAGAACCGCAAGACTCTCATCAGTGCATCGCTGCATAACCGTTTCGAACAGATGCCGGAGTGTCGTCTGTGGGTGGCTCCTGCATAGCAAGACATTTTTGAAAGTAATTTCGCACTGGTCAGAAGCAGACGTGTGTCCGGCCTCACATGATGATTTCTCCGTCAATAGTTTGTTTCCGATTTGGGTGCCCGAGGCGAACTCTCTTTCGGCAGACCCC
>NZ_JBGRUO010000022.1:0-105681 GCF_041537905.1 Ruegeria jejuensis | reverse complement strand
GCATTGAGATCATGTTCGGACGCCTGAAGGATTGGCGGCGCGTCGCCACCCGATATGACAGATGCCCAAAGGTATTCCTCTCGGCCATCGCTCTCGCTGCTACAGTCCTATTCTGGCTGTAAATCAATGAGTCTGGAGCCTAGCGTCGTTGAAACGCTTTTGGGAGGAAGAGTTTGGATTTTCTGATCAATGTGGGCCTGCCGCTGTCGCTCGCCATCATCATGCTGTCCTTGGGCATCGGGCTTGAGATTGCGGATTTTCGCCGCGTTCTGACGCGAAAATACGCCTTCTTCATCGGGGCTTTTTGCCAGATTGTGCTGCTGCCTGTGGTGGCGTTCGCAATTGCGTATCTTTTCGGCCTGCCTCCCGAGATCGCCGCAGGTTTCATGTTGCTGTCTTTCTGCCCCGGCGGCGTGACCAGCAATATCCTGTCGAAACTGGCAAAAGGCGATGTGGCTCTGTCTGTAACGCTGACGGCGATCATCAGCCTGCTGTCCATCATGACCGTCCCGATCCTGGCCGCCTGGTCGGTGGGCCACTTTCTGGGCGAACAAGCCCCCGACGTCTCGATCACCGGGCTTGCGCTTGCGATGTTCCTGATCACGACCCTGCCCGTTGCCATCGGGGTCACGATCCGCTCGTTGGCGCGCAGCTTTGCGCTACGGATCGACAAGGCGCTCTCGACGCTTGCCACCACACTCTTTGTGCTCATTGTGATTGCCGCGCTGGCGGGGAACTGGACGGTGTTTGCCGAGAACCTCGGCGCCATGGGGGCCAGCCTGGTTGCGCTGAACGTTGTCCTGTTACTGCTTGGTCTGGCATTGGGGCGCGGTGCCGGGCTGAGTTGGCAGGAAACCAAGACCATTTCGATCGAGACCGGCATCCAGAACTCGACGCTTGGCATAACGATGGCGGGGCTTATCACCGGCACCGCCAGCGGGTTTAGTGTGTTGGCTCTGCCCTCGGCAGTTTACGGCATCACCATGTATGCCGTGTCGATCCCGTTCATCCTCTGGTACCGCAGCCGCTAGGGCAGCCGCGTCAGCCGCATCACCGTGTCACCGGACGCATCGGTCAGGGCCAGCAGATCGCCGTTGACCACATAGCCGGTGGTGCGGGTCAGCCCGTTCAGGAATTGCTGTTCGACCGCATCCTGCTCGGGCGGGCAGGCCATCAGTGTGCCCGCCATGTTGTCGGGAAAATCGATCGTGCGTGCACCGATCTGGGCAGTGCCGACAAAGCGGTTACAGCCCCCGGTGGCGCCAAACTGGCCTTCTTCCGAGAACGCTATCTCTGGTTTCTTCTCTGCGTTTACCAGAGCACCCGCCAATTCGCTAACCTGCCATTTGCTGTTGTCCAGCACCTGCGCCTCCTCCGGGCCGGACACCTTGACCAGCACCATATCGACAGTGCTGGTGCCCCCGCGCGTCAGCACCGGATGCACCGTGTCATTGGTGAACAGAAGCTGCTCGTCCAGCAGGATCGACGCTTCGACCGCATAGCTGCGATTGTCCTTGATCAGCGCATCGTCATAGTCGAGGCTGAACTCCGCCGGCACGCCCGTCAGGGCATACCGCTTGCCCGACAGTTCGATCGCCGCCGCATCCGCACGCGAGATATCGACCAGCTTGACCTGCAGCACAGCCCCCGGCGGCACGGCGATCCTCTCTCTGTAGGTGGCGGTTCCGTCGATACTGCCCGCCATAGCTGCCGTGCCAAGCGCGGCACCTGCCAGCAGCGCGGCCATCAGACCCCGAAAAATCATCTCGCTCATCCTTTCCCGATGCGATGTGCCGTCAAGATCGGGACGACACATGCGGTTTCAAGGCACATTACGCGCGATTGGCCGAAGAACGCTCAACTCTGGCCAATCAGAAGGGCCAGATGACCGGGATCAGCGCCGAGGCCAGCATTCCGACGGTCAGGTTCAGCGGAATGCCCACACGCATGAAATCGGTGAAACGATAACCGCCCGGGCCATAGACCATCATGTTGGTCTGATACCCGATCGGGGTCGCGAACGAGGCTGAGGCCGCCACCATCACCGCCACGATCAGCGGGCGCGGATCGATGCCCATCGCACCGGCCAGACCGATGGCAATCGGCGTGACCACCACAGCCACCGCGTTGTTGGACACAAGCTCGGTCAGGACCGAAGTCAGCAGATAGACCGCCCAGACCACCAGGAAGGGCGGCATCATGCCGAGGAAGGGCGCAATCGCCTCGACGATCAGCCGTACCGCACCAGAGGCTTCCAGCGCGGCCCCAATGGCCAGCATGGCAAAGATCAGCGCCAGCAAACGCCCGTCGACAAAGGAAAACGCCTCATCCGCGTCGATGCAGCGGGTCACAAGCACAATCGCCACGGCCATGATCGACAAGGGCAGGATCGGGGCCAGCCCCAGCGCGGCAAACACCACCAGCCCCACCATGGTGGCGATGGCAACAGGCGCGTGACCACGCCGATAGGCCCGCGCCGAGGGGTGCGAAACATCGACCATGTCCATATCCGTGGCCAGCCGTTGAATATCCTCCGGCGCACCTTCCAGCAGCAGCGTATCACCTACGCGCACCACAAGATCATCCAGTTGGCGGCCGATATTCTGGTTCCGGCGATGCACTGCCAGCACATAGACCCCATAGCGCCGCCGCAAGCGCAGCATACCCAGCGTACGCCCGACCATGCGGCAGCCCGGCGTGATCAGCACCTCGACCGTCGAGGTCTCGACCGCCGAGACCTGATCGACGCGCTTGAGTTCCTTGTTGCTCTGCAGGCTCAGCAACTCGGTCATCTGGGTGCGCAGGACAACGCGGTCGCCCAACTGCAATTCGACGCCCTTGAGGTTGCGCCGCAGCGAGGCATCGCCGCGGATCACGTCGATCAGGCGAACGCCCTGCCGCTTGAACAGCTGCACGCCGGTCACTTCGCGGCCGATCAGGTTGCTGTCGGGGGGGATCACCGCCTCGGTGAAGAACTTCATCTTCGACTTGTCGCTCAGCAGCGTCGCCATGCTGTCGCGATCCGGCAGCAGCCTGGGCGCGATGAAGCGCAGGTAGATCATGCCATAGATGACCAGAACTATGCCCAGCGGCGTGACCTCGAAAATCGAGAACGGGGCCTGCCCCTGCGCGCGCGCCACACCATCGACCAGCAGGTTGGTCGAGGTGCCGATCAGCGTCAGCGTCCCGCCCAGAATAGCCGCATAGCTGAGCGGGATCAGAAGTTTCGAGGCGGCAACATCCAGCGTACGCGCGATCTGCACAAAGACCGGGATCATCACCACCACCACCGGCGTGTTCGACACGAAAGCCGAGGCGACGACGACAAACCCCATCAGCAACCCGATGGCGATGCGCGGGTTCACCTTTGCCTGACGCTGCGCGGTCGAGGTGAAGGCATCCAGCGCCCCGGTGCGCACCAGCGCGCCCATGATGATGAACATCGCCGCGATGGTCCATGGCGCGGGGTTGGCCAGCACCGGCAGCGCCGCCTGATAGGGCAGGATACCGGTCACCAGCATCAGCGCGACACCGCTGATTGCCACCACTTCCGTGGGGAATGTCTCGCGCAGGAACATCACAAACATCCCCGCGACGATCATAAGCGCCAGGATCGCGCTGGCGGTATCGGAAAGCTGGAGAAATTGCATGGAGTCAGATCGTTGCCCGTAACCCGGCCCGAAGATGTGCCGGGAGGCAGTTTCCCGCATTGTGCAGGCCGGGGCAAGCCCGACCTGCACCTACCGCCGTGAGTGGTGGGTGACCGGGGGCCAGACAGCGCGGTTTCCCTGCAGCCATCCGGCCCGGTGAGACTGACCCCTTCAGCATCCTCACCTTCCCGGTCCTGTTAGTGATATGGGATATCGGTCCCTATCCGCACCGGCCGTTTCGGTCAGAGTTTTCGGGTTTTCGGCCAGCATTTCGCCTGCCACCCTGGCCTGGGCATTGCCATCGCACTCCTCCGCCCCAATCATGGGTCGCGGGTTCGGAGGGGGCATGGATCACCACAGTTTCGAGGGTTTTGCGACTGAAACGCTGGGCCATCTTGGCGAAACGCTGCGCCATACCGGGTTTCTGGCCCAAGGCGCGACCAGTCGGGTTTGGGAAATATGGTCTGACCAGCGCGCCTATGCGCTACGGATCATCGACAGCCCGGCCCGCACGCTGAATGGCCCTATCGACCGGTTTCTGCGCAAATCGATCAGCGACCGTGGCGGGCGGGTTTCCTATCCGGTGCTGTCCTCGGACGAGGTGGGCATGCTCTGGCAGGGCCGCCCCTGGACGCTTGAGCCCCTGCTGGTTGGCCGCCATCCCCCGCGTGGCAAACTCCCCGCACCGGCCTGCCGGGCCTTGGGCGAGACTTTGGCAGCGCTGCATCAGATTCCGGTGCGTGGCTTCGGGCGCCCCGCCTATGTCGACGGGGCTTGTATCCATGGGGCAACGTCCGATCCTGTTGCAGGCGTCTTGCAGCGCTTTGACCACCCTTTGCCGGAAACTTGGGCGCAGGACGTCTCTCACCCCGCCTTTGCAGCAGCACCGGAGATCGAGACCGACACGCGAGCATTGCTGCAAAAGGTATCCGCGCAAATCGCGAAGCGCGCGCCGGTGATATGCCATAGCGACCTGCATGAGCGGCAGTTGATCTGCGACGGCGACCAGTTTGTCGGCTTGCTCGATTTCGGGGACGCCACGCTGCTGGACCCACATTGGGATCTGGGCTCGGTGCTTTATTTTCACGGGGAGCGGAATTTCCGGCAGGTTTTTGAGGGCTATCAGCAAGCCGCGCGCGACAGCCGGTGTCAGGCCGACCTAACGGCAGCGTTCTCGACCGCCATCGCGCTGCATCACGCCGCACGGTCACGTCTGCCGGGTAAAAGCCGCAGGTTGGAGCGCGCGGTGGCGCATATCCGGCAGATCATCGACACCTGAGCGAGAGGTCAGGGTGCCGCCTGCTCCAGACAGCCCCCGATCCGCACCATGCGGACCTTTTGCGCCGCGCCGCTGCGGTCCTCACTTTCCAGGTAGATTCCCGAAAGCGTCGCCTCTCCGGTCGCAGGCGTAAAACGCGCCTTTGGCATGCCGGTGAGAAAACGGCGCATCGGCTCGGTCTTCTCCATGCCGATCACGGAATCATAATCGCCGCACATACCCGCATCGCTCAAATACCCGGTGCCGCCGGGCAGAACCTGCGCATCGGCCGTAGGGATATGAGTGTGGGTGCCGACGACAAGGCTGGCGCGCCCGTCGCAGAAATGACCCATCGCCATCTTCTCCGAGGTCGCCTCGCAATGCATATCGACGATCACCGCCTGAGCCAGCCCGCCGCGCGGATGGGATTTGAGCACAGGCTCGATCGCCGAAAACGGATCGTCGAAGGGGCGTTTCATAAAGACCTGCCCCAGCACCTGTGCCACCAGAACCTTGCGTCCGCCCGGCGCGTCAAACAGGCGATAGCCGCGCCCCGGCGCGCTTTTGGCGAAGTTCAATGGTCGGATCACCCGCGGCTCACGCTCGATGAATTGCTGCATGTCGCGCTGATCAAAGGCATGATCGCCCAGTGTCACGCAATCGGCGCCAGCCTCCAGCAGCAGCTTGGCGTGGTCACCGGTCAGCCCCATGCCGTTCGAGGCGTTCTCACCGTTGACCACGACGAAGTCCAGCTTCCACTCTTCGCGCAGGCGCGGCAGATGCGTCTGCACCGCCGCCCGGCCCGCGCGGCCCATCACATCGCCAAGGAAAAGTGTCTTCATAGGTTTGGTCCTAAGTGTGGCGCATCCCGAGCGCAAGCGCTTAAGGTAAACGGGTACCCTGCGACCGATCGGAGTTCCCGCATGACCCGTTTCCTGCTGATCCCTCTTGGCCTGACCACACTGGCCGCCTGTGACCCGGCCCCTCAGACAAAGCCGCAACTGGCCAACCCGGCGGCCACCTATTGCATCGACAGCGGTGCAAAATATGAAATCCGCGATGGCGAGGCAGGCCAGACCGGCATCTGCACCCTGCCCGATGGCACCGAGGTGGATGCCTGGGAGTACTTCCGCGAGAACAACCCCGGCTGAGTGGCTCAGCGAAAGCTCAGCACCCGGCTTTCGGTGACCAGCATGTCCAGCGGCTGATCTGTGGGTTCCAGCGGCAGATTTTCGGCCTCTTGCGCGTCGAAGGCAAAGCCGATGGCCAGTGTCCCACGCTTGGCGCGCAGGCCCTCAAGCGTGCGGTCATAGAAACCGCCGCCATAGCCCAGCCGCCCGCCTTTTGCGTCGAAAGCAACCAAAGGCACGATCAGGATTTCGGGGTCGAAATAGTCATCCTCCAACGGGACCTTGGCCCCGAACGGCCCATCGCGTAACGGTCCGTCGGGGACCCAGCGTGAAAAGCGCAGTGCCTCATTGGCCGCTTGAATGACCGGAACGCCGACCGGCCCATGCGCGGCGGCTTCAGCCATGGCGGGTAACGGGTCGATCTCGGTCCGGATCGGCATATAGCCCGACAGCGGTACGCCGCGATAGCCTGCCAGCACCTCCGACAAGCGCCCGGCAGCGCCCGGCGGGCGGGCCTCGTACGCCGCTTTGCGGCGGGCGAAACCGGCCTTGCGGGCCGCGGACTTTATCTCGGTCAAATCACTCATAGCAGGATCACCGAGGCCAGTCCGAGGAAGGTGAAGAACCCCATCACATCGGTGGTTGTCGTCACAAAGGTTCCCGAGGCCAAAGCCGGGTCAACCCCCATCCGGTCCAGCAGAACGGGTGCTGCGGTACCTGCAAGCCCCGCCACCACCATGTTGATGATCAGCGCGGTGCCAATCACCAGGCCTAACAACGGCGAGGCGAACCACGTCATCCCGACCACGCCCAGCACGATGGCAAAACACATACCGTTCAGCAGACCTACTGTTACCTCGCGCCGGATCACCCGCCAGACATTTGCCCCGGTCAGGTCCTTGGTCGCCAGCGCCCGTACCGCAACGGTTAGCGACTGGGTCCCGGCATTGCCGCCCATCGAGGCGACAATAGGCATCAGAATGGCCAGCGCCACCAGTTCGGCAATGGTTTCCTCGAATTGCGAGATCACCAGAGATGCGCAGATCGCGGCGCACATGTTCACCGCAAGCCACGGCAGACGGCGGCGGCTGGTCGCTGCAACGCTGTCGGACAGCGAGCTTTCGTCGCTGACCCCGGCGAGGCGCAGAATATCCTCTTCATGTTCCTCATCCAGAACGATCATCGCGTCGTCGATAGTGATCACACCGACCAGCCTGCCATCACCATCGACCACCGGGGCCGAAATCAGGTGATACTGGTTGAAGGCATAGGCCACATCCTCTTCGTCCTGATCGACGGGAATGGTCTGGAACTCTTCTTCTGCGAGATCGGTCAGCGGCACCTCGCGTTTGGCGCCCATCAGCTTGCCCAGCGCCACATTGCCAATGGGCCGCAACCGCGGATCGACCAGAACGACATGATAAAACTGCTCGGGCAGCGCCTCGGAGCTGCGCATATGATCAATGGCCTGCCCGACAGTCCAATGTTCGGGTGCCATCACCACCTCGCGCTGCATCAACCGCCCGGCGGAGTTTTCGGGATAGTTCAGCGCCTGTTCGACCGCTACCCGGTCGGCATCCTCCAGCGCGTCGAGAATCTGTTCCTGCTGCGGCTCTTCCAGGTCCTCGACCAGATCGACCACATCATCGCTTTCCAGCTCTCGCACGGCCTCGGCCAGAACATGCGGATGCAGGACGTTGATGACCTCTTCGCGCACCGAATCATCCAGCTCGGACAGGATGTCGCCGTCGAATTCCTTGTCATAGAGCCGGATCAGGCGCGCCCGGTCATGGGCGTTGATCTGTTCCAGAAGGTCGGCGATGTCGGCGGGGTGCAGCGGCTCCATCAACTCGATGAGCTTGTCGCGATCCTGCACGTCAACGGCATAAAGGATGGCAGAGACCAGCTTGCGATCCAATTCGTAGGACTCGTCATCGCGCTGCCAGTCGGAATCGGGTGAAATGTCGTCCGTGGTCATGCGCTGCCCTCTTCTTGATTGGGGGCAAAATAGAAGAAGCATCTATGGGAAAACAATGAGAATGGCGCGATTTACCAAAAATTCGCGCGCGCCTATTCTCTGTCGGGGCACAGATGGCACGAAGTGAGGAATGAAATGACGCAGGAAACGATCCTGAAAGGGCTGGTTTTGTCCTTCACCGGATCTCCGTTCGAGGGGGTTCCCGAAGAGGCCGTCGCCCTGCATGAGGCGGTGGCGCTGAGCGATGGCAAGATCGCCGCTATCGGCACGGCGGACAATCTGACGGCCGCCTACCCGCAGGCCAGCGTCACCGATCATGGTGAAAAGCTGATCCTGGCGGGGTTTGTCGACGCCCATGTGCATTACCCGCAGACCGCGATGATCGCCAGTTGGGGCAAGCGGCTGATCGACTGGCTGAACCTCTATACCTTCCCCGAAGAGATGAGGTTCGGGTCGCCCGATTACGCGATGGAGATCGCGACGCGCTATCTCGATATCACCGCTGCCCATGGCACCACCACAATGTGCAGCTTCTGCACCATCCATCCCGAAAGCGTCGATGCCTTCTTTCTGGCCGCCAAGGCGCGGGGCCAACGGGTTGTGGCCGGCAAGACCTGCATGGACCGCAACGCGCCCGACGGGCTACGCGACACCGCCCGCAGCGCCTATGACCAATCCAAGGCGCTGCTGGAGAAATGGCACGGCACCGACCGGATATCTTACGCGATCACCCCGCGCTTTTCGCCAACCTCGACCCCCGACCAGCTTGAGGCGATGGGCGCGCTCTGGGCCGAACACCCTGACTGCCTGATGCAGACCCATCTGAGCGAACAGACCGACGAGATCGAATGGGTCCGGTCGCTGTTTCCCGATGCCCGCGATTATCTCGATACCTATGAGGCGCATGGGCTGCTGGGCGCAGGCGGGCTTTATGGCCACGCCATCCACCTGGAACCGCGCGAACGTGACCGGCTGCGCGAACATGACGCGGCGCTGATCCATTGCCCGACCTCGAACACGTTCATCGGTTCTGGCCTGTTCGACATGGCCGGGCTGATGGCGGAAGGCCAGCGTATCGGGCTGGCCACCGATACTGGCGGCGGGTCTAGTTTCTCGATGCTGCGCACGATGGCAGCGGCCTATGAGATCGGGCAATTGCGCGGCGCGGCCCTGCATCCGGCGCAGTTGTTGTGGCTGGCAACCGTTGGTTCGGCGCGCAGCCTGCGGATGGACGACCGGATCGGCAATCTTGCACCGGGGATGGAGGCGGATCTGATCGTGCTCGATCTCGCCTCGACCCCCGCCATCGCCCAGCGCCATGTTGAGGCCGACCACGTTTGGGAGGCCGTGTTCCCCACCATTATGAAAGGCGATGACCGCGCGATTGCCGAGGTCTGGATCGGCGGCCGCAAAGTGACCCATCAGATGGGTTGAGCCAAGCGCTCAGCCCGGCAGTCGCGCTCGCAAGTTCTGCGCCAACTGGTTCTGCTGCTCGATCACCTTGGGCAGATCCAATGTCACCACCTGCCCGTCGCGCACGATCTGGCGCCCCTCAACGAACAGGTGTTTGACCTGCGTGGGTCCCGCCAGAAGCAGCGCCGCCTTGTCCCAACTGCCTGCGCTTTCTACGCCGGACACATCCCAGATCGCGATATCCGCCCGCTTGCCGATGGCCAACTGCCCGCAATCGGGCCGGTTCAGCACCTCGGCCCCGCCCCGCGTGGCGATCTCCAGCGCTTCATAAGATGACATCGCATCGGCCCCCTGACTGACCCGCTGCAACAACATCGCCTGCCGCGCTTCAGCCATCAAATTCCCGGTATCGTTGCTGGCCGACCCATCCACACCCAGCGCCACCGGCACGCCCGCATCCCGCATCCCGCGCACTGGCGCGATGCCGCTGCCCAACCGACAATTGGAACAGGGGCAATGGGCCACACCGGTTCTTGATCCGGCAAACAGCGCGATTTCCTGACCGTCAAGCTTCACGCAATGGGCGTGCCAGACATCATCCCCGGTCCATCCCAGATCCTCGGCATATTGGCCGGGGCGGCAGCCGAAATTTTCCAGCGAATAAGCCACATCCTCATCGTTTTCGGCCAGATGAGTGTGCAGCATCACCCTCTTGTCGCGCGCCAGCAGCGCCGCCTCGCGCATCAGATCGCGGCTGACCGAGAAGGGCGAACAGGGCGCCAGCCCGACCCGGCACATCGATCCCTCAGCGGGATCATGGAACGCATCGATCACCCGAATTGAATCCTCCAGAATGCGCGCCTCCCGTTCGACCAGACTGTCGGGTGGCAGGCCACCATCGCTTTCGCCGATGCTCATCGCCCCGCGCGTAGGGTGGAATCGCAGGCCGATCTCGGCGGCGGCGGCGATCGTGTCCTCCAGCCGCGCGCCGTTGGGAAAGACGTAGAGGTGATCGGAAGACAGCGTGCAGCCAGAGAGCGCCAGTTCCGCCAGTCCAACTTGTGCCGAAACATGAACCTCTTCCGGGCCGAACTCTGCCCAGATCGGATAAAGCCTGCGCAGCCAGCCAAACAGCAGCGCGTCTTCCGCGCCGGGGACCGCGCGGGTCAGGGTCTGGTAGAGATGGTGATGGGTGTTGATCAGGCCGGGGGTAACAACACAGCCCCGCGCCTCGATGATTTCGCCCTCGCTATGAAGCCCTTCGCCGATCTCGGCAATCGTCCCGTCCCGCACCCTCAGATCGGCACCGCTCAGCACGCGCCTTGTGTCGTCCATCGTCAGAAGGGTATCAGCCCCGCGTATCAGGATTTCTTTCATGTCCACACTCCGTCTACGCCCGCTTCATCAGAGTGTGAGAGGCCGACGGAAAACGGGTCAAGAACCGGCCTGATCCCAACCTAGCGAGAGCCCGTTGCGCGGGTCAAGTGCGGCGCAGGATTTCCAGCGCCTTCGCGTGGATCTGCGTATTGGCCGCCGCCAGCACGCGCCCGCCGTCATGGGCTGGGCCGCCCTGCCAATCGGTGACCACGCCGCCCGCCGCCTGGATCACAGCGATGGGGGCCTGAATGTCATAGGGGTTCAGGCTGGCTTCGATCACCAGATCCACCTGCCCGGCCGCCAGCAGCGCATAGGCGTAACAATCCATCCCGTAGCGGGTCAGCTTGACCTGGGCTGATACGGCGTGAAAGGCGCGGCCTTCTTCTTCGGTGCCCACTTCGGGAAAGGTGGTGAAGAGCACTGCGTCAGACAGCTCTGCTGTTGATCTCGTGCGCAGGTTGCTTGTGCCAAGTGGTCCGACAAGTTGCGCGTGATCCCGGTCGCCCGAGAACCGCTCGCCGATATAAGGCTGGTCAATGACGCCCAGAAACGGACCCTGCGCATCTGACAGCGCGATCAGAACGCCCCATGTGGGCGTTCCGCTGATAAAGCCGCGGGTGCCGTCGATCGGGTCCAGCACCCAGACTCGCCCGCTTGAGCCGGGCGTCTCGCCGAACTCCTCCCCCAGAATCCCGTCATCGGGCCGGTGTTCTGCCAGAACAGCGCGCATGGCCTGTTCGGCGGCGCGATCCGCGATCGTGACCGGATCGAACCCGTCAACAAGCTTGTTGTCGGTATCCAGCTGAGCGTTACGGAAATGAGGCAAAATCGCAGACCGCGCTGCATCTGCGGCGCGGTTTGCAACATCAAGATCGGTCTGGTCAACGGATGTCATGTGAGTGGAGTGCCACCCGCTGCCTAGAATTTCAACTGTCTTGCGCGCGACTAGGCGACGTCGCTCAGCACCCGGGCCAGATCAAACAGCCGACGGCGCTGGTTTTCAGGGATTGCGTAATAGGACCGCACCAAATCCAGCGCTTCCTTGTCCCCCATCAGATCAGCCGGAACATTCGGACGCTCGGGCGTTGTCTTATGCGCCTCATCAAGCCCCTCAAAGAAAAAGCTGACCGGTACATCCAGGGATTCTGCGATGTCCCAAAGGCGTGACGCGCTGATCCGGTTTGCGCCGGTCTCATATTTCTGAATCTGCTGGAACTTGATTCCAACTTGCTCCGCAAGCTGCTGCTGGGTCATTCCAATCAGCCAGCGACGGTGCCTGACACGTTTGCCCACATGGACATCAACGGGATGGGTCATAAGGTATCCTCCATTAGTCTTCTTCGACGACCACCCGGGTTCTGCTTTGGCGCCTTAACACTTAATAACTGTTAGTTGGCGCCAATTAAAAACGTCCTAACGTCCGTCATGCGCCCCAAAAACCGCACCCCAACACTGATGAAACCAGCATCTAGGTTGAACACAACCCGGTTGATTCCCCTCGACTATACACATGTTTAGGGTTGAAACGTGAATTTTTTTTGGTTTCAACCTGGCGTCGAAGGATCAATTTCGTGCGACCAGCGTTGTTGCATGGCCGCGACGCGTTGTTTGACAGCATGACCACTGTGGCGGTTTATGTGCCTCAAAGCAAAGGGATTCCTCATGCGCGCCTATCAAGTCAACCGTTTCAACGCCCCTCCGGAGCTGTGCGACATCACGCGGTCCGCCCCCGGCCCCGAGCAGATCGCGGTCGAGATTCGCGCCTGCGCTCTGAATTTCGCCGATCTGCTGCTGATCAAGGGCACCTACCAGGAAACGCCCGAGCCCCCGTTCACGCTTGGGATGGAACTGGCAGGCGTGGTGAGCGGGATCGGAGATAAGGTCGACGGGTTCGCGCCCGGTGACAGGGTCGCGGTCTATTCCGGTCAGGGCGGGTTGGCCGAAAATGGCGTTTTCGACGCGGCCCGTGCGGTCAGAATGCCCGACACCATGCGGTTCGAGGATGCAGCAGCCATGCTGGTCGCGTATGGCACGGGCCGCCTGTCGCTGGTGCACCGGGCGCGCTTGCAGCCCGGCGAGACCCTGCTGGTGACCGGGGCAGCGGGCGGCGTCGGGCTGACTGCTGTCGAGATCGGCGCGAAACTGGGCGCGCGGGTGATCGCGCACGCACGCGGAGCCGAAAAGCTGGAGATCGCGCGCAAGGCCGGGGCGGCGCATCTAATCGACGCCTCCGAAGACCTGCGCGAGCGGGTGTTGGAGCTTGGCGGTGCGGATGTCGTCTATGAGGCCATTGGCGGCGACGTGTTCCGTGCCGCCTTTCGCGCCACCCGGCCCGAGGGTCGCATCCTGCCCATCGGTTTTGCCGGGGGTGATGTGCCGCAAATCCCGGCCAACCACCTGCTGGTCAAGAACCTGACCTTGATCGGCGTCAATCTCGGGGCCTACCTGTCCTTCAACCCGGCCGCCCTGCGCGACAGTTTTGCTGAGGTGTTGCGCTGGTGCGAGGCCGGGGAGCTGACGCCGCATATCTCGCATGTGCTGCCACTGGAGCGTGCCGCCGAAGGGTTGCAACTGCTAAAAGAGCGCAAATCCACCGGCAAGGTCGTGATCACCATGGCCTAGCTGCGGCCCGCCTCAGCCAACCGCCTTCAACGGCTGCGAGGCCGGGTTGCGGAAGACCTGGCGGATCATGTTGGCCAGTTCCTCGACATAGCCTTCGCGAACCTTTTCGCCGCCATAGAGGTTGATGTACTGCCCCGGCAACTCCGGCAGCGTGCCGCCGTGGTCAATCACCTCCTGATGGCTGGGTTGTGTCCCTTCCAGCAACACGCCTACCGCCAGATCGGCGCTGACGGTGGCTTCGACCGTGCGATCTGAATCGCTGTCGACGCCCATTTCCCATTTGATCCCCGCATCATCCAGCGCGGCGGTTGCTACCGGGCGGAAGATACAGTTCCGGCAGAAGCCGATGCGCAGTGGCTTTTGCCGCCAAACAGAGCCGTTCAGCGCCCCGACCCAACGCAGCGGTGTCTCCTGCAGCGTTTCCGCCCCCTCGCCCGCAGCGCTCTCGGTGGTCAGGATCAGGTCATATTCCCCCTTGGCAAAGGAGGCCTTCAATTCGCGGGTATTCGAGGTCACCAGATTGACGTTCACGCGGGGAAAACTGGCGTTGAACCGCTGCAACACGCGCGGCACGAAGGGGTGCACCACATCATGGGGCACGCCCAGCATCACCTCTCCCTCAAACGCCTGATCGGTCAGGCGACCGATCACCTCGTCGTTCAGCGCAACCATCCGCCGCGCATAGCTAAGCAATTGCTCGCCCGATGCGGTCAGGGCGATGCCCCGGCCCGACCGGTCCAGCAGGTCCAACCCCAGAAGCTCTTCCAACCGTTTGAGCTGCATCGAGACCGCCGACTGCGTCAGGTTCAGGAACCCGGCCGCACGGGTCACGCCGCCATTGTCAGCCACGGCCACAAACGAGCGGAGCGTTGTAATGTCCAGATTTCGCATGTTCACGTTCCTTGATGACTTCCATCAAAAACATTCGTTTTCATAATGAAACACACTCACCCATATTGTTCAAGGAACTTGATGGAAGACCCAGAACACATCACCAAGGAAAGGGTAATCAGATGACCTTGACGACCGAACGCCATATCCGCCCCTGCAAGCGCATATCGTTTTGGCGCGCCCTGACCCACGCGTGGGCCGTCCGGCGTGATCGCCAGAAATTGCTGCGGCTGGACGATGCCGCGCTGAAGGACATTGGCATCACCCGCAGCGAGGCTTTGGCCGAGGCGCGCCGCTCGTTTTGGGATGCGCCAGAGACCTGGCGCTCCTGAGCCCGCCTGCCCGGACGGTCCCCACAAGGCGGATCGTCCGAACTATTCGCGAAAACTGACCATATTTCCGACGGAAATACTTGAATTACCCCGCCAGCTTGCCGATATTCGCAAGGAAAGCTGCCGGTCACTCGCCGGCGGGGAGTGAGTTTTTGCTGATGGAGAGCTTTAATGGCTGAATTCGACACGATCCGGTCAACGGCGGCAGGTGTACGCACTGCCCAGATTGACGAGGGTCTGCGCGCCCATATGAACAAGGTCTACGGCACGATGTCCGTGGGCATGCTGATCACGTTTCTTGCCGCATGGGCGATCTCTGGCCTTTCGGTCACGACCGATCCGTCGGCAGCAGCCGCGCAACTGAACGCGAACACCTATTTGACCTCGCTGGGCGCGGCGATCTACACTTCGCCCCTGCGCTGGGTCATCATGTTTGCGCCGCTGGCCTTCATCTTTGGCTTTAGCGCCGGCATCAACCGCCTGTCCGCAGCGGGTGCGCAAACCGTCTTTTACGCCTTTGCCGCCGTCATGGGCCTGTCGATCAGCTGGATTTTCCTGGTCTTTACCGGCATGTCGATCATTCAGGTCTTCCTGATCACTTCGATCGCCTTCGCGGGCCTGTCGCTTTATGGCTACGTTACCAAGAAGGACCTGTCCGGAATGGGCACGTTCCTGATCATGGGCGTGATCGGCCTGATCGTGGCTATGGTCGTCAATATCTTCCTTGCCTCCCCGGCGATGGCCTTTGCTATCTCGGTGATCGGCGTTCTGATCTTTGCCGGTCTGACCGCCTATGACACGCAAAAGATCAAAACCACCTACCTGCAGATGGCCCATTCGGGCGATCAGGAATGGCTGGGCAAGGCCGCCATTATGGGCGCGCTGAGCCTCTATCTGGACTTCATCAACATGTTCATGTTCCTGCTTCAGCTGTTTGGCAACCGCGAATAACGCTTCTGCTACAGACCAAAACCTTCGAGGGCGGGCCATGACGGACCCGCCCTTTTCTTTTGCCGCAAGGATCGATGTGATGGATATCGTTGAACTGCAAAGCCCCGACGCACCCCGCCTGATGCCACTGCTGCATCAGGTTCACGATCTGCATGTCAACCACCTGCCAACGCGCTACCGTCCGATCGCTCGGGATCCGGAAGCGGTGGACTGGCTGACAGACCGGCTCGCGCGCGACGGGGTCCATAGCTTTGGGGCGATCGTTGAGGGCGAACTGGCGGGTTACGCAGTGCTTGAGATCGAACATAAACCCGGAACGGTTCTGAAACACCCCCGTACCCGAGCGATGCTTCAGCATATCTGCGTCGATGCCGCCCATCGCAAGTGCGGGGTGGCAAAAGCGCTGTTCGAGGCCGCGAAGGCGCATCTGGCCCCGATGGGTATCAGGGAATACGGCACCACTTATGCCAGCTTCAACAGGGCCTCTGCCGCGCTGATCGCATCCCTCGGGTTTCACCCAGCCCTGATCTATGCGGAGTACCGCCCCTGAAACGGGGTGCAGCGGTATGTGTTCAACGGCAGTTCAGCGGTACTGCCAGACCTTCAGTCCGTCTGGTGGACCTACCCTTCTGATAGACATTGCCCGCCGTCAGGCACCCGGTCAGGCGTGGCACGGCGGCACCGAAATTGGCTGTTGTGACCGGCGTGATCTCAAACACGGAATTCTGAGGCGCGCGCAAGACCGCGAACAATGTGCCGTTCACCGCGACTGAGCTGAGCATCAGAACGCGGCCGTCACCGCCAACTTCCACGGCATTGCCCACAACGCGCCCACCATTGTCGATCGCAACAAGCGCTTGCCCGCCCTGGTCAGGCGCATCGCTGATCACCTGGCGCGTGGGCAGTTCGGCGAATGCGACCGGCACCGTCAGGTTGCGCCCGACAAAGGCCTCGGTCTCGCTAGTCGAAAGCGTGCGTGGTTCTCCGTCGATTCCGGTGAACCCAACGCCTTTACTTGGCCCAAAGGCACAACCGGCAAGGGACAAAGCAGCAAGGGCAGGCAGCAAAAAGTGTTTCATAACGCTCAGATATTTGTGGCGGATGGCCATCAGGGTAACGGCAGCCATGCCATCATGACAAGCGTTGCCGCATACGAATGGCCGGAAAGCTGATGCCTGCCTGCAACGGCACCTGCATCGGACCTTCGCTTTGGAACCCCATCGCGGCGTAGAAAGCCGCCGCCGTGCGCGTCGACCAGCACTCCATCTCGCTGATGCCCGCCGCGCGCGCCTCGGCCAGGGCGTGGGCAACGAGCGCGCGTCCCACACCCCGGCGCAGCGCCCGGTGATCGGTGACCACATGACGGATATGACCGAGGTCCTGCCGGCTGCGATCACGCGTCCACCCGCCTGCCCCGCGTATCAGGTCCTCCTCCTCGGCCACATAATAGGTGCCGCAGCCAAACAGCGCTGGTTGCGCCCGGCTGATGAGCGGCAACGCCGTGACCAGCACCGAGGGCGGATAATCGGGCTTGAGCAGGCGCGGATAGCTGCGCGCCAGAAGCGCATCAACAGCGGCCATATCGGACCGCTCGGCGGGTCGGACCCGGATCATCGCCTGCCCTCCAGGGTTTCGAGATAGGCCGACACCTGCGCCGGATTGCCAAGATGGTGCCGACTCTGATCCGGGCGCGCCTGAGCATAGATCTGCTGCAACCGCGCGCGGCTGGTCCGACTGGTCCGCCAGATGAAGCGATAGAATGCGGGCGTTTCTCTGTGCCAGCCCTCGATACACCCCTCGGCCATGTCCGGGCGGTTCTGGCCGCGATTGCGGATCATCCGCTTGGTCACCCGCCACAGGCGCAGCCCAACCGGCAGATCCAGCCAGATCAGTGTATCTGCGCGGGCCAACCGAGTGTCATAGGTGGCAGACAGACCGCCCTCGAAAATCCAGTGCTCACGTGCTTCGATCTCGCGCGCCATGGCGATCTTTTTGGCGCGCGGGCGTTCGACCCAGCCCGGCAGCCAGTGCAGATGATCCATGTGATAGACCGGCAGGCCCGTTGCCGCAGCCAGATGCCGCGCCAACGTGCTTTTGCCGGATCCCGGCTGCCCGATGATCATCACCCGTTGCATCAGAACGCTCCGAAACGAAAAAGGGCCACGCAGTAACGTGACCCTTTCCGGTGTCTTTTCCAGTGAAGGAAAGGCTTACTTGATCTTGCCTTCCTTGTACTCGACATGCTTGCGGGCCACCGGGTCATATTTGCGCACAACCATCTTCTCGGTCATGGTGCGTGCGTTTTTCTTGGTCACGTAGAAGTGGCCCGTACCTGCGGTCGAGTTCAGACGGATCTTGATAGTCGTCGGTTTCGCCATGGTTTCTACTCCTGCGCCCGAAAGGCGCGCAGGCGCTTTCGGTTGAATTCCTATGAGCGTGCGCTTTTACCCGCAGCGCCCCCCGAGTCAACCAGATTCTGCATCCGCGGCGGTATATCTGCATGCCGTCGACGAGCGTGACGGCGCGGCACGATCTTTTTCGTATGACTGCCTTGCGTACACTATTCTGGCAGGGGGCTCTGAGGGTGATCAATTTTGCGAGGAGTCGCCTTATGCGCCACGTCCTGATTGCCTCAACCCTTCCGCGCGCCATGCAACTCGGAGGCCTCTGTCAGGGATCTTGCCCAACTGGCCGGCGCTCAGACCGGCTGCGCAGGCGAAGCACAGGACGACGCGGCCCTGGGTAATAGTGGCTTATTCGAAGAAGCCATTTCCCATACAAGATGAACCTGCCGCCTCTGGGCCGCGACTTGCTGTGCGGCCCAACTGCCGTGCATGAAAAGGGAAACGGAGACAGGTCTACTCCCGCAGCGGCACGCCCATCTGGGCATGGATCTGGCTTCGCGCTGCGTCGGTCAAACCGAGCGATTGGGCGAGCATGTTCAGGTACTGCGCCTCGGCACCGGTATCGACGCGCATAACGGCGAGCGACGTTGCATATACCTGGGTAGCGGCGGCCCCCTGCGCCGCCTGTGCAAGCCCCACGATGTCGAGCGGCGCGGCAAGCTGTTCTTCGACGAAGGCGCGCTCCTCATCGCTGATATCATCGCCCAGCGCGTCCAGGATCACCTGCCGCTCGGCATCGTCGATTTCGCCATCGGCCTTGGCCGCCTGGATCATCGCCCGCAGCATGAGTTTCGCCTGCTCCTCCATCGCGGTCTCGGCGGGTGTGCCGCGAAACATCGCGCTCATCATGTCAGCGGATTGCTTGCCCCCCGAGAGGGCCGCGCCCTGCATCGAGGACATCAGCCCGCCAAGCCCGGCCATTGCCGCCCCTTGGGCACCCGCGCCGGTAAACTGGTTAAGCATGTTCTGGATCTGCTCGGTTGCGCCGCCAAGGCCGAATTTCTCGGCCATCGCGCCGATCTGCTCGGTCCCCATCTGACCTTGCGCGCCCGAGAACATGTTTTGCAACCCGGCCATGCCCCCCATCTGCTGGTACTTTTCCATACCTTTGGCAGCGGCAAAACCAACAGCGACCGAGGCCAGCGTTTTCATGAAACTCATTGTAAATCCTCCTCCGGAACAGACCACCAGTGTAGCGGTGGGTCCGCTTTGAAGCCAAACAGATTCCGAGAAGATGCGCGGAGGGCCTGTAAGCCGGATCCTGTTCCGGGGTTGCCCCCTTCGATGACCATTCATCTAGGGCACCCGTTGCCGGGCACCTCCAGCTGCCAACCCGACCCCTCTCGGCTGAAGCGAGCCTAGCGGCGGTTTCGGCTTGCACCGACCTGCCCGCGCGGGGGTCCTATTTGGCATTGCTCCCGGTGGGGCTTGCCGTGCCACCGCTGTTGCCAGCGGCGCGGTGGGCTCTTACCCCACCGTTTCATCCTTACCCCGGCGTCTTGCCGAAGGCGAACCTTCGACGAACCGGGGCGGTTTCATTTCTGTGGCGCTTTCCGTCGGGTTGCCCCGCCCGGGCGTTACCCGGCACCGTTGCTTCAGGGAGTCCGGACTTTCCTCGTGAGGCGCACCCCACGCGGCCATCCGGCCCTCCGCGCGAGCGAAGGACATAGACCCGCAACAACATGCGGTCAATCCTCGGCGCTGTGTGATCGTGCTCACAGATTTCGAACCTGAAACATGATATGAGCAACGCCACTGATTTTTATAGTTCCCCACGGCCCGATTTCAGGTCGTTTTTTTCGAGTTAGGAGAGTTGAAGTGGCAGATATTCTGGACGCCATGTCAAAATTGCAGAAGGCCCACGACTATTTCGGCAAGGCCGAAAGCCTATACAAGAACATAAACACGGTTCGGGATGCCGCAAAGATCGACCCGAAGGATCCCAAGCAACTGGAAAAGCTTGTCGGAATAACGGACAAGGAAACCCAAAAGCTGATGAAGGCGCTGAACGCCCGCGCCAAAGCCACAGAAGAGGCAGCAAAAGCCAAGTTTCCGGACATACCAAGCAACACCACCGCCAAATGGGCTCAGTGGTGGAAGGCCGCGGACAAGTCCGGCATGGGCAGTTCGCAAGAGAAAAAGGCGCGAAACGCTTATCTCAAGGCGCTGCAGGCCTACGACCTTCTGCTGCGTGAGCGCACAACCTATTGCGACATTCTGATCAAACAGTCCGGAAAGCAGATCAAGGTCTACAAAGGCCTCGTCGACGTGCACAAATCCGCCGAGAAAATCTGCCTTGCCGTGATCAAATCTCCTTCGACCACCGGCACCGCACCGCAAGCGACGGCGATGAAGATTCTGCTTCAGTTCCGCGCGGTACCGGGTCCGGCCAACCGCATATGGAAGGCACATGAGAAAATCATCAAAGCCGCCAAAGCGGAAAAGACGAAATGGGAGAAGGTCAAGAAGGTCAACGATGTCTGGATAAAGGACGTTCAGGCCAAAAACATGGGCGACTTGGTCAAAAAGGCTCTTGCCGCATTGGGTATAGACGCCTGAGGCCCCCTCACGGCTGCGGCAGAACTGCCAGATCCTCTGACCGCAAATCACCGCGCGCCCAGGGGCGTCGGCGTTGGCGCACCGCGCTCAGCAACGCTTCGTCGCTGACATCAGAGGTATATCCCGCCGCTTCGGCCCGCGCGCGAAACAGCAGCGGATCGCGATCCTGCACGTCGCGTATAATGGTTGGCGCCGCCAGCCTCTGCCGCTCCAGCCGCTGCCAGTCAAAACGCGGGCCGGGATCGATCTTGCGGCCCGGTGCCATGTCGGAATGGCCGATCACGTTATCCGGCGGGATGTCCCAGCGGGCCAAGACAGCACACAGCAGCGTCTCCAGAGCCGCCATCTGAGGTTCGGCAAAGGGGGTCGCGCCGGTATTGTCCAACTCGATCCCGATCGAACGGGAGTTGATATCGGTCAGCCCCTGCCATTCTCCTGCCCCGGCATGCCAGGCCCGATCTTCTTCGCGCACCATCTGCCATGTCGTGCCATCCGCACCGATCAGGTAATGGGCCGAGACCTCGGCCTCAGGCAAACAAAGCAGTGTCAGCGCCGCCTCGGCGCTGATCATGGCGGTATAGTGGATCACCACAAAAGCAGGCTTCAGCCCGTCCCGGCGGGGGCCGAAATTGGGGGACGGATGCCAGAGCGGCGCCACGCCTCAGTTGCTGACCGCATTACGGTAGGAGCTTGGGTCCCAGTCGCAGGCATACCCATCGCCATCCGGGTCCAGCCCTTTGCGGTCACGCTGCGGCCCGCCGCCCTCAAGAAACGCAATCTGCGCCAGGTCGGGCGAGGCGAAGCCTGCGCAGTTGCGCTGCGCCTTGGCCTGCAGGTTGAATCCGGCCCGCGAATAGACCTTGGTGCCCTTGGGATGCGAGGTACTGAGCGCATATTGCACGATATTGGGCTGTGCGGATCCGCTGCGCTCGGGCACGGCGGTCGGAGTCACCTGCTGGTAATTGGCGCGGTTCTGCGCGATCCGCTGAGCATCACTTTCGATCGTCTGACGGCTGGAGACGGCGTCGAAGTCGTTCTCGTCCGAGATGCCTGCATTGTCGATCAGTTGCGGCGCCGGGTTCGAGGGGCTGGCCTGAACGGGTGCGACGCCGGAATTGCCTTGCGATTGTTGCAGCGCATTGGCGGTTTCGCGGGCGATATCCTCGGCGCTGCCGGCGGCAGGCACAGAGGTGCCCGTGCCGGACACACCCGGCGTCGGATTTGTGGTGGCCGAGAGCGGTGCGCCGGTCGCGCCAAGCGTTTCCGATGATACGGCGGAGGGCGGCGCCAACGGGTCGCCGGTTATGGTCTGACCGGCCAGCGCTGCCTCGCGCTGCGCCTGATAGGTGGGCGTATTGAACCCCGCCCCGGAATCGGGAACGGTTGACTGGCAGGCTGCCAAAATCCCAAAAACGGGAACCAGATAGAGTACACGCATGACCATCGTCCTGCTGATTTTGCTACGGCGGGTGTCTACCACCATTTCCCGGCTTTGGCCACAAAACCCGCAGCGGCCTCCAGCGCATAGGCCGTATTCAGCAGATCGCCCTCTTCCCAGGGGCGCCCGATCAGCTGCAAACCCAGTGGAAGCCCTTGTTTGTCGAGCCCGGCGGGCACCGAGATACCCGGCAAACCGGCCAGGTTGACGGTCACGGTGAACACGTCGTTCAAATACATTTGAACAGGATCAGCATCGGTCATCTCGCCCAGACCAAAGGCCGCCGAGGGAGTGGCCGGGGTCAGGATTGCGTCGATGCCTTGGGCAAAGACATCCTCAAAATCCTTCTTGATCAGGGTGCGGACGCGGCGCGCGCGGTTGTAATAGGCATCGTAAAAGCCTGCCGACAGCACATATGTGCCGATCATCACCCGGCGCTGCACTTCGTGGCCAAAGCCCTCGGCGCGGGTTTTCTCGTACATCTCGGTGATGCCGTCGCCCTGCGCCAACTGCGCCCGGTGGCCATAGCGCACGCCGTCATAGCGGGCGAGGTTCGACGAGGCCTCAGCCGGGGCGATCACGTAATAGGCGGGCAGCGCGTATTTCGTGTGCGGCAGCGAGATATCGACGATCTCAGCACCCGCCGCTTTCAGCATCTCGGTGCCATCGGCCCAAAGCTGTTCGATCTCTGCGGGCATGCCCTCCATGCGGTATTCTCTCGGAATACCGATCTTCTTGCCCTTGATGTCACCGGTCAGCATCGCCTCGAAATCAGGCACCGCCAGATCGGCAGAGGTCGAATCCTTGGGGTCATGCCCACACATCGCCTCAAGCATGATCGCCGCATCGTGCACCGACTTGGTCATCGGCCCGGCCTGATCCAGGGAGGAGGCAAAGGCGATGATACCCCAGCGGGAGCAGCGGCCATAGGTGGGCTTGATGCCGGTGATGCCGGTAAAGGCGGCGGGCTGGCGGATCGAGCCGCCCGTGTCAGTCCCGATCGCGGCAAGGCACAGGTCAGCCGCCACAGCGCTGGCCGACCCGCCCGAGGAGCCACCCGGCGTCAGCGGCGCATCGTCATTGCCGCGCCGCCACGGGTTGACAACATTGCCATAGGTCGAAGTCTCGTTCGAGGACCCCATCGCGAACTCATCCATGTTGAGCTTGCCCAGCATGACGGCACCCGCATCGGCCAGTTGCTGACTGACGGTGGATTCGTATTCGGGCTTGAAACCCTCAAGGATCGCGCTGGCGGCCTGGCTTTCCACACCCTTGGTGCAGAACAGGTCCTTGATGCCCACCGGTAGGCCACACATCGCAGGCGCATCGCCCGCCTTGATGCGGGTATCGGCGGCTTGCGCGCGCTCCATCGCGATCTCGGGGGTCTTGTGCACAAAGGCGTTCAGCGCACCAGCATCTTCGATGGCTTTCAGGCAGGCTTCGGTCAGCTCGACAGAGGTGGTCTCACCCTTGCGCAGCAGGTCGCGGGCCTCAGCCAGACCCAGAGTGTTCAGTTCAGTCATTATTCCACCACCTTCGGAACCGCGAAAAATCCCTCGCGCGCATCGGGGGCATTGGCCAGCACCTTGTCCTGCTGGTTGCCGTCCGTCACCACATCCTCGCGCCGTTTCAGCCGCATCGGCGTGACCGAGACCATCGGCTCGACTCCCTCGACATCCACCTCGTTCAGTTGCTCGATGAAGCCGAGGATCGTATTGAATTCCGAGGCCAGCGCCGGCAGCGCGTCCTCCTCGACCTTTATCCGGGCCAGCTTGGCCACTTTGGCGGCGGTGCTTTGGTCAATCGACATCGGTTACCCTCATATGCGTCAGGGGGCATTTACCGCCGCACGCGCCGGGTCGCAAGGGCTGGCGCGTGCGTTTCAAGCTGTCAACAAGGCGCCTCCGAAAGCGCGCACGCCCTGCGCCCGTATGGTCACAGCCACACGACAGGTTAAACAGCGACTATGCGGACTTAGCTGCCGTCTACCATGAGCTCTTAGCTGACGGCCCACAAAACTCACTACAACAAAAGGGGTGAAATCAGGTGGTATCGACCGCGAGCAAACTGTATTGAGCCATCATGTTGATTGATCTACTGAAAAGGCTCTCTAATTCGAGGTGGTTTCTCTGGGCGGGCCTTTCCCCAATCGCCCTCTTCGTGGTTGCCGGTGTTGCGAGTGGTAAGGCTTGGCCAGCACTGGGAGGGTTAGCGTTTTTCGGAAGCATGTTTGCCGGAATAGCGTTAGGCGGACTGGCCGCTAATCGCCTTAACAGTCTCTTCTTTAAAGCTAATCCGGCCATTGGCAACAGACTGACCACAGCCTTTCATGCATTCGGCTTTTTGTCTTTGCCTGCAATTGTTGGTTGGTGGGCAAATACGTACCTTGCGGCCGGTATTGAGATGGCCTCGCTTCGGGAGCACTTGTTTTGGGCTTGTGCAATCAGCGTCGTAGCATTCTGCCTCGGGCCTGCAGAGCCAGAAAGGTAAACGGAGTCCTGTGGGCGGTAAACTGGTCTGATTGGCGATACTAGCTGGTTTCGGATCATTTGCCTTCGAGACCTTTAGACGCATGCACTGTGGGCTCTTTTCGGCCATTGACCGGCCTATCGGGCGAGCCGCTGTTCCAACTCCTGCATCAGCCCGCCGATGACCAGGACGTCCGCTTATAACTCTGCCATATCATTTCCCTTCTTGATCGCGCTGCGCTTGCTCGGCTCCGCTCAGGTTGTCGCCACGCCTCTGCCTTCCGGGCGCATGTGACGCCGGTAGACCTCGATCATCCAGCCCAGCATGATCGCGTTCAGGATGTGCCAAAGGAAATGCGTGCCCATTGGTGACACTTCACAAAACGGGCCGTCCAGTGCCCGCAAAGTGATCGACCCGATCAGGATCACCGCCCCGAGGGTCATGCCCCGCGCGGTATCCGGCGCGCGCGGCCTGAGAAAAACCGCAAAGATCAGGATCAAGAGCGGCACCGGTGCATAGGCTGCGGAGCCTCCAAGCCCCGGAACCAGTTGGAAAAGCGGCGCGGTGATAACCGCATAGGGCAGGAACAGCACCGTCAGACCCAGAGCGGGCCACAGGCTCAACCCCAGAAAATCACGATTGACCCCATAGAAATAGACCAGAATGAACAGCCCGATCGGCACCACATCCACGATAGCCGCCCAGACCCGTGCATGGGTGTGGAACAGATAGCTGCCCACCCCGATCAACGCCAGGATCGCCACCAGCGCCATCGCCAGTGGCAGGCCCTGCCCCCGCACGCGGCGCCACATGATAAACGCAGCGATCAGAAAACCGGCATTGGTCACCGCATTGATCGGCTCGGCCCAGTACCCCGGGTCCAGCCGTTCGCAATATCCATCTATTTCGCGCATCCACTCCATGGCTTTTTATTTAGCGGATGCTAGGTTGCGGCCAACAGAAAAAAGGAGTGACCTCATGGACATCATCTGGCTCGGCCATGGCAGCTTTCGGATCGAAACCGGCGACAAGGTTCTGCTGCTTGACCCGTGGCTGACCGGAAATCCGGTACTGCCCGAGGACAAACACAACGACGCCATCGCCGGGGCCACCCATATCCTGCTGACCCATACTCATTTCGACCATGTGGTCGATGTGTTGCCACTGGCAAAGAAACTCGGCGTGCCGGTGGTCGGCCAATACGACCTGATGGGCTATTGGAGCGAGGCCGAAGGCATCGAAACGGTGGGCTTCAACAAGGGGGGCACGGTCGATTTGGGCGGCATCAGCCTGAGCATGGTGCCCGCTTCGCACAGCTCGACCTTTTCCACGCCCGAGGGGCTGCGCACCGGTGGTAGCGAAGTGGGCTTCATGCTGTGCGCCGAAGGCAAGACGGTCTATTTTTCCGGCGATACCGACATCATGGCCGATATGGACTGGATGGGAGACTATTACAAACCCGATATCGGCGTACTGAGCGCGGGCGGTCATTTCACCATGGACATGAAGGGCACGGCCTATGCGGCCAGGCGGTACTTCAATTTCCAGACCGTGATCCCCTGCCACTACAAGACGTTCCCGATCCTCGAACAATCGGCACAGGACCTGATCGACGGGCTGCCCGGTGTCGATGTGATCGAACCCGAGGTTTTGAAGGCGATCACGGTCTAGCCAGATTGGCTGCGCCGCGCCCGGCTCACGCATCCCGGGCGCGGCGGCACGCGCGCCTATTGGCTTAGCACATCATTCAGGTCGGCCAGCGTTTCGACCGAGCTTTGACGATTCGCCAACGTTTCGAGCAGGCTGTCATCCACCACCCACTGGTCGCCATCCAACCGCAGAACGAGCGGCCCCACATAGCTGGATCGCGGCGTCGGGCGGAACCGGTATATCGCGCCGATCATGTTACGATCGGGACCAACCGTACCGAACTCCAGAAGCGCATCACAGGACATCATCTCGGTACTGCCCTCGCCCACCGTCACGACCCATCTGGCCGCTGCACCCTCGCCGATACGGAAACCGCACCGCTGCCCGTTGCGCAGCAACGGGGCATCCGACCCAAGATACTCGGTAAAGGGTACCACATGCAGATTGCCATGATCGCCCAGATCCAGCATTTGGCTCCAGGATTGCGCCTGCGCGCACCCCGCCAATGCGATCAGGCCAATCGACAGAACAAATCTTTTCATTGCGTGGGTACCTTCGCAGCGTAACGCCGATAGGCCGCCGCCATCCGCGTATCATACTGGTTGTCGCGATAGTTTTCGCCGTTGTAGCGCGCGGCGAAACGGGTCCAGTCCTTGGCAATAATCGCCTGGGACAGCACAGTGTCGTTCTGAATGAACGCGACGAAGGCCTCCAACTGCCGCGCGGTGCTGGTATTCATGTCAGTCACAAAGGCGAAGACATCCGCATGACCGGTTTGTGTGTAATTCGCGCCCATGATCTGGAAGCGGCCCCAGGACGCCGATTCGAGCGCCGCGCGTTCGTTAAGTGTCGCGGCGGCGGTGAGCTTGTCATATTGCTGGCCAAAGGTGCCATAACTCCCGCCATAAGGACCTGAAAGATGTGGATGTGTCAGGTTATAGGCGCTGTTGGTGCGGTCGCGAAAATAATGCCGCTCATACAGGATCGATGGGCGCCCATCGTCAAGCCACGCCCCGCGTGGCGATTCGACCTCGGCCACCGCCCGGATCGCCGCCACCTCGCAACCCAGCGTCTGCGCTGCCCCGGCAAATGCCGTATCACTGATCGCATCACCATCTCGGCGAAAACAAAAGTTGAAGACATCGTGGCGTGGCGCGGGGATGTTGGGCAGGTTCAGACGCCGCAGCGTGAACCCGTTCGGGTCGACGCGGCCATCTGCGACGCGCAGGGCGCAGGCCCCGATCTGAAACGCCGAAATCGCGGTGATCAGCGATTGATCCGCAGGCCCATCCTCGGGCAGATCGCGCTCGGTGCCCAACCAGATGCGATGACGTCTGAGCAAGGCCCGAACGATCCGCACATCCCCTTCGGCGTTCGCGCCATCCTGCCCTACGCTACCGGTAATCCGCTGCATACTCAAAACTCCAAAATACCCTTATGGTTGTATTTCTTACAGAGCATCCAGGCCTATGGCCAACAAGATCATGCGCCCGCCCGATGGCTCGGCGAATTGCCGCCGCCAAGCCCTTAGCTGTGGTGGCTTTAGCGGCGTTTCCAGGCGGAATAGCTGTCGACACCAAACCCCGGATCAGCAGGGGCGTCCATCACATGCAGCATCTCGATCGAGTGTCCGTCCGGATCCTTGAAATAGATCGACAGCGCTGGCATCCAGCCGATCACAACCGGTTCGGATACCTGTTCGCCATAAAACCCCTGTGGCGAAATACCTTCCGCCGTAAGCCTGTCGCAGCTATCAAGGATCACTTCCTCAGTCGCACGAAACGCAAAATGCAGGGTCATGTGCAGTGGTCCGTGCCCCGCCTGCCAGAGCCCCAGCATCCCGGTTCGCGCGTCACCGACAAACAGGAACGCCACGTTCCGCTCTTGAATCACTCTGGCCAGTTCCAGCCCCAGCCGATCTCGATAAAAGGCCACCGACCGCTCCAGGTTGCAAACCGGAAGATGCGTCTCGTAAAGACCCTGAATATGTCCACCGATCTGGTGCATAGCCGCTCTCGTTCTTGATTTGCAAGCAGCCTAATTGCTCAACCCCGCTTTAGATCAAGGCCCGACATCGAAGTTTTGCCCGCAGCCGCCCCGGCGCTCGGCAAAGAACGCCTTGAGCAGCCGCTCGGCTTCGTCGGCAGCAATGCCATCGTAAATCTCGGGCGTGTGATGCGTCTGCGGATGGGTGAAGACCTGCGCGCCATGGGCGACACCACCCGATTTCGGATCGGCGGCGCCATAATAGATGCGCCCGATCCGGGCTGCGGCCAATGCGGCGGCGCACATCGCGCAGGGCTCCAGCGTGACATAGAGGTCATGGTCCGGGAGCCGTTCCGACCCGGCGGCCGCGCAGGCCGCGCGCAGGGCCAGAATCTCGGCATGTGCGGTTGGGTCGTTCAACTCGCGTGTCCGGTTTCCGGCGGCGGCCACCACCGTGCCGTCGGGCGCGACGATCAAGGCCCCCACCGGAACCTCGCCGCGCGCGGCAGCCGCGCGCGCTTCGTCCAGCGCTTGCGCCATATGGGATCGGAACACCATGCCCCTGACTGCCGCACATCTTCGGCTTTCGCAAGCGGGGCAAATGGTCTAAAGCCCGGCCATGAGCACCACACCCCCTCCCGGCGACCGGATCGCCAAGGTTCTGGCCCGCGCCGGGATCGCCTCGCGCCGTGAAGCCGAACGCATGATCGCGGCCGGCCGTGTCACCGTGAACGGCAAGATGATCGACAGCCCGGCCCTGAACGTCACCGCCAGTGACCAGATCACCGTGGACGGCAAACAGGTGGGCGAGCCCGAGCCCGCGCGGCTCTGGCTCTACAACAAACCCACCGGACTGGTGACCACGACCAGCGACGAAAAAGGCCGTAAGACCATCTATGACGACCTACCCGAGGAGTTGCCACGGGTTATGAGCGTTGGGCGGCTTGACCTGACTTCCGAAGGGCTGCTGCTGCTGACCAATGATGGCGGCGTCAAACGCAAGTTGGAACTGCCCTCGACCGGATGGCTGCGCAAATACCGGGTGCGGATCAATGGTCGCCCCAAGGACGAGGATTTCGCACCGCTGCGGCAGGGTCTGGTGATCGATGGCGAGCGGTTCCAGAAAATGATCGTGACACTGGACCGCCAACAGGGTGCAAATGCCTGGGTGAGTGTTGGTCTGCGCGAAGGCAAGAACCGCGAAATCCGACGCGCAATGGAGGATATCGGCTTTGCCGTGAACCGCTTGATCCGGGTCTCCTATGGCCCGTTCCAGCTCGGCAATCTCAAGCAAGGCGAGGTCGAAGAAGTGCGCCGCCGGGTGCTGCGCGACCAGCTTGGGCTGGATGCTGAAAGCAAACCCGCTGACAAGCCAACAGGCAAACCAACCGGCAAACGCCCCACCAGGCCCCAACGTCAGCGCAGGAGCGGGCCTAAAAACCCTCGCTCGTGAGGGCTTTAGCGCAACCTTCCCCCTAGCAAGGGGCGCCTGCATCGCCTAGATTCGCGTCAACGTAGCCGCAATCGGGGGAGTCATGTCTCAATCTGGCATCCAAAAGGCCGCCTTTATAGGGCTTTTGATCCTGATGCTGGGTGTCGCCACCGGCTGGATCGGCGGGCTCTGACGCCATGGCACAGAAATTCGGCGGGAAATACAGCCCGCAATCGCAGGATGACGCCGCCCAAACGGCGCCCTCGCGCGGCCAGTTCGACGGGGCGCGGGTCGATCCGGCGGGATTCCGCACAAACATTCTGTTCCTGCCACCGCTGCTGATCGCGTTCTTTTCGCTCAATGACGGGGCCGTGGGACTGACCATGGGGCTGGTTGCTGCCGCCCTGCTGGTGCTGGCGGCGTGGCTTCTGCGCGAAGGGCTGCGCGCCGAAAGCGCCTATCGCGCGCGCAAGGTCGCACGGCGCCCGGCCTTTCCGCGCAAGATTTTCGCCTCTGCCCTGACCGGGCTTGGCATCGGCCTGACCGCCTACAAGAACGACCTCATGGATGCGGGCACCGCCAGCCTGCTGGCCCCCGTGCTTTATGCTCTTGCCACTGCCGCGCTGCATGGCACCGCGTTTGGCGTTGACCCGATGAAGGACAAGGGCATGGAAGGTATCGACACCTTCCAGCAGGACCGCGTCGCCCGCGCGGTGGATGAGGCGGAAACGCTGCTTGCTGACATGAGCGACGCCATCAAACGCGCCGGTGATCGCAAGATCGAGGCACGGGTCGAACGGTTTCAGACCACCGCGCGCGAGTTGTTCCGCACCGTCGAGGAAGACCCTCGTGACCTGACCGCCGCGCGTAAATATCTGACCGTTTATCTGCGCGGCGCGCGCGACGCCTCTGTCAAGTTTGCCGACATCCATGCTCGCACCCGCGACCCAAAGGCGCTGGCCGACTACACGGCGCTTCTGGATGATCTGGAACAGAACTTCGCCGCGCGTACGCGCAAGATGCTGCTGGATGATCGCAGCGATCTAAATGTTGAAATTGAGGTGCTGCGGGAGCGATTGCAGCGCGAAGGCGTGCGGCTGGACTGAACCGCGCGATTTTGAATAGGGGAGTTTTTCATGTCAGACACCGTTCGTAAGAAGGCCGAAGAAGCGACCGCCATCGTCAAAGAAGTGACCGAGATCGAATTGCCCCAGCCGCAGAACGCGATTGTTCCGCTGGAAGAGGCTGACGAACCGGTGAAGGCCGAAATCCGGCAACGGATGGACGAGATCAACATGGATGACACGAACTCGATCGTGTCCTTCGGCTCCGGCGCGCAGGCCGAATTGCAGGAGATCAGTCAGGCCATGCTGGCGGATGTACGCAACAAGGATGTGGGACCGGCCGGGGACTCTCTGCGCAATATCGTCACCACGATCCGCGGTTTTTCGGTCAGCGAACTGGATGTACGGCGCAAGGCAAGCTGGTGGGAAAGGTTGATGGGCCGGGCCGCGCCTTTCGCCAAGTTCACCGCGCGTTTCGAAGAGGTGCAGGGCCAGATCGACAAGATCACCGATGACCTGCTGGGCCATGAACATACGCTGCTCAAAGACATCAAATCGCTCGACCTGCTCTATGACAAGACACTGGGCTTCTATGACGAACTGGCGCTTTACATCGCGGCAGGCGAGGAAAAGCTGACCGAACTCGACAGCACCGAAATTCCCGAAAAAGAAGCTGCGGTCGAGGCCGCGCCCGAGGAAGAACAGGTGATGAAGGCGCAGGAGTTGCGCGATCTGCGCGCCGCGCGTGATGATCTGGAACGCCGCGTGCATGACCTGAAGCTGACGCGGCAGGTGACGATGCAATCCCTGCCCTCAATCCGGCTGGTGCAGGAGAACGACAAATCGCTGGTGACCAAGATCAACTCGACCCTGGTCAACACCGTTCCGCTCTGGGAAACGCAACTGGCACAGGCCGTCACCATCCAGCGCAGCGCCGAGGCGGCGGCGGCCGTGCGCGACGCCAATGACCTGACCAACGAGCTGCTGACCGCCAATGCCGCCAATCTGCGCGAAAGCAACAAGATGATCCGGCAGGAGATGGAGCGCGGCGTCTTCGACATCGAAGCGGTCAAACAGGCCAATGCCGACCTGATCGGCACCATCAACGAAAGCCTGCAGATCGCCGACGAAGGCAAGGCCAAGCGCGCCGCCGCCGAAGAGGAGCTCAAGAAGATGGAGACCGAGCTGCGCGACACGCTGGCCTCTGCCAAGGCACGCAAGGATGGTCTGGGCGACACCGCCTCCACCGCGGTTCCCGGCTGAGCCAAATGCGGCGCGCTCGGGCACAATCGCGGATCGGGGTGGCCCGGATCGGGGCCGCTGCCCTGCTTCTGGCGCTGCTTGGGGCGTGCGAGCAGGGTCTGCAGACCTCGCTGACGCCCCCAGCCCGCCCTGCCGGGCTGGTCCCGGCAGAGCCCGTTCTTGTTGCGCCGTCAGCCAAAAGCCAGGATTTGGCGCGCTATTACGAGAAGGTGCAGAATGATCTGCTGACCCGCGGCCTGCTGCGCACTGATGGCGGCGGTCCGGACACGCCCTATGATTCCGAAGATCTGGTCCGCAATTTCGAGGTGATCGCCTTTTTTGACGAGTATTCCCAGGCCGCTGTGCCGCTATCCAGCCGCCGCGCCAGCGGACGGCTGAGCCGCTGGTCGGGGCCGGTGCGGATCAGCACCGAGTTCGGCGCCTCGGTCCCGCTGGAGCGACGCGAACAGGACGCGCGCAACGTCGCCAACTTCGCGGATCGTCTCGCGCGGCTGACCAAACACCCGATCACCGCCAGCAATCGCAACCCCAATTTCCATGTTTTCGTGGCTGGCGAAGACGACACGGAATTTGTTCAGCAGCGCCTGAAGCAGATCATCCCCTCGATCAGTGCAAACGAACTGGCGCTGTTCGACAACCTGCCGCGCTCGTTTTATTGCCTTGTTGTGGCGGTCTCGGCCAATGGCGCGCCGCAGAACTATACGCGTGCGGTGGCCTTGATACGGGCCGAGCATCCAGACCTGGTACGGCTCAGCTGCATTCACGAAGAGATTTCGCAAGGGCTTGGCCTGCCCAATGACAGCCCCGCCGCGCGGCCTTCGATCTTCAACGATGACGACGAATTTGCATTGCTGACCAGCCATGACGAAAAACTGCTGACAATGCTGTATGACCCGCGCCTGCGACAGGGCATGACAGCCGATCAGGCGCGGCCCGTGTCCGAGGTTATTGCGCGGGAACTGATGGGACCTTCATCATAGGCCCGAAGACAGGAGAAAGACTGCACCATGGGTATTTTTGATTTTCTTTCCGGTGAATTCATCGATGTCATCCATTGGGTCGATGACACCCGCGACACCATGGTCTGGCGGTTCCAGCGCGAAGGGCATGAGATCAAATATGGTGCCAAGCTGACCGTACGCGAAGGGCAGTCAGCGGTGTTTGTGCATGAGGGGCAGTTGGCGGATGTCTTCACGCCGGGGCTCTATATGCTCGAAACCAACAACATGCCCATCATGACGACGCTGCAGCATTGGGACCACGGCTTCAAAAGCCCGTTCAAATCCGAGATCTATTTCGTCAACACGACCCGGTTCAACAACCTCAAATGGGGCACCAAGAACCCGATCATGCTGCGCGATCCCGAGTTCGGACCCACCCGCATCCGGGCCTATGGCACCTATACGGTGCGGGTGAAGGACCCCGCCAAGTTTCTGATCGAGATCGTCGGCACCGATGGTGAGTTCACCATGGACGAGATCAGCTATCAGATCCGCAACATCATCGTGCAGGAGTTCTCCCGCGTTATCGCCAGTTCCGGTATTCCGGTACTCGATATGGCCGCCAATACCGCCGATCTGGGCAAGCTGATCGCGGCCGAGGTCTCGCCGGTGGTTGACGCCTATGGGCTGGAGATGCCGGAGTTTTATATCGAGAATATCTCACTGCCGCCTGCGGTCGAGGCGGCGCTGGACAAGCGCACCTCGATGGGGCTTGCGGGTGATCTGGGCAAGTTCACTCAGTATTCTGCCGCCGAAGCCATGACTGCCGCCGCCAACAATCCCGGCGGGGGTGGCGGCATGGGCGCAGGGCTTGGCATGGGAATGGGCGTGGCGATGGCGCAGCAACTGGGGAACATGGCAGCGGGTCAGCCGTCGGGCCCGTGGGGGGCGCCCGCCCCCGCTGCCACGCGACCGTCAGCGTCTGTGGCGCCGCCGCCCCCACCCCCGGTCGAGCATGTGTGGCATATCGCGGTGGATGGGCAGACCTCGGGGCCGTTTTCCAAGGCCAAGCTGGGTCGCATGGCGACCGCTGGCGAGATTACCAGAGAAACCTTTGTCTGGACCGCCGGCCAGGATGGCTGGAAACGCGCCGAGGACGTTCAGGAACTGGCGCAGCTATTCACCATCCTGCCGCCCCCGCCGCCGGGCGCCTAGCGCAGGAACAGGAAGGCCGTTCCATGGCGCAACTCACTGACATTCTCAATTTCCGGCAGGTGAATGACCGGCTCACCCTGTCGGGTCAGCCCAGCGAAGACCAGATCGCTGCCCTGGCCGAGGCCGGGGTAACGGATATCATCAATCTTGGGCCGCACGACAACAAGGGCGCACTGGTGGATGAACCGGGCAGCGTCGCATCGGCTGGAATGGCGTATCACTATATCCCTGTAGATTTCGACGCCCCGTCAGAGCAGGACTACATCGCCTTCACCAACACCATGGCCGCGCTCGGCGATGCGCGCGTGCATGTGCATTGCATTTACAACGCACGCGTATCGGCCTTCATGTTGCGCTATGCCCGTGAGGGGCGTGGCGACGTGCCCGCCGCCGAAGCGCTCATGGAGGGCATCTGGCGGCCAGGCGGCGTTTGGGCCGTCTTCCTTGGGCACGAGGGTGATATCGACCAACCTAACCGTTATCTGGGCTACGATTATTAATGACCCAAGACCAAAGCGCGCCCCTTTCCGAACACCGCTTTCCTTGCGATCAGTGCGGGGCCGATTACCGGTTCGACCCATCCGGCGGGGCGTTGGTTTGCGGCCATTGCGGCAACACCGAACAGATCAGCGCCGGGCCGTGGAAAAGCGGTTCTCTGCGCGAGCTGGATTTCGATACCGCTATGGCGCAGGCCCTGCCCGAGGCCGAGATCGAAGAGACCCGCGTGCTCTCCTGCCCCAATTGCGCGGCGCAAGTGGAGTTCGACCCCGACACCCATGCCGCCGAATGCCCGTTCTGCGCCACCCCGGTGGTGACCGGTACCGGCGTCAACCGCCATATCAAGCCGCGCGGCGTGCTGCCCTTTGCGCTGGATGAGCGTAGTGCTCAGAAAGCCATGTCGGACTGGCTGGGCGCGCTCTGGTTCGCGCCCAACGGTCTGAAAGAGTACGCCCGAAAGGGACGAAAGATGCAGGGTATCTACGTGCCCTACTGGACCTTTGATGCGGATACCAAATCGCGCTACCGGGGCGAGCGAGGGATCGTCTACTACGAGACCCGAACGGTCATGCGCGACGGCAAGCGGGTGCAGCAACAGGTGCCCAAGGTCCGCTGGACGCCCAAATCGGGCCGCGTGGCGCGGTTCTTCGATGACGTGCTGGTGCTGGCCTCACGCTCTTTGCCAAAGAAATATACCGACGCGCTGGAACCCTGGGACCTGCCCGCGCTGGAGCCCTATCAGCCCGAATATCTGGCGGGCTTCCGGGCCGAGGCCTATACGGTCGAGCTGAAAGAAGGGTATCGCGAAGCGCGCGACCATATGGATCGCGTGATCGAGCGCGATGTGCGCTTTGATATCGGCGGTGACCGGCAGCGCGTGCATGGGGTCGAAACCACCGTCTCTGACGTGACCTTCAAGCATATCCTGCTGCCGGTCTGGCTGGCGGCTTACAAATTTCGTGGCGAAACTTATCGGTTCGTGGTCAATGGCCGCACGGGCCGCGTTCAGGGCGAACGCCCCTGGTCGGCGATCAAGATCGCCATCGCGGTAACACTTGGCCTGCTTGTGGCGGCCGGTGTCGGTTATGTGGTTGCAACCAACCAGTAGCGCAGAAAGGGCAGCGGATGGATCTGCACGCATTGGATATGTTGATGGCAGAGCGGCACTCCTGCCGCGCCTTCGCGCCGACCCAGATTGCCAAACCCGAGATCGAACAGATTCTGGCCACAGCCCGACGCACGCCAAGCTGGTGCAATGCCCAGCCCTGGCGCGTCGATCTGACAAGCGGTGCCGCAACGGACAGGTTTCGCACGGCTTTGACCGACGAGGTGCAAGGCGCGGCGCCGAACCCCGATCTGCCTTTCCCAAGCTCCTATAGCGGCGTTTATCAGGACCGGCGGCGGGCCTGTGGCTGGGCTCTCTACGAGGCGGTGGGAGTTACCAAGGGCGACCGTGCGGGGTCGGCGCGCGAGATGATGCGGAACTTTGCGTTGTTCGATGCCCCTCATTGTGCCGTCATCTCAAGCCCGGCGGAACTGGGTGCTTATGGCGCAATGGATTGCGGCGGCTTCGTCACCGCATTTTGTCTCGCGGCACAAGCGCTTGGCATCGCAACCATCCCGCAGGCGGCGGTGGCCAGCTATGGCCCATTCCTGCATCGGTATTTCGACATTCCGCAGGATCACCTCATCCTGTGTGCAATCTCGTTCGGCTATTCTGATACACAGCATCCGGCCAACGGATTTCGCACTGAACGGGCGGAACCGGATGACTTCACCCGCTGGCACGACGATTGAACAGGAGGCGGCAGGCACAATGCGCGCATTGATCCAAAGAGTGTCAAAGGCCCGTGTCTGCGTTGACGGAGACAGTGTCGGACAGATCGGCGCTGGCCTGCTGATCCTTGTTTGCGCCATGCGGGGCGATGATGAGGGGGAGGCTGTGCAACTCGCCTCCAGGGTCGCCAAGCTACGGATTTTTCGCGACGACGCTGGCAAGATGAACCGCTCGATCCGGGACATGGGCGGTGCGGCGCTGGTTGTCAGCCAGTTCACGCTGGCCGCCGACACCAGACGCGGCAACCGACCGGGGTTTTCCGAGGCGGCTGCACCGGATGAGGGCAAGCGGCTTTATGAATACTTCGCCGATCAGCTCCAGAGCCACGGCATCCCGGTCGAACGGGGCGTTTTTGGCGCGGATATGGCCGTCGAGCTTACCAATAGCGGGCCAGTCACGATCTGGATGGACAGCGCAGACCGGCGCTGATCTCTGTAAGAAGGGCCGGATACGGCAGGAATCACGGTAGGCCGCAATGCGCGCATCAGGTCTCGGATTGAGGCTACCGAGGCGCCGATCTCTGGCGCAGGGTCCAATAAAACATGAAAATAGAAAGTGAGCCCCACCCTTCCCGCCGCCCGACGGGCTTGCTTTCAAGCTGGGAAACGACAGTATCACCACGCGATGCGACACTCAGTTGCGAATTTGGCGCCGCCCAAGAGGGTTCCGTTCGGCAACAATGGGACATTAAGCCTTGCCGGGCGGTAGGAAATACGCAAACCTTGACCCATCAATCAACAAAAAACCGCGCGCCAAACGCGCAGCTCATCAACCGGGAGATCTCGATGAACGACCAACTCGACTATATGTCCGGCCGCGTGACGGCTGGGAAAATGACACGCCGTGAGTTCATGGGCAAAGCCGCCGCACTGGGTGTGTCCGCAGCCGTCGCCAGCACCATGTTCGCCAAGGCCGCCAAGGCCGCCGATCCGGTCAAGGGCGGTACATTCCGCATGGGGGTTCAGGGCGGCGAAAGCACCAACACGCAAGACCCGGCGCTCTATGCATCCGACGTGCCGATCGCGGGCGGCTTCCACTGGGGCGAAACGCTGGTCGAAGTGGACAACAAGGGCCAGCTGAACGGGCTGGTGGCCGAAAGCTGGGAAGGCTCCGACGATGCCAAGACCTGGCGCTTCAAAATCCGTCAGGGTATCGAATTCTCGAATGGCAAGACCGTGACCGCCGAGGACGTCAAGCGGACGATTGAGCGGCACACCAACGAGGATTCGAAATCGGGCGCTCTGGGCATCGTGCAGGGCATCGAGTCGATGAAAGTTGACGGTGATGTCATTGAGATGTCTCTGGAAGCCGGCAATGCCGACATGCCCTATCTGATCGCGGATTATCACCTGATCATCCAGCCCGATGGCGGCTTTGACAATCCCAACGCGGCGATCGGTACCGGCGCCTATGTTCTGGAATCCGATGAACCGGGCGTGCGGATGCAGTTCGTGCGCAACCCCAATTACTGGGCGCTGGACAAATACGCGCATTATGACGAGTCCGAGATTCTGGTGCTGAACGACGCCACTGCGCGGACCGCTGCGCTGCAATCGGGTCAGGTGGACGCGATCAGCCGCGTCGAGCCAAAAATCGCGCAGTTGCTGGCACGTGCTCCGAATGTAACCGTCAACAACGTCTCGGGCCGTGGCCATTACGTGTTCATCGCCCATGTGGACACCGCGCCGTTTGATTCCAACGAACTGCGGCTGGCGTTGAAATACGCGATCAATCGCGAGGAATTGGTGGACAAGATCCTGCGCGGCTATGGCGGTCTGGGCAATGATATCCCGATCAATGCGGCCTATCCGCTGTTTGACGATACCATCCCGCAGCGCGCGCATGATCTGGAAAAGGCCAAGGAGCATTACGCTAAGTCCGGCCATGACGGCTCGCCCATCATTCTACGCACAGCCGATGGCGCCTTTCCGGGCGCGGTGGATGCCGCCGCCCTCTTCCAGCAGTCGGCGCAGGCCGCCGGTATCCCGCTGGAAATCAAGCGCGAGCCCAATGATGGCTATTGGTCGGAAGTGTGGAACGTACAGCCCTTCTGCGCCTCCTACTGGTCGGGCCGCCCGGTGCAGGACCAGATGTACACCACCGCCTATCTGTCCACCGCCGACTGGAACGACACGCGCTGGAAACGTCCCGAATTTGACGAGCTTATGATCAGCGCGCGGGCCGAAACGGACGAGGCCAAGCGGAAAGAGATCTACTCCAAGATGGGTCGCATGCTGAACGAAGAAGGCGGCCTGATCTGCCCGATGTTCAACGATTTCATCGACGCGGTCTCGACCTCGGTGCAAGGCTATGAGGGCGACCCGAATGGCGAGCTGATGTACTGGAAGGCCCCCAAGAAGACCTGGAAAACGGCCTAAGGTCCGGACGGTATGCATCCCGTAGTGAAACTGGTTGCTCAGCGCCTTGTGCTGAGCACCCTTCTCCTCCTCGCCGCGTCCATTCTGATCTTTGCAGGCACCACGATCCTGCCAGGCGACGTGGCCCAATCCATTCTCGGACAATCCGCCACCCCAGAATCCCTTGCCAACCTGCGCGAGGAACTGGGGATGAACGACCCCCCCGTCACCCGCTATTTCAACTGGTTATTCGCGGCGTTGCAGGGTGACCTTGGCACGGCGCTTACAAACGGGCGGGACATTGCCGAAAGCGTCGGCCAGCGGTTGTCGAACACTCTTTTCCTTGCCTTCTGGGCCGCCATTATCTCGGTGCCGCTGGCAATCCTGCTTGGCCTGATCGCGGTGCGCTACAGGGATCGCTGGCCCGACAAGCTGATCTCGGGCGTGACGCTGGCCTCGATCTCGATCCCCGAATTCCTGATCGGCTATCTGCTGATGTATTTCATTGCGGTAAAACTGGGCTGGTTCCCGTCGGTCGCAATGATCAATGACGACATGAGCCTGGGGCAAAAGCTACAATCCATCGCCCTGCCGGTGATCGTGCTGACGCTTGTGGTGCTCGCGCATATGATGCGCATGACCCGCGCCGCGATCCTGAACGTGATGCAGTCGGCTTATGTTGAAACCGCCGAGTTGAAAGGCCTGAGCGGGTTTCAGGTCATCTACCGCCACGCCTTCCCCAACGCCATCGCGCCGATTGTGAACGTCGTCATGATCAACCTGGCCTATCTGGTGGTTGGCGTCGTGGTGATCGAGGTGGTCTTTGTCTATCCGGGCATGGGGCAGTATCTGGTCGATCACGTGTCGAAACGCGACGTACCGGTGGTGCAGGCCTGCGGGCTGATCTTTGCGGCTGTCTATATCGTCCTGAACATGATCGCCGACATCGTCTCGATCCTGGCGAACCCGAGACTGAGGCACCCGAAATGAAGAACATCCCAATCTCTGCAATGATCGGGTTGTTCCTCACGGCCCTCTACTTTCTCATGGCGCTATTCGCGCCGCTCATCGCGCCTTACGGCATGGCCGAAGTGGTCGGTGATGTATGGGAACCCTCCAAGATCGAGATCATGCTTGGGATCGCGCCCCCGGGATTCACCGAGTCGAATTTCTGGCTCGGCACCGACAATATTGGCCGCGATCTGCTCAGCCGGATGATCTATGGCGGGCGCACCACGATCTTCATCGCCACCGCCGCCACGATCCTCAGCTTCGTGACCGGCTCGGTTCTGGCCTTCTTTGCCGCCGTGATGGGCGGCTGGGTGGATCAGGCGCTGTCGCGCTTCGTTGATCTGATCATGTCGATCCCGACGCTGATCTTCGCGCTGGTGGTGCTGTCGGTGATGCCGGTGACCATCCCGATCCTGATCCTTGTCATGGGCCTGCTCGACTCGACCCGCGTCTATCGTCTCGCGCGTGCCGTGGCGGTGGATATCTCGGTCATGGATTATGTCGAAGCCGCGCGCCTGCGGGGTGAGAAAATCGGCTGGATCATCTTCCGGGAAATCCTGCCCAATGCGCTCAGCCCGCTGATCGCCGAGATGGGGCTACGCTTCATCTTTGCGGTGCTCTTCGTCTCGACGCTGTCCTTCTTGGGCCTTGGCGTGCAACCGCCCGAGGCTGACTGGGGCGGAATCGTGAAAGAGAACAAGGAAGGCATCGTCTATGGCATTCCCGCCGCCCTGCTGCCGGCTGTCGCCATCGCCACGCTGGCGATCTCGGTGAACCTGGTGGCCGACTGGGTGCTGAACCGCACCACATCGCTGAAAGGAGGCCGGGGATGAGCGATCCGCTTCTCAAGGTCCGTGACCTGAAAATTGGCGCAACCGTCTATCCACCGGGCGAAAAGCCTCATGACATCGAAATCGTGCACGGGGTCAGCTTTGACCTCGCGCCCGGCAAGGTGCTGGGGCTGATCGGGGAATCCGGGGCCGGGAAATCCACCATCGGGCTTGCCTCGATGGCCTATGGCCGGGGTGGTGTGAAAATCACCGGCGGCGAGGTCTGGGTCAACGGACGCGACATCCTGAAGTCATCGGTCCGTGACATTCGCAACCTGCGCGGGGCCGAGGTGACATATGTGTCGCAATCAGCAGCAGCCTCGTTCAACCCGGCCAAGAAGATCATGGATCAGGTCGTCGAGGCAGCGGTGGAACAGAAAAAGTTCAGCCGTAAGGAGGCCGAGGAACGGGCCCGCACGCTATTCAGCAAACTCGGCCTGCCCGATCCGAACAATATCGGCGAGCGCTACCCGCATCAGGTTTCGGGCGGTCAGCTACAGCGCTGCATGACCGCGCTGGCGCTCTGCCCTGAACCCGATCTGGTGGTCTTCGACGAGCCCACCACGGCGCTGGACGTGACCACCCAGATCGACGTGCTGATGGCCATCAAGGAGGCCATTCGCGACACCGGTGTTGCCGCGCTCTATATCACCCATGACCTGGCTGTGGTGGCGCAGGTCAGCGATGACATCATGGTGCTGCGGATGGGCGATATGGTCGAATACGGCCATACCGATCAGATCATCAACCACCCCAAGGAAGAATACACCCAGGCGCTGGTCTCGGTTCGCTCGATCGAGCATGAGGAAAAGACGCCCACACCGGAACCGGTGCTGAGCGTCAAGAACATCACGGCGCGCTACAAGGGCCTGAATTTCGACGTGCTCAAGAACGTGACCGTCGATCTGCATCCGGGTCAGACTTTGGCCGTTGTCGGCGAATCCGGGTCGGGCAAATCGACGCTTGCCCGGGTCATCACTGGTCTTCTGCCGCCCAGCGACGGGCAGATCGACTTTGCCGGGCGCACCCTGTCGCGCGATCTGGCCGGACGCACCCGAGAAGACCTGCGCGAGTTGCAGATGATCTATCAGATGGCCGATGTCGCAATGAACCCGCGCCAGACCGTCGGCACCATCATCGGCCGCCCGCTGGAGTTCTACTTCAACATACGCGGGTCGGAAAAGCGCAGGCGCATCATCGAGTTGCTGGACGAGATCGAGCTGGGCGAGAAGTTCATGGATCGCTATCCGGCCGAGCTGTCGGGCGGCCAGAAACAACGGGTCTGCATCGCACGTTCGCTGGCGGCCAAGCCCAAGATGATTATCTGCGACGAGGTGACCTCGGCGCTCGATCCGCTGGTGGCGGATGGCATCCTGAAACTACTGCTGGATTTGCAGAAGATCGAGGATGTGGCTTACCTGTTCATCACCCATGACCTTGCCACGGTCCGCGCGATCAGCGATTCAATCGCGGTGATGTATCAGGGCAAGGTGCAGCGCTATGGCTCGAAATCCGAAGTTCTCAGCCCACCGTTCGACGATTATACCGACTTGCTGCTCAGTTCCGTACCAGAGATGAAGCTGGGCTGGCTGGAAGAGGTGGTCGCCCATCGCAAGATGGAAAGCGCCGGGAACTGAGAACCGGCAGTGCTTGAAAGGCGGCGGGGCATCTCCCGCCGCTCTTTTAGCATGCTACGGGGGACCTAAGATTTCGCGAAGCGCTCGAAATGGCCCGCCAGAATCGGTTCCAGCTCTTCGCGAGCACGCATCCCCTGCAGGGTCTGCTGCAATTGCCCTTCGCCATCAAACAGCAACAACGTCACATGCGGAACACGGTGGAAATTGGCAAAGGCCTCGCCATCCGGCGTGGTGATATCCGCCACCAGATAGACCAAGTCACACTCTCCGAACTGCTCCATCGCCTGCCGGGTCTCACGCTGGAGTGCGTTGCATGTTGGGCATTGCGGGTTGTGCACCTGCACCACGCTGGGCTTGCCCTGCCCCACGCGGCTGAGATCATATTCATGGGCCAGCGCCCGAACCGAACGGAGCGTGAAATACCCGCCAGCGCCCAAGGCAACCGCCCCAATCGCGCCGTTGCGCAGCAGTTTGAGCATATCGCGGCGCTTCACCTCTGGCTGCGCGGCTGCCGCGTCCTGACGGGCCTTCTGCGCCTGTTTGCGTTTCGATGTCTTCGCCATGATCCCGTATCCATCCCGGTGTCGGTCACGCTCAGGATAGGTTCAACCGTGCCTGGGCCACCTCACAATCCGATCACGTGATCTGACATCCCTTTGAACGGCCCGCCGCGACAGTTTCTGATTGCCCGGCAGCAGCTTCGCCGCCACAAAGGCAGTGAGGAACGGGGAGGCCGGGGATGGACCGCAAACTTCTTCTGATCATTCTGGATGGCGTGCCCTGGCGCAACTTTCGCCGTCTCTTCGGCAATCTCGAAGGCTGGGTGGACAGCGGTGAGGCGCGGGTCTGGAAGCTGCGCTCGGTCCTGCCCTCCACCTCGGCAAGCTGCTATGCCTCGATCCATACCGGCGTCGTGCCGGCCGAACATGGCTGCACCGGCAATGGCAACGTGTTCCGGCTGCGCCACAAGGATGTGTTCTCGCAGATGCGCGATGCGGGCGGGGTGACCGGGGCGGTTGCCCATAGCTATTGGTCAGAATTCTTCAATCGTCACCCGTTCGACCATGTTCGCGACGTGGAATATGACGAGCCCGACAGCGCCACGATCAACCATGGCCGGTTTCACAGCATGACAGGCTATGGCCACGCCAACCAGATGACCCCCTGTGACCTCGACCTGTTTGCCTCGCTCACCAATCTCTGCCTGCGCTTCGGGCTGGATTACGGGATGCTGCATAGCTGTACACTGGACTGCATGGGTCACCGGTTTCACCACGATTGCCATGAGATGGACCACGCCTGTTTCGTCATGGACGAGATGCTGGCACCGTTCATCCCGCGCTGGCGGCAGATGGGGTATGAGGTGATCGTGACGGCAGATCACGGTCAGGACGCGCGCGGCCACCATGGCGGGCGCGATCCGCTGCAACAGGAAACGGCGCTCTACTACTTTGGGGATGCCAACGGGCCGGAACCCGATACGGTGATCGACCAGCTGGAACTGGCCCCGACCATCCTGACCCGTTTGGGCGCACCGGTGGCTGAAACGATGCGGGCCAAGACCTTCCTGAGCGGCTGATTGGCAACAAGGCGTTAAGTAGCCCCTTGGATCCCGCCCATGTCAGTCATAGGGCCAGAGCCCCTGCCCCAGCGCTTCGATCGCAAGCGAGATGCGCTCGAAACTGGCGCGGGCGCGGGCAACGGTGTGGCGCGCGCGCAGATAGCCATGCACTAGCCCTTCTTCGTTGATCCAGTAAACGGTTCCGTCCGCCGCCAGCAGCCGGTCGCGATAATCGCGCCCATCATCGCGCAGAGGGTCGCAATCGGCGGTAAAGATCACGGTTGCGGGCAACCCCTCATAGTTGCTGTCCTGCAAAGGCGCGTAGGTCGGGTCATCACTGGGCCTTTCATCCAACGTGCGAATGCTGTCATAAAACTTCACGTCCGAGCGGCTGAGCAGCGGGGCATGCGCATGCTCAAGATATGAGCCCTGATCCGCGTCACCCCCCAGGACCGGGTAGATCAGCACCTGCCCCAGCAGGTTTTGCAGCCGTCCGCGCGCATGATGTGCGATGCAGGCGGCGAGCGTGCCGCCGACACTGTCACCGGCCAGCACCAGCGGGTCGCCATAGGTGTCCGCCGCCCATTCAGCGACCGCCCAGCAATCATCGAACTGTGCCGGGTGCCGGTGTTCGGGACAGAGGCGGTAATCGACCGCAATCACGCGATACCCGGTCTGGGCGCATATCTCGGCGCAGATATCGTCGTGGCTGTCCAACCCGCCCAGCACGAAACCACCGCCATGCATGTATATCACTGTGCGCGTGGGCTGGCCGGCAGAATAGACGCGGACCTTAACGCCATTGGCGTCCAGATCCTCGGAGGAGATGCCCTCGGGTGCATCCCCCCGAAAGGTGCGGCACAACTGATCGTAGACCTGTCGCTGTTCTTCGATCGACAGGTCCACAGCATTGTCGGGATAGCACTCCGCAGTTCGGCGGATGAAGTCCCGCGTCTCCGCGTCTAGCAGCGCGTCATAGTCCATTCGCTCTCCGGATCAGGCGGCCCACTCCCATGGGCGCGTGTAATCGCCCAGAATCTTGGATACATCCTCGTCCGAGGTGCCGTTTGCGTCAAGCTGCGCGACGAGGCCACGTTTCTTGTCATCGATCACCGAGACGACCCGCGCTCCCACTTCGCCCTTTTCGAGCGCGGTGTTGTAGATCCGGGTGATCGCTTCCTTGCGCAGATCGGGCTTGAAAATCTTGCCCACAGCGGTTTTCGGAAGTTCGGGCAGAATGGCGAGATGTTTGGGATGGGCTGCGCGCTCGTGAATATGGACCTCGCAGTATTTCATCAACTCGTCGGTGGACACGGAGGCACCGTCGACCAGTTCGACATAGACGCAAGGCACCTCACCCGCATATTCGTCGGGCTGGCCAATGGCGCCGGCAAAGGCCACCGCATCGTGGCCCAACAGCACCTCTTCGATCTCGGCAGGATCGATATTGTGACCACCGCGAATGATCAGATCCTTGGCACGGCCTGTGATCCACAGATACCCGTCCGCATCTACCCGACCCAGATCCCCGGTGCGCAGGTACTTTTCGTGATGGTACAGATCGCGGTTCTTTGCCCCCTCGGTATAGGTGTGGCCAGCGAAAACACCAGGGTTCGAGATACAGATCTCGCCCACTTCATCTGTGTTGGCCTCAACCGGATCGTCCGCGTTACCGTTGTAGATTTTGACATCGGTATAGGGGAACGGTATTCCGATCGAGCCGACCTTCTTTTCGCCATCCGTCGGGTTGCAGGACACGAGGCAGGTTGCCTCGGTCAGGCCATAACCTTCGACAATCGTGACGCCGGTGGTCTCTTCGAAGCGGCGGAACAGTTCCAGCGGCAGCGGGGCAGATCCCGAAAACGCGGTCTTGATGCTCGATATATCGGCGTCGACAGGGCGCTGCATCTTGGCCGAGATGGCGGTTGGAACCGTTATGACAAACGAGATTTTCCAGCGTTCGACCAGTTTCCAGAAATTGTCGAACACCCCTTCGCCGCGATAGCCCTGGGGCGTCGGAAAGACCACATGCGCACCGGAAGAGAGCGAGGCCATCATGATCACGTGGCAGGCGAACACATGGAACAACGGCAGCGGACAGATGATGTTGTCGTCCGGCCCGAACAGCAGCGTCGCACCCAGCCAGCCATTATAGACCAGACCGGAATACTTGTGCTGGGCCACTTTCGGCATACCGGTCGTGCCACCGGTATGGAAATAGCAGGCAACCCGATCCTCGGTCGCGTCTGCGAAGGCCAGCTTGGTCGGCTGCTGCGACATGGCTTTGTTGAAGTTCATGTAATCCGCATGCGCCAGATGTTCCTTGTTCTCCAGCTTGGGACGGATCAGTGGCACGATCCAAGATTTCGGCGGGGTCAGGTAGCGATTGAGGTCCACCTCAAGAACGGTGTTCACATGGGGTGCATGGCGCACGGCTTCGGCCACTTTCTGGGCCACATCGGTCTTTGGGAAGGGTTTGAGCGTCACCACGACCTTGGCGTTGGTTTCGCGCAGGATCGAGGCGATCTGCTCAGGTTCCAGCAGCGGATTGATCGGGTTCACGATACCGGCAACCGCACCGCCCAGCATCGTGATCAGTGTCTCGTTACAGTTGGGCAGCACATAGGCGACCACATCCTTTTCACCCACACCCAGAGATCGGAACAGGTTCGCCGCTTGCGTGACCTTATCCTTGAGGTCGGTCCAGGTCAGCGTCTCGGCTTTGTCGGTAGGCCCGGAGAGAATTTGAAAACTGACTGCGTTGTTGTTCGGGTGCTTTCCCGCCGTTGACGACAACAGTTGATAGAGCGTGACCGGAACATCACGCTCTGCCCAGGGCATTTCATTTTCGATTGCATCGCGATCCGCAACACCCGCAAAGGTCATTTAAGTTCCTCCCTCTCGTTGACACAGCGGTGTAAGAGCCCGCCTGAATTCCAGCCAAAACCTGCGAAAAAGCAGAGATCAGCACAAGGAACACCCTAGCGTCAATTTAAGCGTGTGCGAGGGGTTACCGCCACGTCATGTGACGATTTTCTGCTGGCGAGGTTACTCTGCGGCGATCCCTTCGGTGAATTGCAGCCTTGCGAGCCGTGCATAAAGGCCCCCCTGCGCCACCAGTTCATCATGCTTGCCCTGCGCAACAATCTGCCCGTTCTCAAGCACCACGATGCGGTCGGCCTTCTTCACAGTCGCCAGCCGATGCGCCACGATCACCGTCGTACGCCCGGCGCAGAGCACATCCACCGCCTGCTGCACCGCGCGCTCGCTCTCGGCATCCAGCGCCGAGGTGGCCTCGTCCAGCAGCAGCACCGGCGCATCGCGCAGGATCGCGCGCGCGATGGCGATGCGCTGTTTCTGGCCGCCCGACAGCATCACGCCACGCTCGCCCACATAGCTGTCATAGCCCTCGGGCAGGGCCGAGATGAAGTCATGCGCAGCAGCCGCGCGCGCCGCCTGCTCGACCTCGCCGTCGCTGGCTGAGGGGCGGCCAAAGCGGATATTGTCGCGCACGGAGGTCGCGAAGATCACCGGGTCCTGCGGCACCAGCGCGATATGGCGACGGAAATCGTTGCGGGTAAGTTGGTGCAAATCTATCCCGTCGAGCGTCACCCGCCCCTGATCCGGGTCATAGAATCGCTGCATCATCTGGATCACGGTGGTCTTGCCCGCGCCCGACGGCCCCACCAGCGCAACAGTTTCGCCCGGCGCCACGGTCAGCGACAGATCATCCAGCGCCAGATGCTCGGGCCGTGAGGGATAGCGGAAAGTGACCGCGTCAAGGGCGATCTCTCCCTTCACCGGCTCAGGCAATTGCACCGGCGTGCCGGGGTCCAGGACGGTATCTTTCGCGTGCAAAAGCTCCACCAATCGCTCGGTTGCGCCAGCGGCGCGCTGCAATTCGCTCCAGATTTCCGAAAGTGCGGCGACCGAGCCCGCCATGATCACCGAATAGATCACGAACTGGATCAGCGTCCCTTCGGTCATCGTGCCCAGGCGCACCGCGTTCGCGCCCATCCACAGCACGCCGACCACACCGCTGAAGACCAGAAAGATCACGATGACGGTCAGGATGGCGCGGGTTCGGATGCGCACGCGCGACACGTCGTAAGAGGTCTCGGTCATTTCGGCAAATTGCGCGCGGCTCGCGGCCTCTCCGGTATAGGCCTGAACGGTCTGCACCGCGCTCAGCGCCTCGCCCGCGCTGCCCGACGAGGCGGCGATCCAATCCTGGTTCTCTCGACTGATCCGACGTAGGCGGCGACCCAGCACCAGAATGGGCACGATCACGATGGGGATCAGCAACAAGACCATGCCGGTCAGTTTGGCCGAGGTCAGCAGCATCAGGACCAGCCCGCCGAAAAACAGAAGCATGTTGCGCAGGGCGATAGACACGGAAGAGCCCAGCACCGACTGGATCAGCGTGGTGTCGGTGGTGATCCGGCTGAGCACCTCACCGGTCATGATCCGTTCGAAGAACTCGGGGCTCATCCCGATGACACGGTCGAACACGGCCATGCGGATATCGGCTACCACCCGTTCGCCCAAACGGGTCACCAGCGCGTAGCGGATGCCCGTGCCCAGCGCGAGAATAGCAGCGATCCCCAGCGCTGCCAGAAAATAGCGATCCAGCAGATCGCCGTTTTCGATGCGGAAATTGTCCACCACCCGGCGCACCGCCAGCGGCAATGTCAACGACATCGCAGCAGTCAAAATCAGAGCCGCCACAGCCCCCGCCATCAGGCCTTTGTAGGGCAGCATGAACGGCCAAAGCGCACCCAGAACACCCAGCTTGCGTGAGGTGGCGCGCTCTTCGCTGGCATTCGGCGCGGGCTGAGCGGGTTTCGATCTGGCCATGCTATTGGTCTCGCATTGGGGTCTTTATAAGGCGCTATGGCCCATTGGCCCCGCTTCATGGCCCCACGGCCCTTGCAGGTCAAGCAAATGCGCGCCCCAGACCATGCGGCCAAACCTCACAATCCCGAAACAGGCCGTGGTGGAGTCAGGGCTGCCATGCGTAGGCGATCCGCTGCGCAGCGTACGGAGTCGGCAATAGAGCTCAATGACGTCAGATAGTTACCCGTCTGAGATTTGGTCTCTTATACAGTCGATGGCGGGAGGGAATTCTTGGAGCGGGTAGCGGGAATCGAACCCGCACCTTAAGCTTGGAAGGCTCTTATGATACCATTTCACCATACCCGCCAAGAACCCGTGCGTCCTAGAACAAGCGCCAAGCGAGGTCAATAGCCGCATCTTTCGAATGCGGCTGGTCTGCCATTTTGTTCCGCCACCTCACTCACAAGGCAAACCGGCCCGCAAACTTGCGCGCCGGTTCACCCGTGAGCGGCAGCGGAGTCAGCTTGTGAGGGCGTTATGCCCGAAATACAGGAACTCACGATCGCGCCCTGCAATATCCCCCGCTTCCAGGGAGAGGCTGGCGCTGTCCAGCATCTTGTAGCTCTGCTGGGATTTGACCCAGTCATCGGCGTTCTGAAGCGTGGTCAGCGTGTAGCTTGTAGTTTCATTGAGGTAATGGGTGGGGATGATGATCTTTGGCTTGAGCCGTTCCACGATGGCGTTGCCCTGATCATAATCCAGTATGTGCTGCGAGCCGTCCACCGGCAAGGTCAGCACATCGACCTGGCCGATGGCGTCCCAGAATTCCTGTGGGGGATCATGGCGATTGTCGCCCCAGATCAGCGTGCGGATACCGCCGGTTTCCACCAGATAGACCACCATATCCATATGGCTGACATTGTCCGGCGGGCAAGCCTGTACGCCAAACTCGCCCAGCGCGTTGGTCCAGTCATACCAGCCCGGCGCACGGCAGACATGTTTATCGGCAAAGCCGGTGATCTTGATATCGGCAAACTCGAAATTGCCGACCATCCGGTCCAGCACCATGGTCGAGACGGGGCGGTGAATCGCGTCATGGTCGAAATGTGTATGGGTGGACATGCAGATATCCACCGGGGTTTCCGGGAATTCGTTCTTGAACCACAGCCCCCAAGCGCCCGAAGGATCGTCGCGCCAGGGATCAAACAGAATTGTGGCCCCGCCGGGTGAGGTGATCTTGATCGCGCAATGGCCGAAATAATCCACGCCAACGGCACCTTCCACCGTATTGCCGGTGGTTTTCTGCAACTCGATCACGCCGTTATTGTTGCCCGGTTGCGTCCAGTCGGTGGATTGCGCCTGCGCAGAGCTGCTGCTCAGCAGGCTTGCCGCTCCACCCACGCCAGCGGCACCTGCGGCCATAAAGAAGGATCGGCGCGACAGGCCCGGCGCCATATCGTCCGTGCCGCCGCGCAGCAGCGTCGGCTTCAGATTCAGGTCGTCTTTTTTCATTTTTGGATTTCCCTGTTGTCTCACGATCCGGGGATGTCCTCGGATAATGTCATCGTAGCAACCGGGGCATCTGAGGAAGGTATCGAAAAACCATGTGGGAAACATGGGGCAAATCCCCATGTTTTACTGAATGGACAATAGCAGGCTGCGCAGGTTCTGACCGCTGCGTTTCAGGCCGAGTTTCGCGCGGATATTGTTGCGGTGAAACTCGATCGTGCTGGGCTCGCGCGAGAGGGTGCGGGCAATGTCCTTGGTGGTCTGACCGCGCATGATCATCTGTGCGATTTCCTGCTCGGCAGGGGTCAGCGCCTCGAACACGGTGGTCAGTTGCCCGCTCATTTCCGAGGTGATGGATTTGAGGCTTTCCTCGGCCAGTTCCAGATAGGCGCGGCCCGCCGGGTCCCCCTCTAGCCTGCTGCGCAGCTTGGCCAGATGTGGAACAACCAGCCCCTTGATCTGGCGCAATATCTTGGCGTCATATTCTTCGCGCGAGGTCTCGACGCTGCTGAGCAGAACGCGCAATGCGGTATTGGCCTCTTCCAGATCCGAAGTGCGGTTGGCGACGCGCTGTTCCAACTGATCCAGGGTCGCCTGCAATTCCGCCTCAAGCGCGATCCGCCGATCAATCTCGATCAGCAACTCAAGATCCGCCTCGATGACCCGCGCAAATTCCTGTAGCCCTTCGCGGAACAGCAGCGCCCGCCGGTTGCGCCGTGTATCGAGAACACAGATCGTTCCGAAAACCGACCCGTCAGGCCATTTCAGCGGATAGCCGATATAGAAGCGCATCCCGTGTTCCATATCGTCATTGTCGACCCATTCAGGATCGCAGGTCGCATCCTCGACCGTCAATTCGCCATCGCGTTGCAGGACCCCGTAACAATAGAGCTTTTCGTTGAGTGTGAACTGGCAGCCCGCCGCATAGGGGTTGCCTTTGGTCCTGCTGGTGACAAAGACCGAATGATGCGGCTCGTGGGTGCGCATCACCAGACTGGCAGGGACATCAGCGACATTTGCGATCAGGTCCACGATCCGCTGCCATTTGGCGATAGTGTCTTGCGAGATGTCGGGTTTCAAAGTTGCAGCCCCGGATGTGTCTGGCGGATGAACCGGGTCAGTCTAGGGGCGAAGTCGGGCGTCAGGCAAGCGGCGCGGGACTGGCGTGCAAATACCGTACCCGATGCATCCGGCTATCTGGAATGTTCCTTTACCAGCGTCTGCAGGAACACCTGCGTGATCCTCGTTGGCTCAGGGCTGCGTCGGTTGGCGGCGGAAAAGGTGGCGCGATAATGCAGCATCTCCGGTAGGATCATCTTCATCCGCCCCTGTTCCACAAAGCTCTTTGTGAAATGGTCCGGCAGGAACCCGATATACCGGCCTGACAGGATCAGGATCGACAGGGCATGCTCGCTCTGGACCTTCGCCGCACGGCGCAGTTTGAGGGATTGCCCGACATGGAGGTTCGGAGAGTTGACGCTGATACCCGCATAGCGCGCGGCGCGCACATCATCGAGGGTTATATCCGTTTGATCGCGCTCGAAGAACGGATGTCCCTGACCGCAGAACAAGTACATGTTTTCGGTGTAGATCGGGACATAGTTCAGGCTTTTCGACACCCGATGCTCTGCAATAATGCCTACATCGACATCACCGCTGATTAATTTTGTCTCAATTACATTCGGCGGCTCAAGCGAAAGTTCGATCTGCACATCCGGTGCCAGCACGTTGAATGTGCTGATCGCACGGGCCAGATGAGAGTCGGGATTGGAGGCGCATTGATCGAACAAAGCGACATGGATTCTGCCCACCAGGTCCTGTTTTATTTCATTCACCTCGGCCTGGAAGTCTGACACGGACAGCAGCAGCCTGTCGGCTGCGGCAAGGACCTTTGCTCCGTCCTCCGTCAACGAAAACCCGCCAGGACCCCGGTTGCACAGTTTCAGCCCCAATCGAATCTCAAGATTCGATAAATACTTGGAAATTGTGGACCTTCCGATGTTAAGCTCGGTCTCGGCGGCTGAAAGGCCACCGCTTTCAACTACCGACCTGAAAATCCGCAACAAGTTTATGTCGGCCTCTCCGACTTTGGTTACCAGTGACTGCCGCGCCATCCAATGTTCGCTATCTATGAAACTTTACGTTCAATAGTTACCATTTTGGCAACGCGAATCGCAAGCTACACGGGTCGGCACCGGGGCAGATTCGGACTGGAAAGTGCGCAAAGACGCACGTTCCGGCGCGCACCTCGGGTATCAGGACAAATATGCCGGAGGTCATTCATGTCATTTCTCAAGCGGGTCTGCACCACAACTGCAGCCATTTCCATTACGGCCATGCTGGTCGCGGGGGCTGCACAGGCCAAGAATTTCAAGATCGCAGTGGGCGACAGCGGGGGCTCCAGCCAGGAGGCCACCGGTCTGGGCTTCAAGGCCGCACTCGAAGAGCTGTCGGGTGGCAAGCACACCGCTACACTGTTTCTGAACGGTCAACTCGGATCAGAGCAGGATACCGTCAACGACGCGGCCATCGGCACGCTGGATATGTCGCTGCTGGCGATCAACAACATCACCCCGTTCTCGCCAACCGTCGGCGTGTTCACCCTTCCTTACGTGATCCTCAGCCTTGAGGATGCGGAAAAGCTGACCCAGGGCCCGATCGGTCAGGAACTGGTGGAAAACACCATCAATGACGCCGGCGTTCGCATCATCGGCTGGACTTATACCGGGTTCCGCCGTCTGACGAACTCGAAAAAGCCGGTGAAATCGGTGGCCGACCTTGAAGGTCTGGTGATCCGCGTTCCCAAAAACGAGATCATGATCGACACCTACAAGGCATGGGGCATCAGCCCGACGCCGATGGCCTGGTCGGAAACCTTTGCGGGTCTGCAGACCAAAGTGGTCGACGGTCAGGACAACCCCTACACCACCATCAACGCGATGAAGTTCTATGAAGTTCAGAAATATGTGACCAACATCCGTTACATCTTCTCGATCGAACCGCTCATCATTTCCGAGCAGGTCTTCCAGGAGCTTTCCGCAGAAGATCAGGAAATCCTCCTTGAAGCAGGCAAAGTCGCGACGCAGGCCTCTGCTGACTTCCTGCGCGCCAAGGAAGCCGAGATCAAAGAAATCCTGGTCGAAAAAGGCATGGAAATCGTCGATCCCGAGAATGACGAAGCCGAGTTCATCGAACTGGCGACCACCGCCGTGTGGCCGAAATTCTATGAAAGCATCGGTGGCGTCGAAAAGCTGAACGCAGTGCTGGCCGAAATCGGTCGCGAGCCGGTCTCTCAGTAACCGGCAACCGAGCATCCAACAAAAAAATTGCGGGGCACCAACTGGTGCCCCCAACAATAAATGGAGGGTCAGATGTCTAAATTCTGGGGAATTGTCGATAACCTGGAAAGCTATATTTGCCGCACCTTGCTGGCAATGTTCGTTTGCCTGTTGTTTCTGCAGGTCATCGTGAGAACGCTGTTTGCATTCTCGTTTTCCTGGGTCGAGGAACTGTCGATCTACATGTTCGTCTGGTTCGTCTTCTTTGGCGCCAGCTATGCTGCCAAGATGGGGGCTCATAACCGGGTCACGTTCCAGTTCAAGTTCCTGTCGGCCCGCGCGATCAAGTATATCGAAGCTTTCGCGGACCTCTTCTGGATATTCTTCAACGTCTATTTCGTCTATCTGGCGATCGATTTCATCTTCAACAAGATGAACCGCTTTCAGTCGTCTCAGACGCTCGGGTTCCACCTCAGCTGGGTCTACATCGTCCTGCCCATCGCCTTCACACTGATGACCATTCGGGTGATCCAGGTGAACTATCGCAAACTGGTATTGGACGAAGAAATGGTCGACCCGGATTCGATCGACCTCGACGCTGTCAAAGCCGAAGCCGAAAGCCATGACACCTCCAAATCTGAGGGAGACAAGTAATGGGCGCCGAAATTATCCCACTGCTGTTTGGCGGATTTCTGTTTCTGCTGTTCATCGGGGCTCCGATCACCGTGGCGCTTGGCGTCTCGACCCTGATCACGTTCCTCTATCTGGGGGAAAACCCCATCAAATTCGTCCAGATCGCCTTTACCTCGGTCGGGTCCTTCCCGCTGATGGCGCTGCCTGCCTTCATCCTGGCCGGTGCACTGATGGAGGCGTCTGGCCTGTCGCGGCGACTGATCAATGTTGCCGAAAGCTTCGCCGGCCCCTTCACCGGTGGTATGTCGGCTGCGACTGTCATGGCGTGTCTGTTCTTCGGCGCTATCTCGGGGTCCGGCCCGGCGACCACTGCGGCTGTCGGCATGCTGATGATCCCGGCCATGATCGACCGCGGCTATTCCAAGGGCTTCGCCTCGGCTATCACCGCCTCGTCAGGCGGTCTGGGCATCGTCATTCCGCCCTCGATCCCGCTGATCATCTTCGGCATCGCCGCGCTCGGCATGCCGCCCCCACCCGAAGCCGTGGAAGAGTTCGGTCAGTTCCAGACCGTTTCGATCCCGAAACTCTTCATCGCCGGTTTCATGCCCGCCTTCCTGATCGCAGGCAGCCTGTTGCTGATGAACTATATCCTTGCGAAAAAGAACAACTACACTGGCAGCACCGAAGGCTGGTCCGCGCGCCAGATGTGGTGCGAGATGTATCGCGGTTTCTGGGCACTGATGGCCCCGGTTGTGATCCTCGGTGGCATCTATTCGGGCTACTTCACCCCGACCGAAGCGGCCATCGTGGCGATCTTCTATACGCTGATAGTGGGTGCCTTCATCTATCGTGAACTGTCCTGGAAAAGCCTGTTCGGCGCGCTGGAGACAACCACATGGCTGACCGGCCGCGTGTTGCTGATCATGTTCACCGCGACCGTGTTCGGGCGGCTTCTGGTCGAAAACCAGGTTCCCGCCGTGATCGCACAGGGCATGCTGTCCTTCACCGACAACATCTATGTGATCTGGACGCTGGTCATCCTGTTCCTGCTGTTTGTCGGCATGTTCATGGAGACACTGGCGACAATCCTGATCCTGGTGCCGGTGATGCTGCCCGTGGCCTATAGCGTCGGTATCGACCCGATCCACTTCGGCGTGGTCATGGTCTGTACGCTGGGCATCGGCTTCCAGACACCGCCACTGGGTGAAAACCTGTTCATTGCGTCGGGGATATCGAAAATCTCGATCGAAGAGATCTCGCTGCGGGCGTTGCCGTTTGCCTTCATCAACACGGTCGCGATCTTTGTCATAGCGTTCTTCCCCGAGATCTCGCTCTGGCTGCCGCGTGTGTTTGGCTACTGAGGTGGTTGAAAGGAAAAACCCATGAAACAGAAGATCACACATATCCTCTTCGCCACCGCTCTGACGAAACACTCGAGCTACGCATTGACGCATGCGGCCAGCCTGGCCGAAGCAACCGGGGCAAAGCTGCATGTTCTGCATGTGGCCGAGCCGCTCAGCGACGATGCGTTGATCACGATGCGGATGTTCATGCAGGATGCGGGCTCGCGCACTGAGGCGCTCAAGGCCCGGCATGACCACATGAAAGCGGTGCTGACCGAGCGACAAAAAGAGTTCTGGGCAACACTGCCCGAAGAAGACCGGGGCATTCAGGATCAGATCGAGTCGATCGAGATCATCGACGGGCATCCCGCCGAAGTGATCCTGCGCCGCGCGCGCGAGTTGAAATGCGACCTGATTGTGCTGGGGGCCCACGAACACGGGTTCTCGCAAACCTTCCTTGGTACCGTCGCCAAGCGCGTTCTGCGCCGCGCCGACATACCGACACTGGTCGTCCCTTACAGGGACGACTGATCTACCCGCTAACCCTCTAAGAAAGAACAGAAAATGACCAAGACCCTAACCGCCAAGGATTTGGCGGATACCTTTGACTCGTTCAATCGTCACGATATTGACGGTGTGATGACCCATTTTGCCGATGACTGCGTGTTCTATACGGTCGGCGGCGACGAGAAATACGGCAACAAGGTCGAGGGCGCACCCGCCATCGCCGCCGCCTTCTCTGGCGTTTGGGCTGGCATGAAGGATGCCCATTGGGACCACCACAGCCACTTTGTGCATGGCGACCGCGCGGTGTCTGAATGGACGTTCTCGGGCACTGGTGCCGATGGCATGCGCATCGAGGCCGAAGGCGCCGATCTGTTCACACTGCGCGACGGCAAGATCATCGTCAAACAGGCGCTGCGCAAATCCCGGCCAATGTTCAAGGCCTGAGTTTCACCCTCTGTCCCGCGAGATTTCGTCATGGTTGATAATGCGATCCCCCGACACTGGCCCAAGTCCAGCTATGACCCGAAATACGATCCTATTGTCGATGCCGGTCCCGGTCATAACCGCGACCACGCGCCGACCTACTGGATCGGCACTGCCGGTACCCCGCCCGAAGATGACGGCCCCGTATCAGGCGATTTCGACGCCGATGTGGTCGTCATCGGATCGGGCTATACCGGCCTGTCCACTGCCATCCATCTGGCCAAGGAACACGGCATTCAGGCCGTTGTGCTTGAGGCCAATACCGTCGCCTGGGGGTGTTCGACCCGCAATGGCGGGCAGGCCCAGATCTCGTCAGGGCGGCTGAAGCGGTCGCAGTGGCTTCAGCGTTGGGGCGTGGATGTGGCCAAGGGCATGCATGCCGAGGTCACCGAAGCGTTTGAGCTGTTCAATGACCTGATCGCGCAGGACGATATCAACTGCGATCCGCAGCCCGGCGGGCATTACTATATCGCCCACCGGGACAAGGTGATGGCCGGTCTGAAGAGCGAGAGCGCGTTGTTGAACGACACGTTCGGCTATGGCTCTCGCATCCTGTCGCGCGAGGAGCTGCATGAAAGCCATGTCCGCGATCAGGAGGCTGCAGGTGCCTTGTGGGAACCCGATGGTACTTGCATCCACGCAGGCAAGCTGGCCTTTGGCTATGTCAACATGGCGCGCCGTCTGGGGGCCAAAATCCACACCGCCAGCCCGGTGACCGGATGGACCACCAAGAACGGCGTGCACCATCTGCGCACGCCGGGCGGGACCGTGCGGGCGAAAAAGGTGGCGCTTGCTACGGCGGGCTACACACCTCCAGGTCTGAACAAGAAGACCAAGCATCGCCTGATGCCGATCTTGTCGAACTCACTCGTCACCCGCCCCCTGACCGAGGCGGAACTGGCCGAATGCGGCATCCAGACCAAGTCACCACTGACCGACACGCGCACCCTGCGCCACTACTACCGGCTGCTGCCAGACAACCGGATGCAGATCGGCAGCCGCAGCGCTCTGACCGGGCGCGACGCGGAAAACGAAAAGCACCTGGCTCTGCTGCAAAAGGGTCTGGCCCGGAAGTTCCCGGCGCTGGAAGATATCAACCTGGACTATTCCTGGTGGGGATGGGTCGATGTCAGCCACGACATGATGCCCCGGATCTGTCAGCCCGACCCGGATGCGAGCATCTATTATGCCATGGGGTATGGCGGCAATGGCGTGATGTACTCCGCACAGGCCGGGCGCCGGATGGCCCAGCTGGTGGCAGGCGACAAATCGGACAAGGCGTTCTCGCTGCCGATTTTCACCTCGCCGCTGCCAAGCCATGGGCTGCTGACGCCCTTCCGTCGGGTGGGCCAGAGTTTTGCCTATGTCTGGTACTACCTGAAAGACGAAATTATCTAAATATAACAGCGCCGTAATGCGCCGCGCACAAGGACTCAAACAATGAAAATGACGACCGAAGAAGCCTTCGTCAAAACTCTGCAGATGCACGGCATCGAGCATGCGTTTGGTATTATCGGCTCGGCCATGATGCCGATCTCGGACCTGTTCCCGCAGGCCGGGGTGACCTTCTGGGACTGCGCCCATGAATGCACTGGCGGGATGATGGCCGACGGTTTCACCCGCGCCACCGGCGAGATGTCGATGATGATCGCCCAGAACGGCCCCGGCATCACCAACTTCGTGACCGCCGTCAAAACCGCCTATTGGAACCACACCCCGCTGCTGCTGGTCACCCCACAGGCCGCCAACAAGACCATTGGTCAGGGCGGATTCCAGGAGATGGAGCAGATGCGCATGTTCGCCGATTGCGTCGCCTATCAGGAAGAGGTCCGCGACCCGTCGCGCATCGCCGAAACCCTGAACCGGGTGATCATGGAGGCGCATCGCGCCTCGGCACCCGCACAGATCAACATCCCGCGCGATTTCTGGACCCAGGTCATCGATATCGAGCTGCCGACCATTCTGGAATTCGAGCGCCCCTCGGGTGGAGAGGCCGCCATTGCCGAGGCCTCAGAGCTGCTCAGCAAGGCCGAATTCCCGGTCATTCTCAATGGCGCGGGCGTGGTTCTGGCCGGTGCGATCCCGGCGTCGGCAGCCCTTGCCGAGCGGCTGACCGCGCCGGTCTGCTGCGGCTATCAGCACAATGACGCCTTCCCCGGCAACCACCCGCTGCATGCCGGGCCGCTGGGCTATAACGGCTCGAAAGCGGGGATGGAGCTGATCAGCAAGGCCGATGTGGTCCTGTGCCTGGGAACGCGTCTGAACCCGTTCTCCACCCTGCCCGGCTATGGCATCGATTACTGGCCCACCAATGCCAAGATCATTCAGGTCGATATCAACCCGGCGCGGATCGGGCTGACCAAGAAGGTCTCGGTCGGCATCATCGGCGACGCCAAAAAGGTGGCCGAGGGCATTCTGGCCCGCCTGGGCGACACGGCGGGCGACGCAGGCCGCGAGGCGCGTCAGGCGACCATCGCAACCGCTAAGTCGACCTGGGCGCAGCAGCTGTCCAGCATGGATCATGAGGATGACGATCCCGGCACCACCTGGAACGAGCGCGCCCGCAACCGCCAGCCCGATCACATGAGCCCGCGCCAGATGTGGCGCGCAATCGACAGCGCGCTGCCGAAAAACGCGATTATCTCGTCCGATATCGGCAACAACTGCGCCATCGGCAATGCCTACCCGTCCTTTGAGACTGGCCGCAAATACCTCGCTCCGGGTCTGTTCGGCCCTTGCGGCTATGCCTTCCCGGCCATTCTGGGCGCCAAGATCGGTCAGCCCGATGTTCCGGTTGTGGGCTTTGCCGGGGATGGCGCCTTCGGCATTTCGATGAACGAGATGACCGCCTGCGGGCGCGGCGACTGGCCTGCAATCACGCAGGTGATCTTCCGCAACTACCAGTGGGGCGCGGAAAAGCGCAACACGACCCTGTGGTTCGAAGACAACTTCGTTGGCACCGAGCTGGACCTGAATGTCAGCTATGCCGGTATCGCCAGGGCCTGCGGGGTCGAGGGCGTACAAGTGTCCAGCATGGATCAACTCACTGACGAGCTGAACAAGGCCATCGCCCGCCAGATGAAGGAGAACAAGACCACCTTCATCGAGGTGCTGTTGAACCAGGAACTGGGCGAGCCCTTCCGCCGCGACGCGATGAAGAAGCCTGTTGCCGTGGCCGGAATCAACCCCGGCGACATGCGCTCCAAACGCGTGGCCTGATACTGGTCCCTGCCGCCGCGATTTGGTTGCGGCAGGCTCAAACCGACACCAAAGCGCCCCAGCGGCGATAGACCAAACGACCGGCACCCTCCTGACCGCTTCGGTCAGCCGAGGGTGCCGTTTTTAGGATTGATAAGATGCAAACAGCGGATTTCACCCGTACCAAAGTACAGGGCCTTTCGGGATTTGTGCAACAGAATGGGCAGGGCTTCCTTGTCTCTGCCGTTGTCGCGGCAGCGGCGCAGTTTCTGTCGGAGCATTACGGCGCGCCCGCGATGCTGATGGCCCTGCTTCTTGGCATCGCCTTCCACTTTCTGGCAGAGGACGGCCCCTGCAAACCCGGTATCGAATTCACCTCGCGCACCGTGTTGCGATTTGGTGTTGCCCTGCTGGGCGCGAGGATCAGCGTCGAGCTGATGGTTGGGCTGGGTGCCGGTCTGATCACTGTGGTTATCGTCGCGGTTCTGGCCACCATCCTCTTTGGCCTGCTTGGCGCGCGGCTCTTGGGCCGAGGCTGGCGCTTTGGCGTGCTGACGGGTGGGTCGGTGGCGATCTGCGGGGCATCTGCGGCGATGGCGATCTCGGCGGTGCTGCCCAAAAACGAACATTCAGAGCGCAATCTGATCTTCACGGTTCTGGCCGTAACGGTCCTGTCGACCGTCGCAATGATCGTCTACCCGATCCTGACCGAAATCTTCGATTTCAACTCTGAATATTCCGGGGTTTTCCTGGGCGGCACGATCCACGATGTGGCACAGGTGGTTGGTGCGGGTTTCTCGGTCTCGGACCAGACCGGTGAGGTCGCGACCCTGGTCAAGCTGATCCGCGTGGCGATGCTGGCCCCCGTGGTTCTGGTGATCTCGATCCTGGTACGCAAATATGCCGATGACAACACGACCGACGGCAAGCGCCCGCCCGTGCTGCCCTTCTTTGTCGTCGGGTTCCTGATCTTTGCCGCGATGAACTCGCTGGGCCTGATCCCTGCTGCCGTGGTGGATCTGATGAGCAGTCTAAGCCGCTGGGCCTTGCTGATCTCGATTGCTGCGGTTGGGATGAAAACCTCGCTCAAGCGCATTCTTGACGTTGGTGGTCAGGCCATCGTGCTGATCGTCGCCGAAACCATCTTCATCGCGATCTTTGTCCTCTTGGGCGTGGTACTGATCGGCCATTGACGCAGCGCCATCCGCCCCATCCAGGAACGAATTCACGGAACGAAAAGGAACTCAAACCATGCAAACCCATGTCATCGATATCGCCAATGACACTCCGAAATCCACCGGCCAGCGGCGACTGACCGACCTGCCGGACCGCGTCGTCTCGGGCGATCCGCACCACAACACCGAGATCCAGTTCACCAGTCCCGACGGCAAGCTGACCGTCGGCACCTGGACATCGACGCCGGGCAAATGGCATGCATTCACCGACAAGGACGAATATTGCTATATCGTCTCGGGCCATTGCGCCCTGATCCACGAGGACGGCACCCGCCGGGAGTTCCGCGAAGGTGCCTCGTTCTTCATCCCAGACGGGTTTGTCGGGTTTTGGGAGGTCATCGAAACCACCACAAAACACTTCGTCATTCGCGACACCAAATAACCCCGCCTCACGTGGCGGGGTCATCGCCCCGTCACCGGCCCATCCAGCCTCCATCGACCACCAGAATCTCTCCGTTCACATAATCCGATGCGGAGGAGGCCAGGAACACTGCCGGCCCGGCAAAATCCTGCGGCGTGCCCCAGCGTCCTTGCGGGATGCGCTCAAGGATCGCCTTCGAGCGGTCCGGGTCATCCTGCAAGGCCTGGGTGTTGTCGGTGGCGATATAGCCCGGCGCAATGGCATTAACGTTCAGCCCATGCGGTGCCCATTCATTGGCCAGCGCCTTGGTCAACTGCCCGATCCCGCCCTTCGAGGCGGCATAGCCCGGCACCGTGATCCCACCCTGAAAGGTCAGCAGCGAAGCGGTAAAGATGATCTTGCCCCGGCGCCGTCCGACCATCCCGCGGCCGATCTCACGCGAGAGAACAAACTGGGCCGAGAGGTTCACCTCGATCACCTCATCCCACCAATCGTCAGGATGCTCGGTTGCAGGCTTGCGTTTGATGGTCCCGGCATTGTTGACCAGAATGTCGGGCGCGACCCCTTCAACGGACAGTTGCTCGGCAAAATCCAGCACCGCATCCCGATCCGAGAAGTCGCATTGATAGGCCCGAAAATCGCGCCCCATCGCGGTGACGGCCTGTTCCACATCGCTACCCGAGGTCTCAAGCGTGGCCGAAACGCCGACGATATTGGCCCCGGCTTCTGCCAGCGCCTCGGCCATGCCGCGTCCGATGCCGCGTTTGCATCCGGTGACCAGCGCCGTTTTGCCGCTCAGATCAAAGCTTGCCATGATACTCATGCTTTTTCTCCTACCTTGATCAGGCTTTTCATTGCTGTCGGGCTGCGGTCCAGGGCCTCGAACGCGGTCTGAATATCGGCGAGCGGGCTGACATCGGTGATCACCGTATCGGCGTCGATGCCGCCTTCGGCAATGAGTGCGATGGCCTTTTCGTAATCCTCGGGCTCATAGACCCGCGCGCCGATCAGTTTCAACTCGCGCCAGAAGAACTGGAACAGGTCGATGCTGGGTTTCTGCGCGTGGATGGCGACCATGACGATCCGCGCCCGCGTCGCAGCCACCGCCGTCATCGCATCGACCCCCGGCTGCGTGCCCGACACCTCGAACACCACATCCGCGCCCTTCCCGCCGGTACGCGCCCCGACCACGGCCTGCAGATCACCCTCGATAGGATTGACCGTATCGAACCCCAGCGTCTCAGCGATGGCCAGCCGGTTCGGATTGACCTCGGAGATCAGCACTTTGCCCCCCGCATCGCGGGCGACCATCGCCACCAAGACGCCAATCGGGCCGCCGCCGATCACCACTACGTCCTCACCCGGTTGCAGCCCAGAAAGCCGCACGTCGTGGCAGGCCACGGCGACAGGTTCGATCAACGCGGCATGATCCATACGTAGATCGTCGGGTAGAACATGCAGCGTATGGGCCGGCACCGTCCACAACTCCTGCATCGCGCCATCAGTATCGAGGCCGAGGAATTTCAATTTGTGACAGATGTGGCTATGCCCGGCCCGGCAGGCCGGACACTCCCCGCAATGGTCCAGCGGGCGTACCACCACTTTCTGACCCGGTTTGACAGTTGCGACATTTGCCCCGATCGCCTCAACCACGCCCGACATCTCATGGCCGATCACGCGGTCAAAACCAACACGCGCATCCATGTTGCCGTGATAGACATGCATGTCGGTGCCACAGATGCCGCAATAGGCGATGCGGATCGTGACCTCATCCGCGCCCGGTTCAGGCGCTGCCCTCTGCTCGACCGAGAATCTTTTGTCGCCTCTGTAGTAAGCGGCGGTAATGGTTTGATCGCTCATGATCTCACCTCCTTGTTTAGGTTTTCTTTGCCGGTCCCGAGGACATCCCAATCGTCACCCGAAATGCGCCTTGAACCGGGCAATGCATTGGCGAAACCCGGCCTCGAAATCGCCATTTCCAGGGTGGTAGACGGATTCGAAACTGATCACCCCGTCATAGCCATCCGCGCGCAGCGCATCGGCCATGGGCTGGAACTGATCCGCCAACTGCCCCGTACCCATCTCGCGCACCTCAAGCGTGGCCTTTGGCGTATCGACCTGCACATCCTTGATATGGACATGGCCCAGATAGCCGTCCTTCACCTCGTCATAGCCATCGGGATAAGCGCGTTCATGGCACCAGCAGTTATTGGCCGGATCCCAAAGCACCTTCAGCGTGTCCTTGGCATCCAGATCGTCGATCAGTTTGCGCGCGGTGTAGTTGGAGTTGACCATGGTGCCGTTGCCGGTTTCGACCACCAAGGTCACACCCGCATTGCGCGCCAGATCAACCGCCGGGGCGATCAGTGGCAGCATCGCATCCCAGGCACCATGGGCCACATTCCATTTCTCGGCCCCGCCGAAACCCCAGAGAATCTGCTCTTTCTTCGGTGTCATGATGCGCACCAGCGGTGATCCCACCACATGGGCCATATCGATCACGCGATTAAGCGCGTCCATATGCCGGGTGTGCAGTTCATCGCCCGGCCTGTTGGCAGCGGTCATCCCCGCAAAGATATGGCGGCTGAGGCAGCTGACTGACTTTCCGCGGGCGCGCAGCAGCGCGTCGATTTCCCGGATTTCATTGGAGGAATGGTCGCCCACCTCGGTATCGCCCACGAATTGCAGTTCGGCATAGGTCAGGTCAAATTCGTCCATCACATCGACCGCATGAACCAGATCGCGACTGATGCCGTCGCAGATTACGCCAAGTTTCATCACCCGCCCTCCTTAGCGATGCAGTTCCGCGCCGACGATCTCTTCCATCACGCGGGCGCAGATCCAGTTGTCGCCATGGGGGTATTTCGTCTTGCCCTGATGGAAGATTTGCATCGCGCTCGCCGCCATGAAAAGCGGCACGCCAAGCTCTTCGGCCATGCTGAGCGAGATGGTCAGATCCTTGTGCATGGTCCCGATGCCCGAGCCGGTGCCCTCGAATTTGCGATCGATGATGTTGCCAAGCGCGGTGTTTGTGATGCCGCAACCCGCGCTTGAGGTGGAGAACACGTTGTAGAGCACCTCGCCGCTCACCCCTGCCTTGGCTGCCAGCGCTGCTGCCTCGAAGGTTGCCCCGAACATGGCGCCAATCAGCGATTGCAGGCAGGCCTTGACCACCTGCCCCTCGCCCGGCTGCGTCCCGACCCGGTGGATGGTGGCCGAGACCGCCTCCATCACCGGCGCAAAACGCTCCAGCACGTCAGGCGCGCCCGCCGCCATCATGGTCAGCGTCCCGCCCTGTGCGCCGGGAAACCCACCCGAGACCGGGCTGTCGATCAGGTGGATGCCCGAGCCGTCCATCGCCGCGCCGATCTCGCGCGCCTCGGCGGGTTTGATCGTGGCGGTCAGGATCACCGCGCCGCCGGGCTGCATGTGGCCGATCAGACCGTCCTCGCCCAGAATGACCGATTTCGCCTGATCGCCATTCATCACCATGACATAGACCGCGTCCGAGTTCGCCCCGACCTCGGCTGCGCTTACCGCAGGCGTACCGCCCATATCGGTAAAGGCCCGCATCCGCGCGTCATCTAGGTCCAGACCGCAGGTCTCAGATCCGTTTGCCATCAGGTTCTTGGCCAGCCCGCTGCCCATGTCACCCAGTCCAATTACACCTACTCGCATATCAACTTCCCAGTTTCTTCCGGTGTCACCGGTGTTGCGTCTGGCGCTTTGGCGCCGGTTCAAGCCGGGGTTTCAGGCGCTGTGCACTGCGCCGGGCGGTCCGGAAGACACCCCGTGCCCTATTTGGATGGCGCATTAAGTCACTGCGCCAGCAGGTCGACCTCGCCTGCGTTCCCGTTGCCAGATGATCACGCCGGACAGAACGATCAGCGCCGCGCCCAGCAAGGTCGCGGTATCGGGCAGCTGATCGAACACGATGTAGCTGGCGATCGTCAGGTAGATGAGAAAGCTGTAGGAAAACGGCATCAGCACGCTTGCAGTGGCAAAACGATGGGCGCGGGTCAGAAACTCGTGCCCGGCCCAGGCGCACAGACCCAATGCCGCCCAAAGCGTCAGGACCAAAGGATCGGAAGAGGGCTGCCAGATTGCAATGGCAAACGGCGCGAGCAACACCGTCCCCACCGCGCCGGTAAAGAACTGCATCGTCCGGCTGCTGACCTCACCCGCCAGATGCCGGGTCAGCAGGGCATAGATCGCAAGGCCCGTCGCGTTCAGGATCGCCAGCGGTGCCGCCCAATGGAAATCGGCGCCAAACGGATTGATGGCCACAAGCACGCCAACAAACCCCAGCAGGATCGCACCCCAGCGCCAGGGGCCGACATGCTCTCCCAGCAGTGGGACGGACAGCAGGCAGACGATGATCGGGGCAGAGAACATGATTGCCGAGACAAGCGTCAGCGACAGGTAGGTCAGCACAAAGAAGTTCCCGACCGTCGCCAAAGCCAGCGCCGCCGCCCGAAGCGTCAAGAGCCCGAAATGCCTGCGAATGGGCGCAATCGGCCCCAGCCCGCGCAGCCCCGCCTCGCTGAGAGAGATCACGAAATGGCCCGCATAGCGCAAAAAGGCCAGCTGCAGCGCTGGTAGCCCCAGAGCCAGCATCCATTTGACCGAGGTATCGACGACAGAAAACAGCAGATAGGCCGTCAGCATCATCACGATGCCCAGCGTCGGTCGGTCAGAGAGCACCGGGGCAGCCAACGTCTCAGCCCGGCTTGGTCGCGAAACGCGCCACAAAATGGTCGAGCATCTGGCTGACCATGTCATCGCCGCGCCCCTCGTCCACCGCTTCGCGCAGCGCGCCCAGCGCCGCCGGAGCCATCTGCGAGGAAACCCCCGCATCACGCGCCATCTGGTCGTAATAGCCCACATCCTTGGCGGCGTTCTTGATGGCAAAGGCCAGCATCGCCGGGTTGCCATCAACCCCGTAGGCCTTGACGAAATCCATCATACCGGAATGCAGCGGCCCGGCGGCCATCACGTCGTAAACGCTCTGGCGCGGCACACCGGCGATATCGGCCATGGCAAAGGCTTCGGCCATGGCATTGGCCACGGTCATGCCGAAGAAATTGTTGATCAGTTTCGTGGTGTGGCCCGCGCCCAATTCACCCAGATGAAAGACGTTCTCGCCCAGATCATCCAGCACCGGCTTGACCCGATCATAAGCCGCCTTGTCCCCCGCCGTCATGATGTTGAGCTGCCCCTCCAGCGCATGTGAGGGCGTCCGGCCAAGCGGCGCATCCAGATAGCTGCCTCCGGCGTCGGCAACCTCCGCGCCCAGCGCCCGCGTGCTGGCGGGCAGCGAGGTGCCGAAATCCACCACCACAGCGCCGGGCCGCAGCCCGGCGATCACGCCCTCGGGGCCACGCATCCGGGTTTCGACACTGGCCGACGTGTCCATACACAACATCACCACGTCGCTGGCTTCGGCAACTTCCCGCGCCGTGCCAACCTCAGCCGCACCGCGCGCCACCGCCGCATCGACATTGGGGCGAGACCGGTTGGCGGTAACCGTCACGCGATAGCCCCGATCCTGCAGCCGGTTGACCATGGCCGAGCCCATAAGACCGAGACCGATAAATCCGATGTCAGGTTTGTTCATTTACAGCCCTCCCAGGCGTTAAGATTTTGCAAATTCAGGCATATGCGCACCCTTGCGGGTCTTGATATCGGTGGCCAGCAGGGCCTCGATCCGGCAGGTTGCCTCAAGCGTCCGGCTGGCATCTTTCAGGTTGATGACCGGCTCGGCACCACCACCTATCACATCGACAAAGTGATCGAGCTGCGCCTCAAGCGGGACAGCGCTCTGCACCGGCAATTGCGCGGGCTGCGGTGCTTGCGACCAGTCCCTCGCACCGGTCCAGAGCGTCAGCGACGGGAAGGAAACAGCGCCTTTCGTGCCGGTGATCCACCACATGTCCTGACCGCTGCTCGCGATGTTGGGGTTTTCAGCCGTTGCCGCCTCGAACCCCCAGGGGCTTGGCGTGGTATCGGCAAAGCTGATCGTCCCGCAAGCGCCGGACTCGAACCGAAGCGCCACAGCTCCGCTTTCCACCCGCGCCCCGTCGCGCTGATGATCCGCGCCAAAGCCGCAGATATCGGTGATCTCACCCAGCACGAACCGCAGTAGGTCGATATCATGGACCAGATTGATCATCACCGGGCTGCCCTCGGACTGACGCCAGAGCGTATTGAAATAATCATCCGGCTTTCGCATCGACCAGATCAGCGTCGAATTCACCGGATCGCCGATGGCACCCGAAGTGATCACCTCGCGCAGTTGGCGCACAGCCGGGTGATAGCGGCGGTGATGTCCGACGAGACAGCGCACATTTGCCCGCGCCGCGACCTGCGCCAGTTCATGCGCTTGTTCCACCGTGGTCGCCACAGGCTTTTCAATCAGCATGTGCCAGCCACGCGCGGCGCAATGCGCGCCCTGTGGGTGATGCAGCCCGGTCGGCGTTGCAATGATCGCGCCGTCAACCTCGACATCGACGTCAAAGAGATCCTGAAAGAACGGTGCCGTTCCATCACCGCGCGCCGGGTCAGCATCGACCACCCCGGCAAGACGGCAACGCGGATGCTGGCGCACGGCCTGCACATGACGGCTGCCGATCAGCCCGGCCCCTATGACGAGAATGCGCTTCACCTGTCCCTCATGCACAGAACGGCGCATCCGCTGGCCAGCGGTGCTGCGGCATATGCGTGGTATTGGCAAGATGGTGGCGGGCGTCCTGCCAGCTTAGCAGCCACATGCGCCAGTCCTTCAGCTCGGTTTCCGGGGCAGCACGAGACCGCGCGACAAAATCCGGGAACTGGGGTCGCCCCGTCGGTTGCCCCGTCACGTTGTAGCGAATATCGAAAGACCAGCGATACCCGTCCGACTGGTTCGGCCCGGCGCTATGGGGCGTATATGGGTCAATCAGGATGATCCCCCCTGCCCCGATCTCGGCCGGCACCGCGCGCGACGCATCAAGATGACCGGGCGCGATGGCGGTCTGACCTTGCGGGCAATGCGGCAGCATTTCAGCAGGCGGATTCGGGATCAGTTGCAGGCATCCATTCCTGACATTGGCATCCGTCACCGCGATCCAGACGGTCACGAAATCGGTCTCGTCAGCTTCTTCAAGTGTCACACCCTGATCCTGGTGCCAGGCGGTAGAGACGATATGCGCGCGCGCCTCATCGCCGGGGACCTCGCGCTGCGGAGGTTTGATCCGTACATGCTGGATCGGGTTCGATGTGATCTCTCCTCCGATCAGCGTTTCGACGATGTCCAGAATGCGCCGATGGGTCAGCAGATCGAACACGGCGGGACCGAAATGCATCGGCGTGTCTTCGGTAATCCCGTCATGGGGCAGGCTGATATCCATTGGCTGGAACCACTCCAACCCGGCAGCGCGGATGCGATCCAGTTTCTCCCAGAAGCTCCATCCGGAATCGGGCGCGGGCAAAAGACCTTCGCGCTGCCAACCCGCGTAGAGTCCATCCAACAGCCCGGCATATTCGGCTTGCACGGCATCAAGTGTCACCGTGTCGATCACGTTTTCAACAACCAGATATCCATCTTGCCGGAACTGGCGGATTTGGGTTTCGGACAGCATGAGACGCCCTCCCTCTCTAAAGCAGTACAGTCACGATGGACGGCCAGATCAGCAGCACCGCCAGCGCCACAAGCTGCACACCGATAAAAGGCAGGAAACCGCGGAAGATATCGGTCAGCGAGATATGCGGCGGGGCCACGGACTTGAGATAAAATGCCGCCGGTCCAAAGGGTGGAGACAGGAAACTGACCTGCATGTTCATACAGAACAGCACCCCGAACCAGATCGACACATGCTGCGGGCTGAGCTGGCCGATGAAGCCGATCTCTTCGATGGGCAGGCGTTGCACGATGGGCAGGAAAACCGGGATGATCAGCAGAACGATCCCGACCCAATCCATGAATGCCCCCATGAAGAGCAGGATCAGCATCATGGTCAGCAGCACCAGCATCGTCGGCATTTCGGCACCCACGATCAGATCGGCGATATAGCGCGGACCGCCCGCAAGCGTATAGGCCCCCGAGAGCGCGGCCGCGCCCACGGTAACCCAGATGATCGTGCCGGTTGAGCGCAGCGTACGCATCAGGCTGTCCCAGACCAGCGCAACCGAGGCCTCACCCCGAAAGAGAGCGATGATGAACACCGCCATCGCGCCCATACCAGCGGCTTCGGTAATCCCGGTGATCCCGCCATAGATCGAACCAAGCACCACTCCGATTACCGTGAATGGCGGCACCAGTCCCTTGCCATGCTGCCAGCCGAGCTTTGATCGCTCGCGCCCGAAGATGACAAAGATCAGCGCCAGCCCGAAGACAAAGCTGATGGCCAGCCACGGGATGTGATGCGGCATGCCCATCGCGATAGGATCGACATTCTCGCCCAGCGCTGCGTTCTGGCCAGTGAGCGTCAGGAACCCGACCCGCACCAGCAGCAGGGCCGAGACCCCTGCCAGAAGGATAGACAGAAAGGCCGCAAACATACCCAGCTTCTGCACCCCTGTCGGATCGCCGGGCTGCGGTTCGGGCAGCGGCGCGTCCTCGGGCCGCAACTGGGTCCGGATCACGATATAGAGGATGATGAAACTGGCCAGCATGAAGCCCGGCACAAAAGCCCCGGTAAAGAGCGCCTTGATCGATGTTTCGGTGATCAGCCCGTAGATGATCAGAACAATCGACGGCGGGATCATCGTGCCCAGCGAGCCTGACGCACAGATCGTGCCGATGGCCAGGTTCTGATTGTAGCCCAGCCGCAGCATCTGCGGCAGCGCAATCAGGCCCAGCAGCACAACCTCACCGCCGATGATCCCCGACATGGCCGCCATGATCACCGCCATCAGCGAGGTGACAATCGCAATCCCGCCGCGCACCCGGCTGAGCCAGAAATCCAGCGCGTTATACATCTCTTTGGCGATGCCGGATCGTTCCAGCAGTGCCGCCATGAAGATGAACAAGGGCACGGATATGAGCACATATTCCGTTAACAGATCGAATATCTTCTGGGTCAGGATGTAAAGCGCGCCTGTGCCGGGCCGCCCGGTCAGCATGCCTTCGCCAAAGCTGAGCGGGTTGAAGATCAACTCCGGCTCGAATTTCATGATCATAACCGCGAGCGCCAGCACCGCCGAGGCAAAGCCCAGCGGCATCCCGATCGCCAGCAGAATGATCAAGCCAAAGACCAGAACAAGCGAGATCGTTCCTACATCCATCAGTCAGACCCCACGCTGCGTTTGATTGCTTCAAGTTCTTCTTCGTCGATATCATCCGCCGCCGAATGCACCGTCGGCTCCAGGTTCCAGTCGGCGATCAGGTTGATGAAGGCCTGCAGGGCGACCAGCACTATGGTGATAAGAACCATGGGCTGCATGGTGGCAGGAATGGGCGGGTCGAAAGCGGTCCCGAACATCTCCCATTTGTAGAATTTCGTAACGAACACCTGGTGGTAGCTGCCGAAGACCAGAAAGAAGGCAAAGACCGCCAGCAACACGACCGAAATCGTGTCAAACAGTTTCTGCATCCAGCGCGGTGCCAGGTCATAGATAATGAAGATCCGGATATGACTGCGCTGCTGCATGGCATAGATGCCCGAGGCCATGAAGACGAACCCCGCAATCCACAGCGTAAGCTCATTCGCCCAGAGCGTCGGAGCCTCGATCACGTAGCGCAGGAACACCTCATACAACATCACGCCGGTCATCGAGATGATCATCATCATCGTGACCCGGCCGATGAACAGGGCGATCCGGTCGATCGAGCGCCAATGCGGGTACTCCATCGGCGCGACCTTCACATTCAGACAACCGATCACAAAGATGATCGGGATCAGCACCAGCGCGGCCCAGTCCAGCGCATCGGCGAACCCGCCGAACAGCCCCGGCAGGCCGGGGGTCACATCCTTGCGCTGATGCAATTCGCTCATCTGGTCGAACAGGCTGGGATTGTCTGGCGGGATGAAATCCAGAAGGTAGGCGGGCGTATGCCAGATCGCCCAGCCCGTGCAGATCAGAAAGGCCAAGGGGATCACCCACTCCCAAAATCCACCGGTTTCCTCGTCCAAGACGTCCCCTCCCTTTCTTATGTGATCTCATTGTGCCGGATAGAATCTGAGGCAGGCACAACATCCAGCGTGCAGGCCTCGGGCGTGAGAATGCCCACCCAAGCCACCGGCAACCGGATCACTTGTTCGACTAAAGCACTCTTGGCCAAAGCCGCGTTTCCGAGGCAAAAACACGCGCCCCAACCGGACATGTTACAGCACATGGCTGGTGATCCCGGTGATCTTCATCCTGCGCCAGTCTGCTTAGAAATGGGGGCAGATTTCGGGTGGTCCGGCAGGGCATTTTTGCCCTGCCGCCCGTCGCACCCCGTGCAAGGCACGGGTGTCGGGTTACATCGCACCCATACCGGTCAGGAACTCGATATGGCTGTTCAGCAGCTCCTTGGATTCCGGCGTGGTGGCAAACTCTGTCCAACCGGCCTTCACCGCCTGGCGGAACTTGGCAAGCTCTTCGGGCGACCACTCATAGAGGTTCACACCCTGATCCCGCAGCAGCTTGGCGTTCTGCGCGTTCTTGACCTCGTTCAGAGTGGCATTGTGCAGCGCCAACGAATCCATGGCCACTTCCATGATCGCCTTGTGATGGTCGGGCATTGCCTCCCACACATCCATGCGGCAGGCCAGATGGTCGGCGGGCATCGAATGGAAGCCGGGATAGTTGGTGTGCTTGGCAATGTCGTAGAGACCCAAACCGATGTTGTTGGTCAGGTTGGCCGCATCCGCACCATCAATGATACCGGTTTCCAGCGCGGTGAAAATTTCGTTGAAATCCATCACGATGGGCGAGGCGCCGAGATTCTTGAACACCAACGTCGCCATGCCCGGAGGTGAACGGAACTTCCAATCCTTGAAGTCTTCGACACCGCTGATCGGCTTGGTCGAGGACAGCGATTCAGGCCCCGGAATCCACCAGCCGATGAACTGCATGTTGTGGCCGTTATAAAGCTCGTTGATCTTCTCACGACCGTCGCCATGCAACAGCCACGCCATCTGCTGATAGGGGTTGGCATAGCCGCCCATCAGGTCGCCCGCGAACTGGAATGCCGGGTTCTTGCCGGTCTGATAGGCCCCGCCGGTCATGTCGCAATCGAGAATGCCTGTTGCAGCCGCATCAAAGGTCTCAGCCGATTTCACAACGGCAGAGGAATAAAACATCTCGATTTCAATCTCGCCATTGGACATGGCGGTCACGTCATCGACGAATTTCTTGGCCAGTTGGCCAGACAGCGTCTCGGGTGAGAAATGGGTCTGGATGCGCAGCGTGGTGGTCTCTGCCGAGGCCGAAAGCGCCGCTCCAACCGATAAAGCCGCAGCCGATGCCACAACCGAAAATGTCCTGAGTAATTTCATTATGTCCTCCCTGGTTTTTTAGATTCGACGGACGGCTCCTCTTCCCTCCGCTGAATTTGGTATGACTAAACTAGTCAGGCCCCGATTTTCTGACAAGAAAATTGTGCGGTTTTTGAAAATTTCGTAAATCCAGTTGTTTCCCGAAATTTTTTAGATATTTTAAACCGGCAATTTGGAGCAGATTCATGACCACGACGCCCTCGCTTCATGACATTCTGCGCGACCGCGTTGTAAATGGAGAATTCGCGCCGGGACAACGGCTTAGGCCGGAAGCGTTGCGAAAGGACTGCGATTGTTCCGCCAGCGCGGTACGCGAAGCGCTGTTCCGCCTGTCCACCGTGGGGCTTGTCGATTTTCAGGAGCAGCGCGGCTTTCGCATCCCGCAGCGATCACCGGCGCTGCAGCATGATCTGACCCAATTCCGAATCCTTCTGGAATCGGAAGGGGCGTGCCGGTCGATCCGCATTGGCGGTGTCGCCTGGGAGGCGCGCCTGACGGCGGCGCATCACAAACTGTCCCATATCGAAAGCCGCATCGGCGATGGCATGGGCGCGCCCAAACTGTTGACGCTCTGGACCGAGGCGGAGTTGGAGTTCCACCAGACCCTGATCGAAGCCTGTGGTTCGGACGTTCTCAAACAGACCCATGCGCGGATATACCAACAGTTCCGCCAACAGATGATCAGCAGCGACCGGGAGTTTTCCTATATCGCGGAAAACGTCGAAGAGCATCGCGGGATTCTCGAAGCGGCGCTGGCGCATGACGAGGCCCTCATCCGGCAGCGCATCCACAATCACCTGTCGCGTAACCTGCTGCCCTCCGAGGACAGTCCGGCCGATATTCAGGCGCCGTCCATGTCATCGGCCATATAGACCGCAATGATCTCGTCATAGCTGCGCTCGGCCACAAACCCCAAATCATGCGCCCGAACGGTGTCGAAATCACGCGGCCACCCTTCGACGATGCGCATGATCTCAGGGTCTGGTTCATGGCGGATCAAATCGACCGCTGATTGCCCGGCGGCCCGGCGCAGCGCCTCTATCTGCTCAGCGACCGTGCAGCTGAGACCCGGCATGTTGAGCGCCCTTCTTCCCTCCAGACGGCCCAGATCCAGAGTTGTGGCATGGGTCAGAAACCCCGCTGCTGATCGCGGCGAGGCATGCCAGTGACGCACGGTGTCGGGCACCGGCAAGATCGCAGTCTGACCATTGAGCGGCTCACGGATGATCGAGGAAAAGAAGGACGAGGCAGCCAGATTCGGCTTGCCGGGGCGCACCGTGATCGTGGGCAGACGGATCGAGATGCCCTCAAGGAACCCCTTGCGGCTGAAATCGCTCAGCATCGCTTCGCTCACGGCTTTCTGCGCGCCATAGCTGGTTTGTGGCGCCGACAGGAACGTGTCGTCGATCTTGTCGGGATAAGGCCCACCGAACACCGCAATCGACGAGGTAAAAACCAAACGCGGACAATAGGTTCCGCCACTTGCCGCGTGTTCAGCCTTGATGGCGCTCAACAGGTGCCACATGGCGAACATGTTGACCTGCCACCCTTTGTCGAAGTCGCGCTCGGCCTCGCCCGAAACAATCGAAGCGAGATCGAAGATCACGTCAGGGCGCGCCTGGATCAGCGCTGCGGCCGCGCCCGTTTGCGCCAGATCGCCGGTGACCTGAACCACGCCGTCGGGGGCTGACCCCGCAAATGCAAGATCGTGCAAAGTGATCTGCAGGTCGCGATCACCATTCAAACCATCTGCCATCAGGCGCGATAACAGCTTCTGCCCGACCATGCCGCCGCCGCCAAAGATCAGGACCTGTCTCATGATTTCAATCCATTCAGGTCCAGCAATTCCTCATACAGGCCCGAATGATCGCGCTCGCCGCCATCCAGATCGGTCACATATCGTTGGAACCGGTCGCGGATTGTGCTTGCCGTGGGCAGCACGAGGCTCAGGCCACCTGCCTCTGCCAAAGCGTTATCCAGATCCTTGACCTGCAAATGCGAGGGCCCGCCTGGCGAGAAATCACGCGCACTCATCCGGGCGCCATGTTGTTGCAGGATGGTGCTGTCGGCAAACCCGCCTTTCAGCGCGTCGCGCACCACCGCCACATCCGCCCCGCCAGCCTCCAACAGCAGCGTGGCTTCGGCCACGGCGCCGATGGTGATGGCAACGATGGTCTGATTGGCCAGTTTCGCCAGTTGCCCCGCGCCCGTCGGCCCCACATGCACGGGCCGCCCCATCGCCTGCAGGACAGAGCGGGCGTGCTCCAGAACCTCGGGCGCGCCCCCTACCATGATGGCAAGGCTTGCCTGCTCTGCCCCCCGCGTCCCGCCCGAGACGGGCGCATCCAGCACCTGAACGCCGATCTGTTGCAAACTGGTCGCCAGCGCCCGCGCCTCCTCGGGTTTGGTGCTGGACATGTCGATCCATATCGCGCCCTGCCCCAATGTCGCGCGCAGATCCTCCTGCCCGGCAAGAGCCAGGACCGCTGCGCCATCCGAAACCATGCTGATCACGACATCCGCCCCAGCAACCGCATCAGCCGCGGATGCGGCGACCCGCGCGCCGAAGGCGGCCAAGGATGCGGCCTTGTCCGCGCTGCGGTTCCAAACGGCAATGTCAAAGCCGGCAGAACATAAGTTCCGCGCCATCGGAAACCCCATCAATCCCGTCCCCAGCACCGCGACTTTCAGTTCTGATTGCATGTCCCGCTCCCTTTCCCGGCCCGACCATATGGAATCTCCGCCAAGACGCAGGCCTAAATTCGCCCTTGCAGCCCCGCGCCGCTTCCTGTCTGATTGCGCTAACGTCAAATTTGGTCCGACAAAACTCATGGGAGGGGAAATCATGGCGAAAGTAAAGCCCGAAGACCTGCGGTCACGGCAATGGTTCATGAACCCGGAAAACCCCGAAATGACCGCGCTCTATCTTGAGCGCTATCTGAATTACGGGCTGACGCGGGAAGAGCTGCAATCGGGCAAGCCGATCATCGCCATTGCCCAGACCGGCAGCGACCTGAGCCCGTGTAACCGGCACCATCTGGAACTGACCAAACGGGTGCGCGACGGGATCATCGCCGCAGGCGGCACGCCGCTGGAAATACCCGTGCACCCCATTCAGGAGACCGGCAAGAGGCCCACGGCGATGCTGGACCGCAACCTTGCCTATCTGTCACTGGTCGAGACGCTGTTCGGCTACCCAATCGACGGGGTGGTGCTGAATATTGGCTGTGACAAGACGACACCGGCGCTGCTGATGGCCGCCGCCACGGTGAACGTGCCCGCCATTGCGCTGAGTGTTGGGCCGATGCTGAACGGCTGGTACCAGGGCGAGCGCGCCGGGTCGGGAACAGTGATCTGGAAAGCGCGCGAATTGCTGGCCGCCGGTGAGATCGACAATGATGAATTCATGGAGATTGCTGCCGCTTCGGCCCCCTCTGTGGGCTATTGCAACACGATGGGCACGGCAACCACGATGAATTCGCTGGCCGAAGCGCTTGGTATGCAACTGCCCGGCGCGGCCGCCATTCCGGCGCCCTATCGCGAGCGCGGGCAAATCAGCTATGAAACCGGCAAACGCATTGTCGATATGGTCTGGGAGGACTTGCGCCCTAGCGACATCATGACCCGCGCGGCCTTCGAGAATGCCATCGTGATCAACTCGGCCATTGGCGGTTCGACCAATGCACCCATCCACCTCAACGGCATCGCCCGGCATCTGGGCGTGCCGCTGGATAATGAGGACTGGCAGTCAGTGGGCCATCAGGTGCCATTGCTGGTCAACCTGCAACCCGCCGGGAAATACCTGGGTGAAGATTACCACCGCGCCGGGGGCGTGCCGGCAGTGATCGGAGAGTTGCTGGAGGCTGGGTTGCTGCCGCACCCCGAGGCGATCACCGCAAACGGGCAAAGCATGGGGGACAATTGCCGATCTGTGCGCTCGGGCCATGCAGATGTCATCCGACCGTTTGCTCAGGCGTTGAAACCCGAAGCGGGGTTCATCAACCTTAAGGGTAACCTGTTTGACAGCGCGATCCTGAAGACCAGCGTCATCAGCGCGGATTTCCGCGCCCGCTACCTGTCGAACCCGGATGATCCGAATGCCTTCGAAGGGCGCGCGGTGGTCTTCGACGGGCCGGAGGATTTTCATCACCGGATCGATGACCCAGCAGAAGAGATTGACGAGACCTGCATCCTGTTCATGCGCGGCGCCGGCCCCAAGGGCTATCCCGGCGGGGCCGAGGTGGTGAACATGCGCCCCCCCGCCTATCTGCTGAAACGGGGGATCGACGCTTTGCCTTGTGTCGGCGACGGGCGGCAATCGGGAACCTCCGGCTCTCCGTCCATTCTGAACGCTTCGCCCGAGGCGGCGGATGGCGGCGGCTTGGCGCTACTGCGGACGGGAGATCGGGTCAGGTTCGACCTGACCAAAGGGACGGCGGATATGCTGGTGGAAGAGGCGGAACTGACGGCGCGCAGGGCGGATTTGCAGGCGCAGGGTGGCTATCCCGTCCCCGATAGCCAGTCGCCCTGGCAGCAGTATTTCCGCGAGCTCGTGCAGCCTTTCGACAAGGGCATGGTGTTGCGGGATGCGCCAGAGTATCGAGACATTTCAAGGAAATCGCTGCCTCGAGACAATCATTGAAGCCCAGATGAGCGACCTTCTTGTTCTCGCCCCGCTGACCGAGCACATGCACGCCTTACTAGAGGCAGACTTTACCCTGCATCGCGTATCGGACATGGCTGATCCGCAGCGCTGGTTGGACGAGAATGGAGCAGGCATCCGATACGTGTTGACCGACGGGCATTTGGGCCTGCCTGCCGCCTATCTGAACGCCCTGCCCGCGCTAGAGCTGATTTCGAGCAATGGTGTCGGGTATGACGCGATCGACACCGACGCGGCTGTACGGCGCGGGGTGCTGGTCACGCACACTCCGGATGTGCTGAACGAAGAGGTCGCCAGCACGGCCTTGCTGCTCTACCTGTCCTGCTATCGCAACTGGGAATCGCAAATGGCACAGGCGCGGACAGGCCGGTGGCAAACAGAGGGCGAACTGCCCCTGGCCCTGAGCGCAGATGGGCGAACCGTCGGCATTCTGGGATTGGGCCGTATTGGTATGGCAATCGCTCGAAAGCTCGAGGCATTTGGCTGCACCATTTGCTACACGGCGCGTGCGCGCAAAGATGTTGGCTATGCGTTTTATGACGACCTAGTCAAGCTGGCCCATGTCGTGGATGCGCTGATCTGCGTGATACCGGGCGGGGCGGCCACGCGGCATATGGTGAACGCCAAGGTAATCGCCGCACTGGGACCTCAAGGCGTTCTGATCAATGTCGGACGCGGTTCTGTAGTCGACCAGGCGGCTCTTGTGGTGGCACTGCAGGAGGGTCATCTTGGCTGGGCGGGACTGGATGTGTTCGAGAACGAACCTCACATCCCTCAAGCCCTGCGCACGCATCCATGCACCATCCTGACTCCGCATATTGGCAGCGCCACCGTGGAAACGCGTGCCGCGATGGGACAATTGGCGGCGGAAAACCTCCTGCTGCACAAGCGCTCCGGTCAGGTCAAATCTCCAATACCGGAATGCGCCTCGCTGCTTTAGCGGGTGCGTAACCTGTTGGCTGCTCTTTTTGGTATAACCAAATCTAGAAGAAGTCTGAGAAACCTCTCGATATTTTGTCCATATTGCATTTCTGGCGCCTATTTTGTATGACAAAATGAGGCGTTTCGCCAACTCCGCCAGCCGGGGGGGAGCTCGTGAGACAGGAGTCACAGATTTGAAGACAGGCGCAAGGTCGGGTCGGGCTGCTGACCAGATCGTTCAGTCACTGGAAGACAGGATCAGATCCGGCCGCTTGGCGGACGGTTACCCGTTGCCCTCGGAACGCGAATTGATGGAAGAGTTCGACATCTCGCGCACGGTGGTCCGTGAGGCGGTGCAGACATTGTCGAGCAGGGGCCTGGTCGAGGCCCGGCCTCGGTTCCGACCTGTAGTGCGCAAGCCAGGCTTTGACACCGCGATTGAAACGATCAGCGGCGTGGTCGGGCATCTGCTGGACCAGCCGGGCGGCGTGCGCAATCTGTTTGAGACCCGCATCATGGTCGAGGCCGCCCTGGTGCGCCAGGCCGCAAAAGACGCGACCCGCGATGACATCGCGGCGCTCAAATATGCGCTGGACGAAAACCGGATGGCCATCAACGACTCCGAGTTGTTTTATGTGACCGATACCCAATTCCATGCTGTGTTCTTCAACATTTCGGGCAATCCGGTACTGCCTGCGGTGCAACGCGCCTATACCACCTGGCTCGCGCCGCAATGGAGGCGCATGCCACGGCTACCCGAACGCAACCAGCGCAATTACGAGGCGCATAAGGCGATCTTCGGGGCCATCCTGATGCGCGATCCCGACGCCGCCGAAGCCGCCTTGCGCGACCACCTTGCCGAAGCCTGGGCACAGGTACGGGCCACATTTGGCGATATCTGACCCCGACGGAGAAACCCCGACAATGACGCCCAAGCGTACCATCCGCAGGCTCGCCTGCATCGGCGAGGTGATGATCGAACTGTCCACTGATCCACAGGGCCAAACCCGGCTGGGTATCGCCGGGGACAGCTACAACACTGCCGTTTACCTCAAACGCCTATTGCCCGGGGCGGACAGGACAGTCTCGTATGTGACGGCGCTTGGGACCGATCGGTTTTCTGCGCGCATTCTGGGCGACATGGCCGCGCACGGCCTGGACGCGACGCATATTGAGCGGCGCGCCGACAAGTCCCCCGGTCTCTATGCCATCGACACTGATGAGAGTGGCGAGCGCAGCTTTACCTACTGGCGCTCGGATTCCGCCGCGCGCACGTTATTTTCCGCACCCTGCAAGGTCACGCCGGATGTGCTTGATCAGTTCGATCTCGTCTATCTTTCAGCCATCACGCTTGCGATCCTGCCGGATGGAGTTCGCGCCCTGCTCGCCGAGCGGATCGACAGGTTCCGCCAGGCGGGGGGCTGGTTTGCCTTTGACAGCAATTACCGGCCTACGCTGTGGGAGGATACCGAAGCCGCGCGCGACTGGACCATGCGGTTCTGGAGGTCGTCCGATCTGGCGCTGCCCTCGGTCGATGACGAAATGGCGCTGTTCGGGGAGCGCAACGAAAACGCGGTTCTGGCCCGATTGGCCAAAGCGGGCGTGACACGTGGCGCACTGAAACGCGGGGCCGAGGGGCCGTTGAACCTGACCGACGGAACGGTGCCGGAGGGGCTGGCGCAGGTCGATCAGGTGATCGACAGCACAGCCGCCGGTGACAGCTTCAACGCGGGCTATCTGGCGGCCATTGCCGAGGGCAGATCGGATCAAGAGGCGATGCAGCGCGGGCACAATCTGGCAGCGCGGGTGATCGCGCATCGCGGCGCAATCATTCCGCCGGACGCGATGACGGGTTAGCGCATCTGGACAAGCCCGAAAAACGCTGCGCCAATGGGGCCGATTACAAGACAGTCACAGCCGGAGCCCGCCATGACAACTGCCCTCACCCGCGTGATCGACGCTATCGACGCTGCCAATGCCAAAGACCCGCGCCAGGATGAGGGTCAGCCCGAAGCGCTGCTTTATGGTCAGCGCATGAGCGAGGAACTGGCGCGTCTGTTCTCCGATGCTTCTGAACCGCTGCAGATCGCGGCGCGCGGCCAGCATGTGGAACGCTGGAAACTGGCGCGCAATGAGTATCCCGAAGGCCGCGCCGGGTATCTGGCCTGGCGGCGCGCGCAGGCCGAACATCATGCGGAGGTGGTCTGTGCCCTGATGGAGGCCGAGGGCTATAGCGTCGAAGATACCGATGCCGCGGGCCGGATGCTGCGCAAACAGGGCATCAAGCGCGACACCGAGGTGCAGGCGCTTGAGGATGTGATCTGTTTCGTGTTCCTGAAATGGTATTTCGCACCTTTCGCCGAGAAACACTCACCGGAGAAGATCGAAAGCATCGTGCAGAAAACCGCGCGCAAGATGTCATCTGAAGCGCGCGCGCGGGTGCTGAGCGAGTTCGATCTGCCCGCCCCTCTGGCCGCCGCGTTTCAGGCATAGCTGGTACAACTCAGCTTGTGTTTGCACTGGACCAATAGGCCACCATCTTTTCGATCTTGCCCTGATCGTCGAAATCGAAAACATCGATGATATGCATTACCTTGCCATCGGACTGCGCCGTAAAGGCAAAGGCCGCCGCGTTGCCCGCAACGCGCACCGGGCCGTCCAGCGCGGCCTTGATCCGGTGCAGAAAAGGGCCATTGGCGAAAAAGTCGCGCAACGCATCGCGCCCCCGGATCGGAGGTGTGCCCAGCGGGTCGAGCGCAAGCGTGTCCGCCGCGAACAGCTCGACCACCGCATCAAGATCGGCACGGTTGAGCGCGGCTATATAGCGTTCGACAACACGGGTGCGATGGGCCACGTCAGCCGGGCTGACACTGGCAGCGCCAAGCCGGGCCTCTATGGTCAGGGTGCCTTTGGGCGGGGTGGTGTCGCCATTGCCTGCCATCAGTTTTCTCCCGCTATGACAGGCCCCTTCTACAAAGTTTGCGCGACCTCTGTCACCACCGCATCGCATCGCGCCATTCCGACAGAAAGGCCCGGCGCTTCAGCCCGTCGAGATAGACCAGCAGCCCCGGTCCCAGCCGGATCGGGCGGCGGGTGGCGCTGACCGCGCCTTCCGGTGCGGGAAAGCGGGGGAACGGGTAATAGTCAAGCTCGGCAGGCCCCCAGGCCGCGCGGATCAGGTGGTCGATGAACAGGCCCGCCGCCTGCGCGTTGGGCGCGTCACGCAGGATCGCAGCGGTGCGCAGCATCATGATCGTGTAATCCTGCAACTCGACGATGCGGATACCGTCGGCAAGGTCGGTGCGGGCGGCGGCGTAACTGCCCAGCACGTTATAGGCCATGGCAATCTCACCGGTGGCCACCTTCTCGATCATTTCGCTGGTGCAGCAAAAGAACCGCGTGCCGAGATTGCCCATCACCTCGGACAGCCGCCAATAGCTTTCCGAGGCGCGCGCGTCCTGCGTGGCAAACAGATAGCCCGCCCCGCTTTGCGAGATGTCATATGTGCCGATACGCCCCCGGAACCGGTCTTCGTGATCGCGCAGCAGGCGGATCAGGTCCTGCCGTGTTTGCGGGATGTCGAGCCCCTCGAAGGCGGCGGGCGAGATGACCAGCGTCACGGTTTCCTGCGAAAACGCAAAGAGGTGATCGCGCCAGTTGCCCCAATCCGGCACCAGATCGGTGGCCGCCGAACTATAGGGCTGGGTGTAGCCGTCATTGGACAGCTTGGTCTGCAGGTCCATGGCCGAAGACAGAACCAGATCAAACGGCTCGCCGCTCTGTACCGCCTTCATAAGCTCGGCGCTGCTGGCGACCACATAATCGATGGCAATCTCGGGATTTGCGGTGACAAATGCGGCCAGGAACGGCTCGAACAGGTCGATATCGGTGGTCGAGATGATGCGCAGCCGGGCGTCGGCATCGGGATCGCCGACGATCAGTTCGCCTTCGATTTCATAGGCATGCAGCGCGCTGACAAAGCTAAGCCAGAACGCGATCAGGAGGCCGGGAACCACAGCGTGACGCATGCGCCATCTCCTTTGTTTTCAAGGGTAAGCCTGCCGCCATGCGCTTCCAGAACCTCGCGGGCAATGGTCAGACCGAGGCCCGAACCAACCGTGCCACCGGCATTGTCGCCACGCGCAAAGCGCTCGGTCATGCGGTGCAGGGCCCCCTCGGGGAAGCCGCCAGCGTGATCGCCGACCATGATGAAGCAATGGGACATCTCGCGCCCGATACGGATATCCACGTCGCTATCGGGGGCGGAGTATTTGATCGCATTGTCCAGCACGTTGCGCAGGGCGTTTTCGATCAGCACGGCATCGCCCTGCACCTGCGGGGTACCCTCACTTTGCATCGAAAGCCCGATATCGCGCAGATCGGCAACCGGGCGCAGCCGGTCGACCAGTTCTTCGGCCAACTCGGTGAGCAGCACCCGCTCCTTTTCCAGATGATCGGTGCGGAAGGTGACCATCGCGTGATCCAGCAACTGACCGGCGGCACGCGAACTTTCGTCGAGAGCGCGGATCATCTCTTTGATTGCGGCGCGGTTTTCGGGGCGCTCGACACGTCTGAGCGCGATCTCGGCCTGCGTGCGCACGGTGAAGAGCGGTGTACGCACGCGATGCGCTGCTTCGGCGATGAAATCCTCGGACCGGGACAGGGAATAGCGCAGCCGGTCTATGAAAGAATTGAGCGAGGTGACCAGCGGCGCCATTTCCTGCGGCACCGGCCCCTTGACCGGACGCAAATCCTTTGGGCCGCGCCGTGACACGGCGCCTGCCAGATCGCGCAGCGGTCGCAGGCCGAACTCGGTGGTCAGCACGGCCAATAAAGCGGCCAATACAAAGAACCCGATGCCCACCGCCGCGCCCCGGCGCGAAACCTGCGCAAGGGTGTGCATCAACCCCTGCCGGGTCTGGGCGACCGAGACCGTGACCATGATCGGCGTACCCGCAACCGACAGGCGGCGCTCAGCCGTGGCCATGCGCACTTCGGTCCCGGCATAAGGCGCGGTGATGTAGCCGCCATCGCGACCCGGATCACCGGGATCGGGCAGATCCTCATAGCCGGTCAAAAGCTGACCATCGGCCAGAATGCGATAGAACACGCGGTCTTCGCTGACATTGCCCAGCATCGACAGCGCGGCATAGGGCAGATCGACGGAAATCTCGCCATCGCGCACCGTCATCGTATCGAGAATTGAGGTCACGCTGGCCATCAGGATGCTGTCCTGCGTGTCCTGCGCCACGTTGCGGGCCAGATTAGTCACCAGCAGAACCAGCACAGCCGCCAACACGGCGGAACCGAGCACCAATTGCCCGATCAGGCGGCGGCGGATCGAGCCGCTGATCTGCGCCATGCGGCTCATGCGCGGGAAATCCTGTAGCCCATACCGCGCACCGTCACGATCTCGACATTTGATCCCGCCAGATGCTTGCGCAACCGGCCCACATAAACCTCGATCGCGTTGTCCGAGACATCCTCGTCATAGCTGAACAGCCGGTCCACCAGTTTGGGCTTGGAAAAGATACGGTCCGGCGCGCTCAGGAAAATTTCCAGCAGCCTTAACTCCTTGTTGCGCAGGCTGACGCGGCGGTCGCCCACGGTGAGCGTCCCGGCAAGCGGGTCGAAAGTGACATCACCGAATCGCTGGACGGTCGATGCGCCGCCTCCACGCCGCCTGAGAACCGCACGGCAACGGGCCTCAAGCTCGGAAAAGTCGAAAGGTTTGGTGATGTAGTCATCCGCGCCAAGATCCAGAACACTGACCCTGTCCGACACCGCAGAACGCGCGGTCAGCACGATCACCGGCGTTTCGTTGCGGGCCTGCCGATGCGATTTCAAAAAGTCGCGCCCATCGCCATCGGGCAGCATAATATCCAGCAAAATCAAATCGTAATCAGCCGCCTCGGCAAAGGCGCGCGCCTGTTCGACGTCAGGTGCATGATCCACAACATGACCGTCCAGACGCAACCGGTCCAGCACCGCGGAGGCGAGCGTCATCGAGTCTTCTACCAGCAGGAACCGCATGTCCGGGCTACGCCTTTGTCCTTCGCGACAGGTTTGTGTCAGCTTTGCATGTTTGTCTTCTAGTGATGGGCGGCCAAGCCGCCTTTTGTCAAACGGGAGGACACCATGACAAAACTGAACGTGACCCGCCGGGTCATGATGGCTGCAACTGTGGCCGCGCTGAGCTTTGGGGGCCAGTCGGCAATGGCGGAGCAGGTGGTGGACAGCATCCATTTCCTCATCCCTGGCGGCGCGGGCGGAGGTTGGGATGGCACCGCACGCGGCACTGGCGAAGCACTGACCAAGGCAGGGCTTGTGGGCACCGCATCTTACGAGAACATGTCAGGCGGCGGCGGCGGCAAGGCGATCGGGTATTTGATCGAGAATGCCAACAGCCAGCATGGCACGCTGATGGTGAACTCGACTCCCATCGTGATCCGCTCGCTGACGGGCGTATTCCCGCAGAGCTTCCGCGATCTGACGCTGGTGGCAGGCACAATCGGTGACTATGCAGCGCTGGTGGTTCCCGCGGATGGCGACATTCAGGACCTGAACGGCCTGATCGAAGCCTTCAAAGCAGACCCCAACGGCACGGCCGTGGGCGGTGGCTCGGTTCCCGGTGGTATGGATCATCTGGTGGCGGCCATGGTGATGGAATCCGCCGGAGCGGACCCCGTTGCCATGAAATACGTGCCTTATGATGGCGGTGGCGCCACCATGGCGGGCCTGCTCTCGGGCGAAGTTCAGGCGGTGTCTACCGGGTTCTCGGAAGCGGTGGAACTGGCCAAAGCCGGTGAGGTCCGCATCATCGGCGTGACCTCGGACGAGCGTGTGGACGCCTACCCCGACGCGCCGACCATGAAAGAACAAGGCAACGACACCACCTTCGTGAACTGGCGCGGCTTCTTTGCTGCCCCCGGCCTGCCCGAGGACAAGCTGGCCGCCTACCAGGCCGCGATCGAGGCGATGTACGCGACACCCGAATGGGCAGAAGTGCGTGACCGCAACGGCTGGGTCGACATCCACAACAATGGCGACGACTTCAAGGTCTTCCTCGAAGGTCAGGAACAGACCATTGGCGATCTGATGAAGAAGCTGGGCTTCCTCTGATCCGGGCTTAAGCCACTGACTCAACAGCGCCCGGGGCACCAAAATCCCCGGGCGTTTTTTTAAAAACAAAGGGAGGGACACCGAGATGGCGCTGGATCGCTGGATCGCCTTTGTCATTCTTCTGGTCTGCATGGCCTATGGCTATGCTGCCTATTTCACCATGGACGGGGTCTTGCCGCCGATCATGCAACGCAGCCCGATCTGGCCATCGAGCTTTCCCAAGGTTCTAGCCGTGGGTGCCATCCTGTTCTCGCTCGTGATTGTTCTGGGGCTTGAAAAAGCACCCGAGAAAAAAGACGCCGCTGATATCAACCTGTCTCGTCTGGGCGATTACAATGTAGGGCAGGCGCTGATGCTGCTGGGGCTGATGGTCGCCTATGCGCTGCTGCTGCGGCCGCTGGGCTTTCTGGCGTCAACCTTCCTGTTCCTGTTTCTGGGATCTTTCATTCTGGGCGAGCGGCGGTTTGTTCTGATGGCGATGGTCGCCGCCATCGCCGCAGGCTGCGTCTGGTATCTGGTCGACGCGGTTCTGGGTATCTTCCTCAGCCCGCTGCCCGATTTCATAAACACTGCAGCGAGCGGAGGCTGACATGTTTGAAGGCATTATGACGGGTCTCGCGACGGCCTTTACATTCACCAATATCATGATGGTCATTGGCGGCTGTCTGATCGGGACTTTCATCGGCATGTTGCCGGGTCTTGGCCCAATGTCGATCATCGCGATCATGATTCCGGTGGCGATCACCATCGGTGATCCCTCAACCGCGCTGATCCTGCTGGCGGGGGTCTATTACGGGGCTGTCTTTGGCGGCTCAACCTCTTCGATCCTGATCAACGCGCCGGGGGTCGCATCAACCGTTGCCACCAGCTTTGACGGCTATCCGCTGGCGCGCTCGGGTCAGGCGGGCAAGGCGCTGACAGTCGCTGCGATCTCATCCTTTGCGGGGGGCTCCATCGGGGCGATCCTGCTGATGATCTTCGCGCCCATGCTGGCCTCGGTGGCGCTCTTGTTCCACTCGTCAGAGTATTTCGCCCTGATGGTGGTCGGGCTCTCGGCCATTGCGGCGTTCGCGGGCACCGGACAGGTGGCCAAGGCGCTGCTGATGACCTTCCTCGGGCTGATCATGGCCACTGTGGGCGAAGGCGTGCTGTTCAACATGCCGCGTTTCACTATGGGGATCATGGACCTGCAATCTGGCTTCGGCTTCATCACCCTGGCCATGGCGATGTTCGCCCTGCCCGAAGCGATCTATCTGGTGCTCGACCCCAGCCGCTCGAAAACCGGTGATGGCGAGGATGGTGGCAAAATCACCAATCTACGCATCAACCGCGAAGAGGCGAAAAGCATCGCGCCGGTGATCGGACGCCAGTCATTGCAAGGCTTCTTCATCGGTGTTCTGCCCGGCGCGGGCGCAACCATCGCGTCCTTCCTCGGCTACGCGGTAGAGCGCAACATCGCGCCCAAAGAAGAGCAGGAGCAGTTCGGCAAAGGCGCGATCAAGGGCATCGCGGCACCCGAAAGCGCCAACAACGCCGCCTGTACCGGATCTTTCGTGCCTCTGCTGACGCTGGGTATTCCCGGTTCGGGCACCACGGCGATCCTGCTCGGCGCGTTGATCGCGCTCAACGTCTCGCCCGGCCCGCGCCTGATGGTGGATGAGCCGCAAATCTTCTGGGCGGTCATCATCTCGATGTATCTTGGCAATCTGGTTCTGCTGATCCTGAACCTGCCGCTGATCCCCTATATCGCCAAAGTACTGGCGGTTCCGCGCAACTTCCTGATCCCGTTCATTTTGTTCTTTACCCTGATGGGGGCCTATATCGGCCAGAACAACGCAACCGAGTTGCTGCTACTCGTGGGCTTCGGCATCTGCGCCACGATCCTGCGCTTTGCTGACTACCCGCTGGCGCCGCTCTTGATCGGGTTCATCCTTGGCCCGCTGCTGGAGAACAACTTCTCTCGCGCGATGCAGCTTTATGACGGGATGGGGTTCATCTGGTCGCGCCCAATGACGCTAGGGCTGCTGATCTTTGCGGTGATCCTGGTGGTGTTGCCCAGCTACCGCGCCCGCCGCGCCCGCGCCCGCGCCGAAGGGGTGGCCGACGGCGATTGATCCGGGTTTCCGACGCATTGGAAGGGGCCGGCGCAAGCTGGCCCCTTCTTGTTTGGACACGGCAAGGCAGAGCGATGGCCCGTCAGCCGCTTTCAAGTCATTTCAGATAGGTATTGAACCAGTCGATCGTCCGGTCCCAGGCCAACTCGGCCATGGCTTCGTCGTATCGCGGCGTGCTGTCATTGTGGAAACCGTGGTTCGCCCCCTCGTAGATATACGCCTCATAGACGTTGCCATTGGCTTTCAGGGCCGCTTCGAAATCAGGCCAACCCGCATTGATGCGCTCATCGAGTTCACCCATCTGGATCAATAGTGGCGCCTTGATTTTTGACACATCATCCGCGGCAGGCTGACGCCCGTAGAACGGCACCCCGGCGGCAAGCTCCGGGTAGGCCACCGCGATGGCGCTCACAACACCTCCGCCATAGCAGAATCCGACCGCACCGACCTTGCCGGTGCTGTCCTCGCGCGCCATCAGATATTCGAAACCGGCGAAGAAGTCGTTCATCAACTCGGTCCGGTCAACCGTGCGCTGAAGCTCGCGACCATCCGCATCATTGCCGGGATAACCGCCGACCGAGGTCAGCCCGTCCGGGGCCAGTGCCATGAAACCGGCCTTGGCGAGGCGGCGGGCCACATCCTCGATATAGGGGTTGAGCCCGCGATTCTCGTGAATGACCAGAACGGCCGGCAAGGGCCCCTCGACCCCGGCAGGGCGCACCAGATAACCCCGGACGTCCCCGGTGCCATTGGGCGAGGGATACATGACATACTCTGCGTGGATATCAGGGTCATTGAACGATACCTGCTCGGCCAGTGCGTAGTTGGGACTGAGCATGTTCAGCAGCGCGACGGCGGTCACGCCACCGGCCGCAAACTTGCCTGCGCGATCTAGAAATTCACGTTTGGTGATCTTTCCGTGGGCGTAGAAATCATAGAGATCAAGAAGTTCCTGATCGAAGTCTTTTGCGGTCATGCGGGTCATGACACGTCCTCCTGGGTTCAGTTTGACAAGGTGATCTTTCTGAAAAAGTGAGGGTATTGCGGACCAGTCTACAAGAAGACGTCGACGCTGTGTGTCTTAAGAAGCCTCCATGTTGCGGAAATCCTCCTGCGACGGGATGGAGTCATAGATCATACGAATGGAGCGAAAGCGGCTCGGATCCGCATTCAGGTCGAAAATACCCACACAATCGAACGCCTGCTGCCCTCCGTCGCTGATGGTTCTGCTATCGCTGAGAGTCACGGCGGCGCAGGTGCACCGGTTACATCTGCAGGCATACGCGACACGAAAAAAGGCGCGCCGTTTCCGGCGCGCCCTGATGCGAGTGAGTGGCGCATCTTTAGTTCAGATCGAAACGATCCGCATTCATCACCTTGGTCCAGGCCGCGACGAAATCGCCAACAAAGCGCGCGCCGCCGTCATCCTGCGCATAAACCTCGGCCAAAGCCCGCAATTGCGAGTTGGACCCAAAGACCAGATCGACCCGAGTGCCGGTCCATTTGACCGCGCCGCTCGCCCGGTCGCGACCTTCATAGACACCGTCATCTGCCGGTTTCCAATCGGTGCCCATGTCGACCAGATTGACGAAGAAGTCGTTGGTCAGCTTGCCCGGCTGATCGGTAAAGACGCCATGCGGTGCCCCATCGGCATTTGCACCCAGCACACGCAGGCCACCCACCAGCGCCGTCATCTCAGGCGCGGTCAGTGTCAGCAGTTGCGCACGATCGACCAGCAGTTCCTCAGCCGAGACCGCATATTCGGCCTTCTGGTAGTTGCGGAACCCGTCAGCGGCAGGCTCCATTACTGCAAAGGAGTCCACATCGGTATGCTCTTGAGAAGCATCGGTACGACCCGGTGCGAAGGGCACCTCGACCGCATGACCGGCCTCTTTGGCGGCCTGTTCCACTGCGGCACCACCTGCCAGCACGATCAGGTCAGCCAGCGACACTTTCTTGCCGCCGCTTGCGGAGTCGTTGAAGGCGGTCTGAATGCCCTCAAGCACATCCAGCACTCGGGCCAGTTGTGCGGGCTGGTTGACCTCCCAGTCCTTTTGCGGAGCCAGACGGATGCGCGCGCCATTGGCACCGCCCCGCTTGTCCGACCCGCGGAAGGTCGAGGCCGACGCCCATGCGGTCGAAACAAGCTCCGATGTCGAGAGACTCGAGGCCAGGATTTTCGCCTTCAGATCAGCCACATCCGCCGCATCGATCAGCGCGTGATCCACCGCCGGCACGTTGTCCTGCCAGAGCAGTTCCTCTGCCGGCACCTCGTCCCCGAGATAGAGCGCGCGCGGCCCCATATCGCGGTGGGTCAGCTTGAACCATGCGCGGGCGAAAGCGTCGGCGAACTCTTCGGGATTCTCGTGGAAGCGCCGCGAGATCGGCTCATAGATCGGGTCCATGCGCAGCGACATATCCGCCGTGGTCATCATCGGCGCATGTTTCTTCGAGGGATCGAAGGCATCGACGACCATATGTTCCTCGGCCACGTCCTGCGCCTGCCATTGGTTGGCGCCTGCCGGGCTTTTGACCAGCTTCCACTCATAGCCGAAGAGCACGTCGAAATAGCCATTGTCCCAGGTGGTCGGGTTCGGTTTCCACGCGCCTTCAATGCCGCTGGTGGTGGTGTCACCCGCCTTGCCTGAGCCGTACTGATTAATCCAGCCCAGCCCCATATGTTCGATCGCGGCACCCTCGGGCTCGGCCCCGACCAGATCGGGATTGCCCGCGCCATGGGCCTTGCCGAAGGTGTGTCCCCCGGCGACCAGCGCAACGGTTTCCTCATCGTTCATCGCCATGCGCGCGAAGGTCTCGCGCACATCACGGCCCGAGGCGACCGGGTCGGGATTGCCGTCGGGACCTTCGGGGTTCACATAGATCAGGCCCATCTGCACGGCGGCCAGCGGGTTTTCCAGATCACGTTCACCGGAATAGCGGCTGTTTTCCTTGTCGCTGGTGGCCAGCCACTCTTTTTCCGCACCCCAATAAATATCTTCCTCGGGTTCCCAGATATCGGCGCGCCCCCCGGCAAAGCCGAAGGTCTTGCCCCCCATGGATTCGATGGCGCAATTGCCCGCCAGGATCATCAGATCGGCCCAGGAAATCTTGTTGCCGTATTTCTGCTTGATCGGCCAGAGCAGGCGACGCGCCTTGTCCAGGTTGCCATTGTCGGGCCAGGAATTGAGTGGCGCAAAGCGCTGTGTGCCGGTCGATCCGCCGCCGCGACCATCGGCCGTCCGGTAGGTGCCCGCGCTGTGCCAGGCCATCCGGATGAACAACCCGCCATAGTGACCGTAATCTGCGGGCCACCAATCCTGGCTGTCGGTCATCAGGTCATAGAGATCCTGCTTGAGCGCCTTCAGGTCGAGTTTCTTGAACTCTTCGCCATAGTTGAACCCCTCGCCCATCGGGTCCGACAGGCTGGAATGCTGGTGCAGGATGCGCAGGTTAAGCTGGTTGGGCCACCAGTCCGAGTTTGATCTGCTGGCAAAGGTTGTATGTGCGTGCATCACCGGGCATTTGCCGGTGTTGTCGATGTCGTTGCCGTCCATCTAAAGTCTCCGATCGTGGCTGCGTTACATAACTCTGTCTGCGCAAGACTTTGATACGTCCGGTTCCCGCCCTTTGGCATCGGCCACCCGTATGCTGGGCGATCCCACCAGATTCGCATCATCCTCCCCGTAGCTGCTGTGCATAGGTTAGCAAAAGCTTGGAATTGGTTTAAGTTGCATTTTCCGATTGTTGCGATAATTTTTTATTATGACAAACCTGACCCTCCGCCAGCTGCGCTATTTCCAGGCGCTGTCGCGCCATGCTCATTTCGGGCGTGCCGCTGATGCCTGCGCAATTTCGCAACCCGCCCTGTCCGTGCAGATCAAGGAGTTGGAAGAAAACCTTGGCGTTCAACTGTTTGAACGGGGCGCGCGGCATGTGCGGCTGACCAGTTTTGGCGAGGAGTTCGCTCTGCGCGTCCGCGACATTCTGCGATCGGTGGATGAGTTGGGCGACATGGCGCGCGCCTCTCAGGCCGAGCTGGCGGGCCGGTTGCGCATCGGCGTCATCCCGACCGTCGCCCCCTATCTGCTGCCATCGCTTGTCGGCGCGCTGGCCCGCACTCATCCGGGGCTCGATCTGCACATTCGCGAGACGCTGACATCCAAGCTGCTGGAGGAGGTCACCGAAGGCCGCCTGGACACCGCCATCGTGGCGCTGCCGGTGTCAGAGCCCGCATTTACCGAGGTGGAGCTGTTTGCCGAGGATTTCGTCCTGATCCGACCCGAAGCTGACGCGGGCAAACCGACCCCCAGCGGGGAGTCCTTGCGCAAGATGCGCCTGCTGCTGCTGGAAGAGGGGCATTGTTTTCGCGACCAAGCGCTGTCTTTCTGCAACATCCAGTCGGCGGTGCCGCGTGAGGGGCTGGATGGCAGTTCGCTGTCGACGCTGGTCCAGATGGTGGGCGCCGGGATCGGTGTTACGCTGATCCCGGATATGGCGGTTCCGGTGGAAACCCGTTCCGCCGCCGTATCGGTCGCCCGCTTCGACACCCCCCGCCCCTCGCGCACCATCGGCATGATCTGGCGCAAGACCAGCCCGATTGCCGGTCAGTTGCAGGTCATTTCCGAATGTGTTCGCGACGCCGGGATGGAACAGCTAGCCTGACAAGGCACAGATCAGGGAACCCCAAATGGCACAGATCACCGGCTACCATGCCCATGCCTATTTCGACGAGATCACGCAGGATGTGGCCCGGCAAGTCTGCGACGAGGCCGCGCGCCTCTTTCCGGTTGAAATGGGCCGGATGCACGCCAAACGGCTTTGTTGCACAAATCGTCTGGGGGATTCACTGTTTGAATCCAGCATGATAGCTGGATAGCATGAGCAGTTGGTCACGCACGAAGTACAAGACGAAGAATTGGCCGTCGTATAACACGGCGTTGAAGCAGCGCGGATCGCTGTCGATTTGGTTCGACCCCGAGATGGTCTGGGTCCCGCCGCCGAACGGCAAGCGCGGTCGGCAACAGAGTTTCAGTGGTGCGGCGATCCAGGCGTGCCTTAGCCTGAAGGTGTTGTTCGGAATGCCGCTTCGGCAGACGACAGGGTTCGTTCAGAGCCTGTTGCGGATGGTGGGGCTGGATTGGGCTGCGCCAGATTTCAGCACATTGAGCCGACGTCAAAAGACACTGAACGTGAACCTACCCTATCGCGGCAGAACCGGTCCGTTGAGCCTACTCGTCGACAGCACCGGCGTTAAATCCGAGGGTGAAGGCGAATGGAACGCCCGCAAGCACGGCGGGCCAAAACGGCGCATCCGCTGACCGGCAGCGCATTGCGCAGCAATGTCCCGAGAGGTTGGCGCAAGATACACATAGGGATCGATGAGGAAACGCTGGAGGTGCGGGCCGTCGAGGTCACGACCAACAATATTGGGGATGCACCTATGCTGCCCGAACTGCTGAACCAAATCCCACCCGATCAGGACGTTGGGTCAGTGACCGCCCCCTCTCGACAGCATGCTTTGCATGCGCCTGCCGGGCAATGGACGGGGCCTATGACACACGCAAATGCCATGATGCGATTGCCGCCCGCGGTGCTCATGCCATCATCCCGCCGCGCAGAAACGCCAAACCATGGAAACCCACCACAGCCGGAGCCATTGCACGAAACGATGCAGTTAACGCCTCGCGCTATCTCGGTCGAACCATTTGGAAACGGTGGAGCGGATATCACCGCATGAGCCGCGTCGAGACCAAGATGCACTGTGCGAAGCGACTGGGCCAATCCTTGATGGCGCGGGGCTTCGACCCTTGATGGCGCGGGGCTTCGACCGTCAGGTTGCAGAAATCCAAGTCCGCATTGCCGTGCTCAACCGCTATACCGCTCTTGGCACACCCGTCACAGAGCCAACAGGATAAGTCCGTCCGGGGAAAGGGGAAGTCTGCCCTTCAACCGTTTTGGGCAACAAAGCCTCCGCGCCTGTCGCCGGTCGATTGAACGGCTGGTTTCGTGGAATCTGAACTTCTGTTTCACGCTGTCTGGCACTCCCCAAAAAGGCCTTGATAGCACACGCGCCCTGTGCACCGATCCAGATTTCTTCGAAGAAATCTGGCGCCCGCGCTTAAAGCGCGCGGGCGCGGTCTCGTAGCAGGAATTTCTGGATCTTGCCGGTAGAGGTCTTGGGCAGGACACCAAACACCACCGTCTTGGGCGCTTTGAAGTGGGCCATGTTGTCCCGGCAATGGGTGATCAGACCCGCCTCGTCGGCCTCCGCCCCCGGCTTGAGTTCCACAAAGGCGCAGGGGGTTTCACCCCATTTCTCGTCAGGTCGCGCCACAACCGCCGCTTCCAGCACGCCGGGGTGTTTGTAGAGCACATCCTCCACCTCGACCGATGAGATATTCTCGCCGCCCGAGATGATGATATCCTTGGACCGGTCCTTGAGCGCGATATAGCCATCCGAGTGCATCACCCCCAGATCGCCCGAAGCAAACCAGCCGCCCCGGAACGCAGTGTCCGTAGCCTGCGCGTTCTTGAGATACCCTTTCATCACGATATTGCCCTGCATGAATATCTCGCCCATCGTCTCGCCATCCGCCGGGACCGGCTCCATCGTTTCCGGGTTGGCCACCATCAGACCGGACAAAGCCACGTATTTCACGCCCTGCCGAACCTTCAGAGCGGCGCGTTCCTCACCCGAGCGCGTATTCCATTCGTCTTTCCAGGCGCAGACGACGGAGGGGCCGTAGGTCTCGGTCAGGCCATAGACATGGGTCACCTCGATCCCCATTGCTTCCATCTTTTCGATCACAGCGGCGGGGGGCGGTGCGCCTGCCGTCATGACCTTGATCGCATGGTCGAACTGTTTCAGCGCATCCGGCGCATTGGACAGCATGTTCAGCACGATGGGCGCGCCGCAGAAATGGGTGACCTGATGGTCGCGAAACGCCTGGAACACGGCCTCGTCCCGCACAGCGCGCAGGCAAACGGAGGTGCCCGCATTTGCCGCCATGGTCCAAGGGAAACACCATCCATTGCAGTGAAACATCGGCAGGGTCCACAGGTAGACCGGATGCTGCGGCATCCCCCAGGTCAGGATGTTCGACGTCGCGTTCAGCGCCGCCCCGCGGTGATGATAGACCACCCCTTTGGGGTTTCCGGTCGTCCCAGAGGTGTAGTTGAGCGAGATGGCATCCCATTCATCGCCGGGCAGTGACCAGTCAAACTCCGGATCACCCTCGGCCAGCAGCGCGTCATAGGTTATCGCGCCGATGGGTTGAGCGCCCTCGAAGCTGGGGTCGACAATATCGACCACCAGCAGGTCCGGCAGATCGACCTGTTTCAGCGCCTCGCCGACCACGCCCGAAAACTCTGGGTCAACCAGCAGCACCTGTGCCTCGGCATGACCGAGAATGAACGCGATGACAGCGGCATCCAACCTCGTGTTGATCGTGTTGAGCACCGCGCCCGCCATCGGCACGCCAAAATGCGCCTCATACATCTCAGGTATATTCGCAGCGATGATCGAGACGGTGTCCCCCTTGCCGATCCCGCGCTGCGCCAGCGCGCTGGCAAGCCTGCGGCACCGGGCATAGGTCTCGGACCAGTGATAGCGCCGGTCGCCATAGATGACCGAGGGGTAGTCCGGATAGACGGCGGCGCTGCGTTCCAGATAGCTCAGCGGGGACAGCGGTGTGAAATTCGCACCGCACTTGCCAAGATGCTGATCATAGATACTTGCCTGCGACATGTGCGCTCCTCCGCTTCACGGCATGATAATGCCCAGAATGGCGCGGCATGAAAATCCCTAACCATTGTATCAGCTTGCAACCAGTCAAGCTCAATTTGGCTATAAGCCGCCCCTCGTTCTGGCCCTAACGGTCCCTTTGATTTTGGCGTTTCTGGATAGGTAGGACATCGCAACGCCGCCGGGGTTCCTTGATAGATCCGGCGCGCGCAGACATAGCAGAAAGGACATGTCATGGACGGCACGTTCAACGAAAACGACCTGAGCCGTGTGGTCGAAGCCGACCGCGCCCATATCTGGCACCATCTGATCCAGCATAAACCCTTTGAAACCAACGATCCCCGCATCATTGTCGAAGGCAAGGGCATGCGCGTCTGGGACCAGAAGGGCAAGGAACATCTGGATGCGGTATCCGGCGGGGTCTGGACCGTGAATGTGGGCTATGGCCGCGAATCCATCGCCAAGGCGGTCTATGACCAGTTGATGAAGCTGTGCTATTTCGCCAATTCCGCAGGCTCGATCCCCGGTTCGATCTTTGCCGAAAAGCTGATCGAGAAGATGCCGGGCATGAGCCGTGTCTACTACACCAACTCAGGTTCCGAGGCGAATGAGAAGGCGTTCAAGCTGGTTCGCCAGATCGCGCATAAGCGCTATGGCGGCAAAAAGACCAAGATCCTCTATCGTGACCGCGACTATCACGGCTCGACGCTAGCGACGATGTCGGCGGGCGGTCAGGACGAGCGCACCGTGCAATACGGCCCCTTTGCCCCCGATTTCGTGCGCGTGCCCCATTGCATGGAATACCGCAAGCACGAGTTGGACGGCGCGCCGGAAGAGAATTTTGGCGAATGGGCCGCCGATCAGATCGAAGAGGTCATCCTGCGCGAAGGCCCCGAGACCGTCGGTGCGCTCTGCCTTGAGCCGGTGACCGCCGGTGGTGGCGTGATCGAAGCGCCCGAGGGCTATTGGCAGCGCGTGCAGGAGATCTGCAAGAAGTACGACGTGCTGCTGCATATCGACGAAGTGGTCTGCGGCGTTGGCCGGACCGGCACCTGGTTCGGCTATCAGCAATACGGCATCAAGCCCGATTTCGTGACCATGGCCAAAGGCGTTGCCTCGGGCTATGCGGCCATTGCCTGCATGGTGACCACCGAAGAGGTGTTCAACATGTTCAAGGACGATGTCGAAGACCCGCTGAACTATTTCCGCGATATCTCGACCTTTGGCGGCTGCACCGCGGGTCCCGCGGCGGCGATCGAGAATATGCGCATCATCGAGGATGAGAACCTGCTGGACAACTGTGCTGCGATGGGTGACCGCATGACGGCGAACCTGCAGGCGCTGATGGACAAGCACAAGGTGATCGGCGATGTGCGCGGCAAGGGCCTGTTCCTGGGAGCTGAACTGGTCGCGGACCGTTCCACAAAGGAACCGGTGGACGAGAAACTGGCGCAGGCCGTTGTGGCTGACTGCATGGCGCAGGGTGTGATCATCGGCGTCACCAACCGCTCGATCCCCAGCCGCAACAACACGCTGTGCTTCTCGCCCGCGCTGATCGCAACTGCCGATGATATCGACCAGATCACCGATGCGGTGGATGGCGCGCTGGGGCGTGTCTTTGGCTGATCAGCGCTGAAGTAACCATAGAGACCGGCGCCTCCCGCGCCGGTTTTTTTGTGCGCTCAACCGATTGCCAAATGCCTGAACTCGGGTAGCTTGACGCCAACCCACACCGATGCAGGAGATCACCCCATGTTACGCACACTTGCCCGCAGCCTTGCTGCTATCCTTGTGCTTGCCGTCGCCGCCCCGGCCAGCGCGGATGAGGGGGAGGGTTTCCCGCAGATCGTCGGCACCTGGACCGGCACCTATCTGGTGGCCTTTGCCAAATCCAACCCGAACCACGAAAAGGGGCTTTTGCGCACCGAGATGGAGCTTGAGATTACCAAGCTCGACGGCAACCTCATCACCGCCACCAATCGCTGGCGCCGGATCGGGGACAGCGAGTGGATCGTAGAAGAGGCGATGGGCACGTTCAGCCTTGATGATCCGACCCGCTTCGTGCTGGCCGAGGCCGGGATTTCGGGCGACGACGTGTCATCGGGGATCTTCAACGGGGTCTATCTGGATGATGTCCTGCTGATCACTTATGCCGGTCCGGGCACTGGTGTCGCCTTTGCCGCGCAACTGGTCAAAAAAGGCGCGGACAAGTAGGCCCGACACCCAGGTCAGTCACCGCGCCTGCCGTTTGTTCTGAGGATTTTCGCCATGTGGGCTTCTCCCGTCGCTCTGACCGGTACGCATGTTTCGGTCGTGCCCCTGTCGCAGGATCATGCGGCGGACCTGACCGAGGCGGCGGGGGATGGCGCGTTGCACCGACTCTGGTACACCTCGGTTCCCGCCCCCGAGGCGGTGGCCGATGAGATCAACCGCCGCCTGTCGCTGCTGGAGGCGGGCAGCATGGTGCCCTTCGCCATTCTGGACCCGAGCGGCAAGGCGGTGGGGATGACCACCTATATGAATATCGACCACGCCAATCGCCGGTTGGAGATCGGCTCGACCTGGTATCGCAAATCGGTGCAGCGCGGCCCGATGAACACCGAATGCAAATTGCTGCTGCTGAGCCACGCGTTCGAGACGCTTGATGCCATCGCGGTCGAGTTTCGCACCCATTTCATGAACCACCAGAGCCGCCGTGCGATCGAACGGCTGGGCGCCAAGCTGGACGGGGTGCTGCGCTCGCATATGATCCTGCCCGATGGCAGCCTGCGCGACACAGCAGTCTATTCGATCACCACCGCCGAATGGCCCGCCGTCCGGTCCAACCTGCGCTGGAAACTGGAACAACCGCGCGTCTGACTGAGCGGGTCAAACCTCAAGTATCGTACTGCCCGTGGTCTGTCGCGCCTCAAGCGCGCGATGCGCATCCGCCACGCGTTCTAATGGAAAGCGCTGGTCTATGCGGATCTGGATATCGCCCTTGGTTACCTTGCCGAACAGGTGCTGCGCCATGTCCTGACAGGTGGCGGGATCGGCGATATGGGTGAACAACGTCGGCCGCGTGATCTTGAGCGATCCGCGTTGCGCCAGCATCGACAGATCAAAGGACGGCACCGGCCCCGATGCATTCCCGAACGATATCATCATGCCCAGCGTTTTCAGCGAATCGAGCGAGCCGACAAAGGTATCCGCCCCGATTGAATCCATCACCACATCGACCCCTGCCCCATCGGTCAGTTCGCGCACTTTGCTGGCAAAATCCTCGCCGCGATAGTTGATGCAGTGGCTCGCTCCGTGATGCAGCGCCAGCTCGCATTTCTCATCTGACCCAGCCGTGCCGATCAACCGGATACCTTCGGATCGCGCCCACTGGCAGGCAATCAGCCCGACCCCGCCTGCCGCCGCATGAAACAGCACGGTATCGCCCCGCTTAAGCGGTGTGGTGCGGTGGAACAGATATTCGACCGTCATCCCTTTGAGCATCATCGCCGCCCCCTGATCGAATCCAATGGCAGCGGGCAGCGGACAGACCTGCGCTGCGGGCATCACCCGCGCCTCGGCATAGGAGCCCGGCGGGGCTGCGGCATAAGCGGCGCGGTCGCCAGGCTTCAGATGGGTTACGCCCGCCCCAACCGCCTCGATCACGCCAGCGGCCTCCATCCCCAGCGCATGCGGCAGGTCCAGCGGATACAGCCCCATGCGCTGATAGACATCGATAAAATTCAGCCCGCAAGCATGATGGCGGATACGAATCTCGCCCGGTCCCGGCGCACCGACGTCGCGATCCTCGATGCGCAGTACTTCGGGGCCGCCGGTCTCATGGATCACGATGGTGCGGGCGGTCTGTGACATCTTCGCCTCCTTCTGGCTGTTGCGGGCAGGCTAACAGCCAGCAGTCAAAGGGCAAGCGCGTCCTCGCCAAGCCGTGAGCAATAGCGCTCGCAACTTATGCTATACTAAGAACAGCTGTCGCGGACCAACCGAGTCTGATGCGATTGTCGGGCCCTTGGTACGCGGCGCATTTGCACTGCCAAGGAAGGATACGCCATGGCGAAAACAATCGGAAATCCAATCAGCTGGGCGGCACAAAGCCTGAGCAGCACCAGCGATCACATGGGCGAGGCCATTTCGGGTCTGGGCGGCGAGGCCAAGGCCGAGTTGCCGATGGTTCAGGTCCTCACGATGAGCGATATCGCCGCCTGCCTGCGCGCCGGATATGACGATTTCATCGCCACCCGCGCGGATGCGATCTTTGCCATCGTGGTCTACCCCATTGCAGGGTTGATCCTGTTCGGGATGGGCATGCAGATGGACCTCGTGCCGCTGCTTGCGCCGCTGGTGCTGGGCTTTGCGCTGGTCGGTCCCGCCGCGGCGGTGGGGCTTTATGAGATCAGCCGCAGACGCGAGGCTGGAGAGGACGCGCATTGGCGCCATGCCTTCAGCGTGTTCCGCTCGCCCGCCTTCGGGTCGATCTTTGTACTGGCCGCTTACCTGACCATGTTGTTGCTGGTCTGGCTGATGGCGGCGCAAAGCATCTATGCCGCGACGCTGGGACCAGAACCCCCTGCCTCGGTCGTGAGCTTTGTCAGCGATCTTTTCACAACACCTGCAGGCTGGGCCCTGATCGTGGCAGGCAACGCCGCTGGGTTCCTGTTTGCCATCGTCGCACTGGCGATGAGCGTGGTCAGTTTCCCGCTGCTGCTGGACCGCAAGGTCGGGGTGCCGATTGCGGTGGTCACCTCAGTCCGTGTGCTGCGCCGCAATCCCGGCGTCATCATCAGCTGGGGCGCGATGGTTGCAGCATTGCTGGTTCTGGGATCGATCCCGTTCATGCTGGGGCTGATCGTGGTGCTGCCGGTGCTGGGCCATGCCACATGGCATCTCTACCGGCGGGCCGTGGCCTAAAGCATCGCGCGGATACCACGCGATGCTCTGTCCAATTGCGTATTAGCCGCCGACGTTCAGGACGATCTTGCCGATATGGTCCGACGCCTCCATCCGCGCATGGGCCTGCGCAGCATCGGCCAGATCAAAACTGCTATCCATGACCGGGCCAATGCGCCCGACCTCCAGCAGCGGCCAGACCGCCTCGCGCAGGCTCTGCGCGATCTGCGCCTTGGCCAGATCGCTTTGCGGGCGAAGGGTGCTGCCGGTCAGCGTCAGCCGCTTGACCATCATCATCACAAAGTTCAGCTCGACCACCGGACCTTGCAGAAAGGCGATCTGCACCAGTCGGCCATCATTGGCGAGCGCCTTGACGTTGCGGGGAATATAATCGCCCCCCACCATGTCCAGGATCAGATCGGCCCCGCCTTCGGCCTTCATCGCCTTGACGAAATCCTCGTCGCGATAGTTGATCGCACGTTCCGCGCCCAGATCGGTGCAGGCCTTGCATTTCGCTTCGGACCCGGCGGTGGCGAACACCCGTGCGCCCATCGCATTGGCAAGCTGGATGGCGGTTGTGCCGATCCCGCTGGAGCCACCATGAACGAGAAACCGTTCCCCCGCCTTCAGACCACCACGGGTGAACACGTTGGACCAGACGGTGAAGAAGGTTTCGGGAAGGCAGGCCGCCTCTTTCAGCCCCATGCCCTTTGGGACCGACAGGCAATGGGCGGCAGGGGTTGCGACATATTCGGCATAGCCGCCACCGGGCAGCAGCGCGCAGACCTGATCGCCGATCGACAGCGAGGTGACCCCCGCGCCCAGCGCCACAACCTCGCCCGAGGCTTCCAGCCCCGGCAGGTCACTGGCACCCGGTGGCGGGTCATAAGCCCCAGCCCGCTGCAGCGCATCGGGTCGGTTCACACCGGCATAGGCGACCTTGAGCACCACCTGGCCCTGGTCCGGTTCGGGCATGGGGCGCTCGACAAGGGTCAGCACCTCGGGGCCGCCGGGTTGGGAAATTTCGACGGCACGCATCATCTCGGTCATTCTTCAGGGGTCCTTATTGTTCATTCAGGTGCATGAGAGCGTCGCCGCTCAGGATTTGGGCCGCAGCATCCCCGGCAGATCGACACGCGGCGCGCGCGCGGGCGCGCGAATTTGCTTGGACAGCCAGCTTGGCCCGATCAGGAACGGCTTCAGCAGCGGGTTGCCATTGACCTGCGCCTTGACCTTTTCGATCAGCATAACATCGTCAATCCGGCGGGCCAGAAAGGTCCAGCTTGCGCTGTTGCCCTCCGAATCGTCGCCCATCCAGAACAGCAGGGTCGAGGAATAGACACCTGACAGGATGGCCCGTTTGGAATACCAGTTGAAATCATCCGAGGTGTCGCCCAGCGCGGTCCAGATCTGGTCGCAGGTGTTCCAAACCGCGCGCGCGCCTTCGGCCGCCAGATGCGGCAGGGCGAACAGGGTCAGGCCACGGCGCACCGCCTCGCGCTCATTTGGTCCGCTCACCGCCTCCAGCCGGTAGCGCACGGCCAGCGCCACGCGATCACGGTATTTCAGCGCGTTAAGGTCGGTTTCTTCAAGGCGTTTAAGCATGATGGCATCGCCGCGCTGATGAAAGGCCAGCGCCAAATCAACCGCCCCGCGCGGGCAGGCGGCCTCGGCCACGGTCCGGTCCAGCCCGGTATCCGTGATCGCCGCGTCGAAGCAGGCAGAGGACCAGCCGTCAAAGGGAACATGGTCGAGGGCGGCATCCAGAAGCTGGTCGCGCACTGTCTCGTAAGGCATTGTCATGGCGTAACTCCTTCGTCTGACCCACTACTAGACAAGATAGCGGCGCTTTGCTATATCGCCACTTCCTGCAATTTCCTTGCAACTCATATCTAGAAAGGTGGTGACAACCACATGCAGGTTAGTGTTCGCGACAACAATGTCGATCAGGCGCTCCGCGCCCTGAAGAAGAAGCTGCAGCGCGAAGGCGTGTTCCGCGAAATGAAGCTCAAGCAACATTTCGAGAAACCGTCCGAGAAGAAAGCGCGCGAGAAGGCAGAAGCGATCCGTCGTGCCCGTAAGCTGGCACGCAAAAAAGCCCAGCGCGAAGGTCTGCTCTGATCTTTTAGTCCAGCTTTGGACGACACTATTTGACGACCCCCGAGGCATCGCCCGGGGGTTTGTCGTTTTAAGATGCAAATTCCGAGACCGAAGCCCGGTTTTTGATCAAACTGCGCGCCGAAACGACCGAACAGGGCGTTATCTGCGATTCATATGAGATCAAAGATGCTACATGCCGGGGTATTCCGCTGGCCATACGAGCCATCGGCGCAGCATTCCGCCATTTCAGCCCTAAGCGACCTTTTGCCCAGCATTTTGCAGCCGTGCGAATCTGGCTTCGGCAGCGCCCGGCCGCTCAGTTGCACTCCCTGATCGTGCTCCCCTTCCAGCCTGTTTGCCGCTGCTTCTACCTCGGCGCTGTCCACCCGGACACAAACAAAAACTTTGGAGGCTGAAATGTCGAATGCAAATACGGTCGAACGCGAGATGCTGGCGTTGATAAACGAAGAGCGCACCTCTCGCGGGATTGAACCGCTGCAACTGGAAACCCGGTTGAACGACTCGGCAGAGGATCACAGTGCCTGGATGCTGGAAAGCGACAGTTTCTCGCATACTGGCGAGGCCGGTTCGAGCGCGCAGGAGCGTATACAAGACGCAGGGTTCGAGTTTTCCGGCAATTGGCGCTCGGGCGAGAACATCGCCTGGCAATCGGAACGTGGTGCCCCCGGTAACAGCGATGACGTGGCCGACCTGCATGCCGGGCTGATGAACAGCCCCGGACATCGGGCAAATATCCTCAATCCTGATTTCAAGTATATCGGGATTGGGGTCGAGGATGGCGACCTCAACGGATGGGATGCCGTCATGGTCACGCAGAACTTCGCAAAGACCGACGCCCAAGTACTGCTCGACCTTCCGCCTGCGGACACGCCAACGGAGATGCCCGACACCCCGGTTGCCGAAGCACCTGCTCCGGCAGAGGACGATTCAGGCAGCGAAGATCCTGATATCGACGTCACGGATATGGACGTTCCCGGCACCCCGGAGGAACCTGAGCCCGAAGACCCAGAGACAGAGGTTACCGACACTGAGGACACAGAAACCGAGGAACCGGAGATGGATGTCATCGACACCGACGATCCGGAAACCGAGGAACCGGACGCGGATGTCACCGACACCGATGACCCGGAAACTCAGGAACCGGGTAACAAAGATATGCTCCACGCCCAGGTCACCGACCTGCTCGAAGACGTGCTGGAATTTGTCGATCAGTTCGATTGGGGCGAGCCCGGCTCGCAGGGCGACGATTTTGCCGACTTCGCGGTGGGCATGGTCGGCCTCTGGATCACAACCGAGGTTCTTGAGAACTTCTTCGAGGGGGCCAATGAGCCGATGGAAACCGAACTCGCCATGTCGGACCCGGCCAGCAATTATGACGACCCCATGATGCTGCCCGATACCAGCGGCTGTATGTTCGACTTCGTCTGATCCCCGGATAAGAAACGGGGCGCCCCTGGCGCCCCGTTTGCAAACCCATCCGATGGTTCCGCTGCAGCCCTAATAGACTTTTGGAACATAGAGCTCGTCCGGCAGGACCTGACGCTCATACTCGGGATTGTATTTGCGGTCCGGCAGCGTGACTTTTTCGCTGGGTACATCCTCATAAGGAATCTGCGACAGCAGATGTTCGATGCAGTTCAACCGCTCGCGCTTCTTGTCATTGCCTTCGACAATGTACCAGGGCGCCTCGGGGATGTTGGTGCGCGAGAACATTTCTTCCTTGGCCTTGGTGTAATCCTCCCAGCGGATGCGGGATTCCAGGTCCATCGGACTCAGCTTCCACTGCTTCATCGGGTCGTGGATGCGCATCAGGAATCGCAATTGCTGCTCTTCATCGGTGATCGAGAACCAGTATTTCAGCAGGATGATCCCGGACCGTTTCAACATCCGTTCGAATTCGGGAACGTCCTGAAAGAACTGTTCAACCTGATCTTCTGTGGCAAAGCCCATCACCCGCTCGACACCCGCGCGGTTATACCAGGACCGGTCGAACAGCACGATCTCGCCGCCCGATGGCAGATGCGGCACGTAGCGCTGGAAATACCATTGGCTCTGTTCCCGGCGCGAGGGTGCGGGCAAAGCAACGACCCGCGCGACGCGCGGGTTCAAGCGCTGGGTGATGCGTTTGATGACGCCGCCCTTGCCGGCCGAATCCCGCCCTTCCATCAGGATCAACACCTTGGAATTGGTGTGCTGCACCCAGTCCTGCAGCTTGATCAGTTCAGATTGCAGCCGCAGCAGGTTGCGGAAATAGACCTTGCGGTCAAGCATGCCGGGGTGCTGCGATTTATAGAGCTTGCGGATCTCCATCGACAGCATGGGTTCGCTGAATTCGATCTCGAAATCCTCGTCCAGCGTATCCTCCAACTCGGCCTCAAGCCATTTCATGCCCAGGTCTTCGGAATCGTCGGTCAAGGTCAGCTCCTTCATTCGGTTCACAATCGGATCTATGCCATATCCGGCATGTGTAAATCTCTGATGTCGGTCAAATCGGGGCAAACACCCGGTTCTGAGCAAAACATACTCGCCCGCCGCTCCGGGCGAAGCAAGCCCCTTGCGCGGCACAATCGACCCATCCTGTAGAAAAGACTGGCGGCTTTCACTTAATCTCAAGTCCGGGTTTGCGCGACAACATGAGGTGCATGCCAGCTTTTTTTGCCGCCCTTTGTTTGCAGTCCACAAACACATTAGTCCAAGCATCACCTCTATCCCAAGGGCAGAAAGGATGCTGTCCGATGGTCGTCCGACAAGCATAAGGCTGACCAAGCGCCCCGCGGCAATAGCGAAGAACACAGTGGCTCCAAGCCAAGCTGCTGTCTGGGCCATCCTTTGGTTTAGCGCACCCGAAAAGATGATCAGGCCAAGTGCAGCCAGATTGGCAGCAGGAGCGCAATTCACTCATCAGGTTCGGCTGCGGCGAAACAACTATGCCGTAGCTGGATTAAAAGGCCAGTGGGGCCAGCGTGATGATCAGCCCCAAGTTGGCTGCAATAAGACCCGCCAACCCCAGGGCAAGCCTGTGTTTTACGTCAAACGTCATGATTGTGTTCCTTTGTCGTCAGACCAACTCATGCAGCTTGTGTCCAAGCGCCAGACTTTGCGGCTTCATTTGTAAAATCGGAAAAGTCGCGCGGCTCTCTCCCCAAGGCGCGTTGAACACCATCCGCAACGTTCGCATTGCGGCCATCAAGTGTTTCCCTCGCTATGTCGGTAATCACGTCGGCAATCATCTGACCGCTCGCGTTCATAATTTCCGCATGGAAGTCTTCAAACGAAATCGGCACGTATTGCACAGTTCTGCCCATTGCGCGCGAAAGCTCCTGACCTGAGCCCCTGAATCTCCTCCAGCTTTGTATAGAGTCCGCCCAACTAAAGGACGGACAAATGAAGACGAGGTTCTCCGACGAACAGATCATTCAGATGATCAAGGAGCAGGAGGCTGGCGAGAAGACGGCTGACGTGTGCAGGCGCTATGGGATCAGTCAGGGCACGTTCTACAAATACAAGTCGAA
>NZ_JBGRUO010000021.1:0-107654 GCF_041537905.1 Ruegeria jejuensis | reverse complement strand
CGCATTGAGATCATGTTCGGACGCCTGAAGGATTGGCGGCGCGTCGCCACCCGATATGACAGATGCCCAAAGGTATTCCTCTCGGCCATCGCTCTCGCTGCTACAGTCCTATTCTGGCTGTAAATCAATGAGTCTGGAGCCTAAAGAAGCTTGCCAATCTCAGCAACCAAATCTGACGCGCTAGCGTTGATAAGACGTACTCTATCTTTGGAGCCCCCGCAGAATATTTGGCTTAAATTTTCTTGGACTGAGTCTGTTTCATACTTCGGCAGGCCCAAACAAGTCCCCCAAACGTCACAATCGTTGGTAGCATCGTAACTAGATAGAATTCGCAGGTTTTGTTTATGATAACCAAACCCTAGAAAAACGACCTGATCACATTTTTCAATGGAATCAATCACCGCGTCTCGATACTCTCTCCGCAAACCCTCGAAGCCCTCCGTCTCGGTAAACATCTTAATTGGGTCCCAAAGTAAATAGCCAATATCATTATCAGTTTGCCCAAATGGCACTTCTGATTTGGCTTTTCTAATAAAAGCCTCAACACTGCTGAAGGGGTTAGCCTCTGAAAGTGATCCGTAAGGATGCCAGATCTTAAGCGCTGCCGAAAGGCGATTTTTGTCCTTCGGGCCCAGTCTGAAGTAGCTAACGACATAGTATTTAAAAAACTGTTCAAGACACCGATCGTAGTTGAAGACGACAAAAAGAACACGCGCCAACCTGTCCAAAAACTCATCAAAATCACCGGCTTCAAGTAGGCAATTAATTAGTGCAAATAACCAAGTATTTTCAATTTCGTTTACCGGAAGTTGGAGCTGAAGTGATGCGTCGTCGACATAGAGTGAGCTCTTTCGCTCTGCTTCTGCAATTAATTTCCGCGTCAATGCCTTACCCAACTTAACAATGCGTGGGTTTTCTCGGTGAGTGTGAATGAAATTATCTATCGACGGGGAAAGCAGAATATTGTCTCGAATGAACCATGCATCATTTACATACTTATTGATTAACCTTGCCTTGGCTGCGATCTTGTTTGGGAGGTTTCCCGCATCTTGGCTGCGAATGCCGTCGAATAATATCATTTCTTTGATTATGCTTAGGAGCCAGTCATCTTCTGGGTCTGGACGGGTATTTGTCAATCCCACTTGCGGAATGTCACAAATTGCGTGAATTTGAGTTTTCAATTCTGCACCAGTGGGTAGGCCATATTCCTTACTCGCCCCCGCCCCTACTACAAATACAGTTAATTTCTCTGACATCTAGAAGCCAATCTAACTAATTTTTCAACAAAACCAAACAGTTACGGTCCACTAGCATCCCGCAGGCCAAATGACGACACTACTTGGAAATTTAACGAACCCTACTAGGTTTCTTGGTGAAGGCTCAAGGCAAGAAGAAAGTGACTGTTTGTACATTCACCAATGTACGTCAGTATCCAAACCAGTCATTCGAGCGCCTGCATCGAAAGGCTTGTTTGTCCGGATAATGTTGAAAAACTCGAAATTTCTGCGCTCTCGATTTTCCGCCAAACTCGGGTGCGTCAGAAAAGTCGGCCCTGCTTGCATTCAGTAGACCATGAGCGCTTCTTACATGGTTACACCCGCGTTTTGGCCGACCCCCTGGCCAAAATTTGCAACCGGCTTTCTGTGGTCAAATTTTATGTCGGTTTTCGGCAAAATAGGAGTTCTTCAACACTATCTCCGCAAAGCGGCTGTCTCACAATGTCATTCTGCATATCGCAGAACACCCGATTTGATCGTCAGCATCGTCAGCAAAACCAAATGCTGACGATGCTGACGATAGATCAGGCACTTTCTATCCTGAGAATGCGCTCGCCTGCATGGCCTTGGCGATCAAAGGAAATGGACACACCCATCCGGCGCAAGGGCGGTTGCACGCGGCGGATTGCGCCTGACAGCCGGTTGAGTTGGCGGGGGTAGCTGTTCGGGTCGTCGGTCAGATGGGGATAACGGTTTCTCAGCGCTGCGTTCAGGTCGGTGATGGTGCCGGACCAGCGCTTCTCTTCGGCAATGAACTTCAGGATTGCCAGCGCCACTGGGTTGCCCTCAACGCTGGCTTGGTCGGATGTTGTCCTGTTGGTGGCATAGGCGGTCAAGAACGATCCTTGTGGCCAGCCCACGGCAGGTTCGGCGGCTGTGACCCATTTGGCAAAGTCCGCCATGCGTGGGCGCTCTGTCAGCGTGACGGTGGTAAGATTGGCAAGTGCAGCGGATACAGCATCCAGCAGACCCGAGAAGATGCGGGGCGCATCTTGTGCCAGGGCGCGATTGAACTCACCTTCAAACTGCCGCTCCGAGGCTGGAATGGTGGGCAGGTTCACCACAATGGCGCGATCCGCCAGATCAGGGCGCGTGGCCAGGTCGGGAATGCCGTTCAGCAGGCAGGGGCGGACTGCGGTAAACAAGCTCTCTTCCGCATCCGTGTGCAGCTTGCGGGTGCCGAAGCCACCGCCCGTAGCGATCCGGCAGAAGGCATCCGCCATGCCGGGTTTGATGTTGGAGAGATTGTCGAAGGCCAGCACATGATTGTGCTTGGCGGCAATCACTAAGTCCTGCTCCGAATTGGGCGTACTGCGCGCCATTGGGTTTGCCGGATCGATCAGGGACCGCAAGACACGGGCCGTGGTGCTCTTGGCGCTGCCTTGTTCGCCGTTGAGGATCAGAATGGGGTAGGGGCCGCGCGGGTGGAAACAGCCCAGGAGCCAGGCCACCAGCATGCGGAAATCATCGTCACTCGCCACATTCACATATTTGCGCAGCAGGGTGATATCTCCGGTGCCAGGCTGGGGCATCGGCAATGCCTCCTGAGAGACCGCGCGTCGGAACCTGGCGGGCGGGTGATCCAGCACTTGCCAGCCTTCGGATGTAACAACCACCGCCTGCCAGGCAGCGTTGCCCAGATCGACATAGACTGTGCGTCCTAGATAGCCGATCCGGGAAAAGGCCGGATATTCCTCGCCTTCGAACAAAGCCTGGCCCTTGAGCGCGCGGCGCTGTTCTTCCAACGCGGCCTGGCTGAGCATCTTTCCTTCTGCCTGGTAGTGGTCAAAGGACAGAAAATCCCGGAAATGACCACTTTCAATGGGCCAGTGTTCCTTATGATTTCCCATGGAAAGCGTGGCAAAACACTCCTTTTGCGGGGTGCGCCAAAGTTCGCAAATGTGCGTCATCTTCCGCGTTTTTCCGCTCTTTTCCGTGTTTTTCCCTGTCTGTGATTTGCAGGGTTTAGCCGTTTTTAGCAGTCTTTCTATGTCTTCTTCTGTCCATCCTTGTTCAACCGCATCAGCGGCATCCCAGCCGGGGAACATTTCGTCACTTTTGGTTACTTTTGCGGATATTGCGGGATTTTTCGGGGTGATGAAAAGTTCGGAAATGCGTGTTTTTGCGGTGCACAAAAGCGCACTTTTTAGCACATTTGCGTACTTTTCCCCGGGTTTGTCGTGATCGGGCCAGAGAATGATTGTCCGGCCTTGGAGCGGAGAAAGGTCGGTTTTCGTTGCTGCATTGGAGCCTCCAAAAGTGGTGGTTGTGAGGTAACCCAGTTTGGACAGGGCGTCCGCGCATTTCTCGCCTTCCACGAAGATGATGGGCGTCGTTAGATCAGCATGCGCGATCTTGTCCAAGTTATAGAGCGGGCGCATGTCCGGCGCTTTCCATTCTTTGCGGATCACATCAAAGGGCAAGAAGAACTTGCCCCCATCGGCGCGCTCATAGCGATTAGCGACCAGGACAGGCTGGCCTTGCTCGTCGCGATAGACATAGCAGTGCTTGGGCGTGCCGCATTTCTGGTGCGGAGGCGGGGTGAAGCGTTCGTGTTTCATTACCAACCCCCCAGCATGCATTGAAGGTCACGCGCCGCTTCAGGCTGTTTGAGGCCGCGAATATAGGCGTAGAGGCTGATGGGATCGCCGCCAGTATCACCGGTGGCGAAGTCCCCCCAAAAGCCGGTGACCCGGTTGATTAGGAATGACCCCAAGCGCCGGTCGTCGCGGGTTGGATTGAGCGCGCACCACTCGTTGCCGCGCCATTCGCCATTTGGCAACCATTGCGGCAGCAAAGAGGGCAGGCGCGGCATGATCCGGCAATTGATCGCCGCAAAATTGACGGGGGTCCAGTTCTCGTCCAGCATCACGCACCCCCTTGCAGGCGAGAAGCAACAAAGGCTTCCACATCCTGCATCCGGTAGCGCACCAGGCGACCGGCTTTGACAAAGGGAAGGTTGTAGCGCTTGGTGCAGCGCCAGACATTTAGAGTTTCAACAGAGACGCCGAGATAGTCCGCGACCTGCTCCGGCGTCATGAGGCTTTTAGGGAAAGTGTTAGCCATTTCAAGAGGCTCCTTTACACGTTGGTACATGTGAAAGAATTGCCATCAATCTTGATGCTGTTCCATTTGATCCGGTCGTCGTTTTCACCCCCACTTTTTGAGGGTCAAAACTACGACGCCCAGGCGACTTTGGCCTCTCGGACCTCCCTGATCTTTCTTACGATCAAACTGCGGGGGTAAGCCTCGCCAAACTTGATCAAGCAGTGTTCGGCTGCATCTACTGTCCGCGAAATGTACTTGGTATCGGCCAAATCCGCTTCATATCGACCTTCGGTGAAAGGCAGGTCGGAGCAGTCTTCCCATATCTCTTGGAATACCATGACAAAGGTGATCAGCGGGCTATTGGTTGGTTGCCCGTGCTGACGCACCCGTTCGCGGTACCTTTCTTCGGAATTGTCAATCTCTGACTGTTGCGCGTTGGCTTGAAGCCAATACTCGGACTTTTCAGCCTCGTACTGTTTTAGATCACCGCTGAATCTGGGCGGTTCCAAGGATTTGGGTTTTTGTATCTTAGCGCGTTCAAGCCCCACCCTGAGATCAGACAAAAGACCGTTCAGCCCTCTGAAGGGGTCGATCATTGGGTCTCCCAACGCGTTGGCAATCGTGGTTCCCTTATGCGAAAAAACTGCGCCCGTAGGGTTTTCGAGCTCTGCATAAAGCCGCACGCTCGCATCGCCGACTGTCGCGAGGGATTGCAATTCTCTTGCGAGTTTCTGTACGGCTTTTTGGACTTTGGCGAGCGCCCGGTTCTCGTCCTCGATGGTTGCCGCGTTTGCTTCCTTTTGCTTGGCTTGCAGAAACCCAAAGAGAAGGTTGAAATGTTCCTGCGCGAAACGCGCTGCATCGATTTGGTCCGCTTCTAACCCCATGTGGGACAACAGTTCCCGGAAATAGGCGTCTCCAAACCCATAGCCATCATAATCGACGCCGCAGCGCATTTTCAGTATCGCGACCGCCCCCGGATCAACATTAAAGATCGTCATTTTTTGGTGTCTGCCCGTTGCTCATGTATCCAAACATTACGTCCGTGGCTTTGTTCACGGATTCTCGGACGGGGTCCAGATTGAGACGGGCATAAATTGCCGTAGATTGCTGGCTGCGATGTCCCAGGGATTTGCCGATGATGTAGCCATTGGCCCCGGTGGCGGCCTGATAGCTGCCAAGCGTGCGGCGCAGATCGTGAATGCGCAGATTGTCGATACCGGCTTCCTTGAGGATGCGCGCCCAGGCTTTCTTGGGGTCGGCAAGGTGGCCGGATGTGCCGGACCCTTCGAACACATAAGGGCTCTCGGAGGCCCATTTGCGTTCGGTCAATATCTCCATTGCCTGTTTCGGCAGGTGAATGGTTTGCGCATCACCGTTCTTGGTGTCCTCGACACGCCAGGTCGCGCTGGCAAAATTGATATCCTGCCAGCGCATCGCCAGCGTGTTGGACTTGCGCGCGCCGGTCAGCAGGGAAATCATGAAGAAATCCCGCGCGGTCTCATTCGGCTCATTCGCCAGGGCTTCAAAGAAGCGGGGCAACTCGTCAGGCTGCAAGAACCGATCGCGGCTCTTTTCCTTGAACTTCTTCACACCGATGGCGGGATTGGTGCCCGCCCATCCCCATTCAATCGCCTTGTTGAAGATCGACCGGATACGTTCCAACAACCGGTTGGCCTGGTAGACGCCATTCTCCTTGCCGATCTTGGCATGCAGCCGCTCCACCTCGGCCCGCTCAAAGCTGGATATCTTGCGCTTGAACCAGTGTTTAAGAAACTTGTTCACTTCGCGCTCATCATAGGCCCAGGAGCGCTTATGAACCTTGGAATACTTCTCCATGTAGTCGCGGAACAGATCACCAAAGCGCATCTCATCGCGAACCGCGCGCTTGTCCTTTTGCGGATTGGCCCCGCTGGCAATCTCGCCCTTGGCCGCTGTTGCCAGCTTGCGGGCATTCTCGATGCTGATATCCGGGAACCGCCCCAACAACAGCCGTTCCGGTCGCCCCTCGATCCGCTTGTAGAGATAGAAAGACTTGGTACCGGTGGGTGTCACCGCCAGAACCAGCCCTTTCTCACGCTCATCGTAATAGTAATCCTTGCTGCCTTTCTTGGCGGCTGGGGCTTTTGACAAGGCGGCTTTGGTGAAGTTCAATCTGTGACTGGCCAATGTGCTACTCTCTAACTTGGTGCTACGATGGTGCTACACCAGAGCGCAAATTTGGGCAATGTTGAGAAGTGATCAGCCAATCTAAAGATCAAATAACATACAGATAAATAACAACTAAATAATCACCCGCAACGCTTGTCAATCTACAGCCCATGAGGCTCATAACCTGAAGGTCAGAGGTTCAAATCCTCTCCCCGCAACCAAAATAATCACATAAATACAACACGTTACACACCACCCAAGGGCGGTGTTGCTATTCGTGCCAACACCACTGGAAGCATTGTGGAAGCAAGCGGAGGCAATTGGAACCGTGGCGGAAACGCAACACGAGAGATTGAGGGCAATCTTGCTCTAGCTACCAAGTTCTTCGCGACCTCAGAAAATCCCATCAGGGTTCCATTGTTGGACTTGATCGATGCATACTCTATGGACCTGTCGCGGTTTGATGCCGCTCCTTTGATAGCATTTACTGCAACAAAGGAGACGAACTATGGGGCTGAAGCTGACGGATGAATTTCGCCAAGATGCGGTGCGGATTGCACTGACCAGTGGGCTGACGCGTAAGCAGGTGGCCGATGATCTGGGTGTTGGCATGTCGACACTGAACAAATGGATCACAGCGCATCGGGACACTGACGTGGTTTCGAAAGAAGATTTGGACCTTGCCAGAGAGAATGAGCGACTTCGGCGTGAGGTCCGGCTTCTCAAGGAGGAGAGGGAGATCTTAAAAAAGGCCACCCGATTCTTCGCGGGCCTAAAGCAATGAGATTTAGGTTCATCGAAGAGCACAGGGACCACTTCCCAGCCAAGCGTTTATGCAGAGTCGTTGGCGTCAGCACACGTGGGTTGCGTGCCTTCCGCAGCCGCCCAGCCAGTCGCAGACAGCGGACTGACCTGGTCACGCTTGCCCAATCCCGTCTCAGCCTTGGCAGTTACGGTCGTCCGCGCATGACAGAAGAGTTGAAGGAGATCGGTCTGGATGTTGGGCACCGCCGTGTGGGGCGGTTGATGCGCCAGAACGGGATATCGGTGGTCAGAACCCGTAAACACAAGGTGACAACCGACAGTGACCACAAGTTCAATATCGCACCAAACTTGCTGGATCGTGACTTCACCGCTGACATGCCAAACCAAAAATGGGCTGGTGACATCAGTTACGTTTGGACGCGTGAAGGCTGGCTCTACCTTGCTGTCATCCTCGATCTGCATTCCCGGCGTGTCATCGGTTGGGCCGTCAGCAACCGCATGAAGCGGGACCTCGCCATCGGGACGTTGAAGATGGCCGTAGCGTTTCGACAGCCACCCAAGGGCTGCATCCACCACACGGATCGCGGTAGCCAATATTGTTCTCACGATTACCAAAAGCTCATGCGCCCGCATGGGTGCAAGGTGTCGATGAGCGGCAAAGGCAATTGCTACGACAATGCCGCCGTCAAAACATTCTTCAAAACCATCAAGGCCGAGCTGATCTGGTGACGGTCATGGGGAACACGACGGCAGGCTGAGATGGCCTTCTTTGAATACATCAATGGCTTCTACAATCCACGACGGCGGCACTCAGCATTGGGCTGGAAAAGCCCGGTCGCTTTCGAACGGAAAGTGGCCTAAACGAGCACTTGGGGCGGCACAAAAGCGTGACAGGTCCACTACCGTGGCCAAGCCCCGCAGATCCTGCTGAACCGCCAACTCAAGAAGCTAAAGCTACCAACCATCCTGCGGGAATACGACAGGCAGGCTCGGCTCTGCGCCGTTACTTGAAAACGGACAGGTTCTAAATTGTTTACTGCTTGCGCGTCTCTCAGATCCCGATATCGACAATCGCCTGAGCCAAGACTGGCACCGTCTGCGCATTGAGACCCGCGATGTTCATCCGACTGTCGCCAATCATGTAGATACCATGCTCAACCCGCAGTTTCTCGACCAGTTCCGGGGCCGCTCCGATGCGGGAGAACATGCCACGATGTTGCGCGATAAAGCTGAACCGGTCCGAGCCGGACAGGCGCTGCAATTCATCGGCAAGTTGCTGGCGCAGGCCCAGCATGGACAGACGGACCTCTTCCAACTCCTGCTGCCAGTCAGCGCGCAGGGCGGCGTCATTCAGGATCGTGGTCACCACCCGCGCGCCGTGATCGGGCGGAAAAGAATAGTTCTGGCGGTTCAGGAAGGCGAGCGTGGACTGGTTCAGCCCAACCTGTCCTTTATCCTGACTGATGGCCATCAGCAGCCCGGTGCGTTCGCGATAGACCCCGAAATTCTTCGAACAGCTTGCCGCGATCAGGCATTCGCTGACCGATGAGGCCACCAGCCGTGCGGCGGCTGCGTCTTCCTCCAACCCGTCGCCAAAGCCCTGATAGGCAATGTCGATCATCGCGATCAGGCCCTGTTCATTGATCAGATCAACAACCGCCTGCCATTCCACCAGATTGAGGTTCGCGCCGGTCGGGTTGTGGCAGCAGCCATGCAGCAGCACTACGTCGCCGGGGCGGGCCTGTTGCAGGTCTTCCATCATGCCGCCAAAATCGACACCGCGCGTTTCGGCGTCGAAGTAGCGGTAGGACACCATTTCCATTCCCAGATAGTTCAGGATCGAGACATGGTTGGGCCAGGTCGGGTTCGACACGAAAATCCGCGCCGAGGGGTTGGCCATGCGCACCAGCTCAAACGCCTGCCGACAGGCCCCGGTACCGCCCGGCGTGGCGACGGCTGCGATGTTCTCGCGCGCCACCGCGTCGCCCAGGATCAGGTTGATCATCGCGTCCGAATAAGCCGGATCTCCAGCAAGGCCGGTATAGGCTTTCGACTCCTGCTCTTCCCAGACCTTCTGTTCAGCGGCCTTGACCGCGCGCATCACCGGTGTGATGCCCTCGGCATTCTTGTAGACACCAACGCCCAGATCGATTTTCTGGTCGCGCGGGTCTTCGCGATACATCTGCATCAGCGCCAGAATTTTGTCAGCGGGCTGGGGCTTGAGGTTTTCGAACATCAGGTTTCTCCGGTTGCGACGGGCAGGGTGGGGAAGGCGCCCCATTCAGCCCAGGAGCCGTCATAAAGGGAATGGTCGGATTCGCCGAGCCGCTCCAGCGCGAGCGACAGGATGGCGGCGGTCACGCCCGACCCGCAGGTGGTGATCGCGGGTTTCTTGAGGTCCACGCCGGCGCTTTCGAAGATAGCACGGCATGCCTCGGGCGCTTTCATCGTCCCATCCGCGTTCAAAAGCAGGGTGTGCGGCACGTTACGCGACCCCGGAATATGGCCTGAGCGCAGCCTCTCGCGCGGTTCAGGGTCAGTGCCAGCAAAGCGACCCGAGGAGCGGGCATCGATGATCTCATGATCATGCAGCTTGGCGGCGGCGGACACTTGCGTCACATCGCGGATCAGGTGGTTCTGAACCCGCACCGTCATGTGCCGGTCGCGCACCACTGGCGGCATATCCTCGATCTCGCGGCCTTCGGCCTGCCATTTGGGAAATCCGCCATCCAGCACGGCGACATTCATCTGGCCCATCAGGCGGAACAGCCACCAGACGCGCGCCGCAGACATCAGCCCGGCACCGTCATAGACCACCACCTGATGGCCATCCCCGACGCCCATCGCCCGCAGGCGGGACATGAACTTTTCCACTGGCGGGGCCATATGGGGCAGGTCGGAACGTCGATCGGAAATATCGTCGATATCGAAAAACCGCGCACCGGGGATATGGGCCTCCTGGTACTCGGCCTGGGCATCACGGCCCTGTTGCGGCAGATACCAAGACCCGTCCAGCACCCGCAGGTCGGGATCCTTGAGATGCGCCGCCAACCAGTCGGTGGATACCAGAGTTTTCGGATCGTCCTGCATCAGAGCCTCCGCCGTTATCGCAAATTGGGCTTATACAAGCGGCTACTCTCACGCAAGGCGTGATCAGCCCGGACTAGCCATGATCCTTGAGCAAACGCTGCTTCTGACGCGACCAGTCGCGTTTTGCCTGGGTTTCGCGCTTGTCGTGGGTTTTCTTGCCCTTGGCGATGCCGATCTTCAGCTTGGCGATGCCCTTGTGATTGAAATAGAGCACCAGAGGCACCAGCGTCATGCCCTTGCGCTGGGTGGCGTTCCACAGATTGGACAGCTCTTTGCGCGAGACAAGCAATTTGCGCCGCCGCCGCTCTTCGTGTTTGAACGACTTGGCCTGCTCATAAGGCGCGATATAGGAGTTCACCAGCCATAGCTCGCCCTCTTCGACCGCCGCGTAGCTTTCAGCGATATTCGCACCGCCAACGCGCAGTGATTTGACCTCGGACCCTTCAAGGATCATGCCGCATTCGATGTCATCCTCGATCGCATAATCATAGCGTGCCCGCCGGTTCTCGGCGATCACCTTGTAGTTTGGGTCTGTTTTCTGCTTGGCCATGGGGCGCAGATTTAGGCGGGCTTGCCCTCCGGTGCAAGCCATGTCGCATCCGGGGAAGGTTTCGGCCTGCTCAGGTCGCAAATTGGCAAGCGGCGGGTGGTTCGGGCTGACAGGCTAGTCCCATGACCCATTTGCATATTCCTCAGAGACTGGACCGCCGGGCCACCGGCTGCGACCTCGTCGCCTGAACCGCCCTGCGGGCCAAAGGCCCTTGAGCGTGACGGATGACGGCAAGAGTTGGAAGTGCAAATGACGGGTTCCCCCAAGCTGCGGCTGGCCATCGATATCGGTGGCACCTTTACCGATACGGTTCTGGTTTCAGGAGAGGACAGGATTGTCGGCGCGACCAAGACGCTGACGACCCATGACAACCCCGCCGAAGGCGCGATGCAGGGCGCGCGGCATGTGCTGGCGCAGGCCGGGCACAACCTTGGCGATTTGTCGGGGTTCATCCATGGCACTACTCTGGCCGCCAATGCCCTGATAGAAAAGCGCGGGGCGCGGGTGGCCACCATCACCACCGAAGGCTTCCGCGACATTCTGGAGATCGCCTATGAGAGACGCTATGCGCAATATGATCTGAGCCTGGAGAAGCCCGATTTTCTGGTGCCGCGCGACCGGGCCTTCACGATCCCCGAGCGTATGGTGGTCGTTGGCAGGGTGCTGCGTCCGATTGACGAGACGGCGGTTGACCCCTTGGTGGAGAAGCTGGACGCAAGTGGGGTCGAGGCGGTGGCGATCTGCCTGCTGCATTCTTATGCGAACCCCGGTCACGAACACCGGTTGCGCGCATTGCTGCGGGCAAAGCGCCCCGACCTGACGATCTCGATCTCATCCGATGTCAGCCCCGAGGCGCGCGAGTTCAACCGGCTGAGCACCACCGTGGCAAATGCCTATATCCAGCCGCTGATGGCCTCTTATCTGGACCGTTTGCAGGGTCTGTTTACAGCCCAAGGGCTGCAATGTCCCATCCTTATGATGACGGCAGGCGGCGGGATGTGCACGCTGGAGACGGCCACGCGATTTCCGATCCGGCTGGTAGAATCCGGACCTGCAGGTGGCGCGGTGCTAGCCGCCCATATCGCGGCGCAGGCCGGGCTGGATCAGGTTCTGTCACTGGATGTCGGCGGGACCACGGCCAAGCTCTGCCTGATCGACAAGGCGCAGCCGCAAAGCGCGCGCCAGTTCGAGATCGGGCGCGCGGCCCGTTTCATCAAAGGCTCCGGAATGCCGGTGCGAATCCCGGTGATCGAGATGATCGAGATCGGCGCCGGGGGCGGTTCCATCGCCGCTGTCGACCGGTTGGGGCGGCTGACAGTTGGTCCAAAAAGCGCTGGATCAGAGCCTGGCCCGGCCGCGTTCGGGCGCGGTGGCACCGCCCCCACGGTCACCGACGCCGACATCGAACTGGGGTTCCTGCGGCCCGAGGGCTTTGCCGAAGGGCGGATCACGATTGACCCGGTGGCGGCGCGCGCAGCGCTTGCAGATCAGATCGGCGCCGCGCTTGATCTGAAGGTGACCGAGGCCGCGGATGGGGTCAGTCGCATCGTTCAGGAAAGCATGGCCTCGGCGGCCCGGATGCACGCGGTGGAATCGGGCAAGGATCTGGGCAGCCGCACCTTGATCGCGTTTGGCGGCAACGGACCGCTGCATGCCAGCCGGGTCGCGCGCTCTGCCGGGGTGATGCGCATCCTGATTCCGCCCAACCCCGGCGTCGGGTCTGCGGTTGGCTTCCTGTTCGCGCCGGTCTCGTTTGAAATCGTTCGATCCCGATACGCGCATTTGGAGAGTATGGACTTCTCGCAGATCAACACTCTCTTCGACGGCATGCTGGCCGAAGCAAGTGCCGTTGTGGCGCAAGGCGCGGGAGGGGCCATGCGGTCCACCCAACGCAGCGCCTTCATGCGCTATGGTGGGCAGGGCCATGAAATCGAGATTGCGCTGCCGGATCGTGCCCTGACCGGTGCCGATCTGCCTGACCTGATCCTCGCTTTCGAGGGCGAATACAGCAGGCAATTCTCCAGACCGGTGCCGGGTATGACGATCGAGATCTTGAACTGGTCGGTGCGGGTGTCCACCGATCGCCCGTCCTTGAAAGATATCCCCGAAATCCCAATGGTTAGAGTCTATCCGTGCGAGGAAACTACCTGGATCACCTGCGATATAGATGGAACGCCGCAGCAGGCCGCACATGTCGAACGCGCCGACCTGCGGCCCGGGGATCAACTGCAAGGCCCCGCGCTGATCACCGAGCCCCAGACCACCACGCTTGTGTCCAGCGACTTCACCGCGCAGGTCGATGCGATGGGCAACCTGGTGCTGACCCGCCACCCGACAGGAGGTGCTGCATGACAAACTCCCATTCCCCCGCTCGCTTGCAGGTCATGTGGAACCGCCTTTTGGCGGTGGTCGAGGAACAGGGGCAGACCCTGATCCGCGCTGCCTTCAGCCCGATTGTGCGCGAATGCGGCGATATCTCGGCAGGTCTTTTTGATGCGCGGGGCCGGATGCTGGCGCAGGCGGTGACCGGAACGCCGGGCCATATCAACACCATGGCCGAGGCGGTCAAGCATCTGATGCGGCGTTTTCCCACCGCGCAGATGCAACAGGGCGACATCTATATGACCAACGACCCTTGGCTGGCCTCAGGGCATCTGAATGACTTTCTGTTGCTCATGCCTGCCTTCCGGCAAGGCAGGGTGGTCGGTTTCACCGCCTGTACCTCGCATCTGGTTGATCTGGGTGGGCTGGGCATGGGGCCGGAGGGATCAGATATCTACGACGAGGGGCTGCTGATCCCTCCCTGCAAGCTGGTGTCGCAAGGCGCGCTGAACGCGGACCTGATGGAGATCATCCGCGCCAACAGCCGGGAACCCATTGCGAATGAAGGTGACATCTATGCCCTGATCGCCTGTTGTGAGTCGGGGGCAACCCGTTTGGTCGAGACGATGGAGGAATTCGGTCTCGACGATCTGGAGGCGCTGGGTGGCTATATCATCGATACCTCCAAGCGGGGCACGCTGGAGGCCATCGCAGAGGTGCCGAACGGGGTCTATCGCAATGTGTTGCGGACTGATGGCTATGAGAGTGAATTGGAACTGCATGCAACACTGACAGTCTCTGACACTGGGATGCATGTGGATTTCTCAGGGACGTCGGGCTGTTCCGGCAAGGGTATCAACGTGCCGCTGAACTACGCGACGGCCTATACCGTCTTTGCGCTGCGCTGCATTGTCGGGCCGGATATACCCAACAATGCAGGCTCATTGGCGCCGTTCACCGTTGGTGGTCCCGCGGGGTGCATCCTGAATGCGCAACGGCCCGCGCCGGTGGCCATGCGCCATACACTGGGGCAGTTGACGCCCGATCTGGTCTTTGGCTGTCTGCATCAGGCGCTGCCCGATCTGGTTCCCGCCGAAGGGGCCTCCTGCATGTTCGATCTGCCCATGCGGCACACGCCGGAGGTGGTGCGGGCGGGCGGGCGCAGCTTCGCCATCGAGCCGGTACACAATGGTGGTACCGGCGCGCGGCCTTATGCGGATGGCCTGTCGGCCACTGCCTATCCCTCCGGCGTTTATGGCTCGCAGGTCGAGATCACCGAAGCGGTCGCCCCGGTCACCATCTGGGCGCGTGAGCTGCGGCCCGATTCCGGCGGCGCAGGCACATATCGGGGCGGGTTGGGGCAGCGGATCGAAATGTCCTCGGCCAATGGCGCGCCGTTTCTGGTGTTTCTGTCGGTCGAACGTCTCAAATACCCAGCTCTGGGCCGCGCGGGCGGACGTCCGGGCGCAGCAGGCCGCATTCGCCTGCGTGGCACAACCGAAGATATCCCTGGCAAGTGTGAGCTGCGTGTCGGACCCGAGGATCACCTGATCTTCGAGACCCCTGGCGGCGGCGGGTTTGGCCCTCCCGACAAGCGCGATGCGGAGGCCATCGCGCTTGATCTGAAGCGCGGGCTTGTCACCGAGGCGGGGGTGAGGCGCGATTATAGAGGAGGCAAACCATGATCCGCCCGGTTCCACATGTGGCCGCAATGGCCCCTTATGCGCTTGCCGATCTCGGCAGTGATATGACTTCGATGGCGCAGAACGAAAGCGCCTTTCCTCCAAGCCCGAGAGCGCTGGCTGCCGCCCGGGGCGCCGTGACGCAAGCGCTGCTTTATCCCGATCCCGATTGGATTGATCTGCGCCACGCTATTGCGGAAACACACGATTTAGACCCTGATATGATCCTGTGTGGCGCTGGGTCGATGGAGTTGATTGGTTGCCTGATCCGGGCCTATGCGGGTGATGGCCGTGCGGTTTTGGGTACTGAATACAGCTATGCGTTTGCAGCCTCTGCCGCGTTGCAGGCGCAGGCGGTTTACCGGCAGGTGCCGGAATCGGGGCTGACTGTGTCGATCGACGCGATCCTCGACAGTGTAACCCCGGATGTGGTCTTGGTCTTTCTTTGCAATCCGGGGAACCCAACCGGCACGATGGTGCCAAATGCCGAGATCTTGCGCCTGCGCGATGACCTGCCGGAGCATGTGCTGCTAGTGGTCGATCAGGCCTATGCCGAATTCTGCGACGCGTCCAATGATCCTTCCGGTATTTTTGCGCTGGCTCAACGCGGTGATACCGTGATCCTGCGCACGTTTTCCAAGGCCTACGGGCTGGCAGGTGCACGGGTGGGCTGGAGTTGTTTTCCGCTCGCCATTGCAGCGCAGGTTCGCAAACTGCTCAACCCCAACAACATCGCCACCGCCTCGCAGATGATGGCCGCTGCGGCGATACGCGACCGGGCGCATATGCGAGAGATGGTGCGCAAAACCGAAGCCATCCGCGACCCGTTTGCCAATCGCTGTCGTGCGCTTGGAATTGATGTGCCGCATAGCCATACGAATTTTGTTCTGCTCAGGTTTGGCGACGCCAATCAGGCCACTGAGGTCGATCAGACGCTCAAGCGCGCCGGTCTGCTGATGCGCGGCATGGCGGGTTATGGCTTGCCTGACTGCCTGCGTGCCACGATCTGCGATGCACCGGTTATGGAGCATGCAGCGTCCGTATTGAAGGGGGCATTGTCATGACTACTGAAAACCGGGGATTGGCGCGGATCGGTGTTTTGGTCCCTTATACCAACACCAATCTTGAACCGGACCTGATGCGGATGCGGGTGCCGGGCACGACGCTGCATGCTCAGCGCATGGGCGGGTATGATGCGGATGAGATTCCCGGATCTGACCAGATGGCCGGGCTGGGCGCCTCCGATATCAGCCATGATCTGCGGATGATCGCGGGCGTGCGCCCGGATATCGTGCTCTATGGCTGCACCAGCGCCACCCTGACTCACGGACCGACATTCGACACTAAACTGGCGAAATCCATCGCTGATACCTGCCAGGCGAAATGCGTGACAGCCGCCGGTGCGCTGGTTGCCGCGCTTCAGGCACTGGGGGTCCAGCGCATAGGGTTTTCTTCGCCCTATCTGGATGAGATCAACCAGCAGGCGGTACGTTTTCTGGAAAGCAACGGGATCGGCACAATACGCTGTGCTGATATCGACCGTACGCTTGGCAATTACGGGCAGGGCGAATTGACGCCTGCTGAGATTCACGACCTGGCCCTTCGGGCCGATCACAAACAGGCCGAGGCGATTGTCCTCTCCTGCACTGATATGCGGTCGGTTGAAGTGGTCGCAGAGATCGAGGTGGCGCTGGGCAAACCGGTGGTCACCTCCAATCAGGCGATGATGTTCTGCGTGATGCGAGCGCTGGGCCTGTCCCGGCATTCTGCGCTGCCGGGGCGGTTATTTGAGTGTTTGTGAGCGTTCAGACGGCCCCTTCGTACTCGCCCCGCGCCGGGTAGTTGTTGGCGATCGCGAAATCCAGCGCGCCCACGAGTTCCGAGAAATGCGGTCGCACAAACGGCATGGTCTGAACCGAGCCATAGTAAAGCGTCTGCTGGGGGGTCACCATGAACAGGCCCGGCTCGGCAAACAGCGCTGGTTCCTCGATCCCGATCGAGGTCTTGCCGCGCGAGGTCGAGATATAGAGACCCCACTCCCGCGCCTTTTCCAGCGGCAGATCGTAGCCGAAGCGCAATTTGGTTGCGCTGATCTTGTCGGCCATATCGCGGGTGCGCTCTTCGCCGTCTGTGCTGAGCGCCAGCGTTTTCACTCCGCGTTCCGCGAAATCGTCCACCCGCTTTTCCAGTTCGGTCAGGTAGGTGGCGCAGATCGGGCAATGCAGGCCGCGATAAAAGCAGATCACCGTTCCTTTTTCCGACCCGTCCGTGGCCAGGTCAAATTGGCCGTGGTCCAGCGTTGGGACGGATAGATCAGGGGTTTTCTGGCGCGGCATAAGCATGTCTTGGTCTCCTGTGAGTGGGGCTTGCCGAAGCAGATAGCGCAAGTTAAGATCATAAAAATATCAAAAACATGATCCAGACCCCGAAACATGGACCGTCTTTCTGCCCTTATGTCGCGATTTAACCTCTCCGTGCGCCCTTGTGCGGTGGAGGAGGCGAATTTTGTGATTATCGCAGAGGCGCGCACCTGCCGCCCTGCTTATCTGATCTACAGCGCAGGGGGCGCGCTGACCGCGTTAGAGCCTCATAGAGAGGCGGTTTTGCTGAGCGCACGTGTCACATGGGGAGGGCCGCAGAACCCGTTGCTGGCGGCATTGCCTGATGAGATACATCAGGACCTGACCAACGACCCCGAGATGCAGGCGGTGGTTGAACTGCTGCTTGCTGAACAAACAGCGGCACGCTGCGGGTCGGCCTCGGTGCTGAACCGGCTGGGTGAGGTGCTGCTGGTCCGGCTGATGCGCCGCCAGATCGAGCAGGGAGAGATGCAGGTGGGCCTGCTGGGTGGTCTGGCCGATCCCCGGCTGAGCCGCGCCATCGTCGCGATCCACCACCAGCCCGGACATGACTGGCGGGTCGATCTGCTGGCGCAGGAGGCGGGCCTGTCGGTCAGCCGCTTCGCCGAGCTCTTTCGCCAATCGGTGGGCATTACGCCGCTGGCCTATTTGCGGAAATGGCGGCTGACCCTTGCCCGACAGGATCTCGAACGGGGCGACCGGGTGCAGCGGGTGGCGAACCGGTATTGCTATGGCTCGCCCGAGGCATTGAGCCGCGCGGTTTCGCAGGAATATGGACAGACCCCGATCCAGATCAGAAAAGCCGCCGCTGCTCAAAACGACGTGTTTCCAGCCAGCTAAATGCCCTGAGAAGTTTTGTCGTCAGGTGTTTATCTTGACGCGACTCTGCGCCAAATGCCGTTTCCCGCTTTTTGGATCGCGCTCAGGTGGTGCCGTATCGGCTCATCATCATGTCAACGGCGCTTTCCACGACATTTGCCATTTGCGCCTCGCTGAGGATGTCACCGCCCAGGATCACCGGCCAGAATGCCGTGGCCTTGAGCAGCGCGAGAAACTGTTCGGCGGCCTCGTCCGGGTCTTCGACGTTAAGCTGCCCGTCCTGGGTCGCATCGCGCAGCATCTCGGTAAAGACTCGTTTCGAATCGATCTTGCCCTGAACCGACGCGGCCAGTTGCGGATTGCGCAGATTTTCGCTGATGACCAGCCGGGCGATGGCCATGACCTCGGGTGAGGTCAGCAGGTGCCCCTCGGCCCAGGCGAGGTCGGTCAGTTGGGCTCGGATGTCGCGGTCGGGGTCGTAGGCCATGCACAGCGCATTGGCGAATTTCTCATAGAAGATGCGGACAATCGATTCGAACAGCTTTTCCTTGCTTTCGAAATACTTATATACCGTGCGCTTGGAGACTTTGGCGCGCGCGGTGATGCGATCCATGCTGGCCGCGGCAAAGCCCTTTTCCTGGAACTCGGCCACGGCGGCATCGATGATCTGCGCGTGTTTCAACGCATTGAAAGTGTCGCAGCTTGTCATACCTTCCACCTATAAGGCCAAGCTTCGGCGTGGGTCAAACAGAGCTGTAAACTTGCGAGTTTACACTCGTGCATCCCTTAAGTAGAGTAAACCTGCCAGTTTACCCGATGCGGGAAACAAGCATGAACAGGAGATCCCTCATGGCACTGACGTTGAAACTGAACGGCGAGACACGCGATGTCGACGCCGAGCCGGGCACCCCTCTGCTCTGGGTGATCCGCGATGAACTGAAGCTGACCGGCACTAAATTCGGCTGCGGCATCGCCTCCTGCGGGGCCTGTACGGTGCATCTGGATGGAGAGCCGGTGCGGTCCTGCCAGACCTATGTGGAAGATGTGGAAGATGCCGAAATCACCACGATTGAGGGTCTGAACAGTGATATCTCGGTTGCTGTGCAGCAAGCCTGGACCGAGCTGGACGTGGTACAATGCGGCTATTGCCAGTCGGGCCAGATCATGTCGGCGGTTGGGTTGCTGAGCGAAAATGCCAAACCCACGGTCGAAGAGATCGACAGTTATATGGATGGCAATGCCTGTCGCTGCGCCACCTATCAACGTATCCGCGCCGCGATCCAGCGCGCATCCGATATCATGGAGGCCTGATATGACCCTGAATACATCACGCCGAGGGTTCCTCAAAAGCGCTGCTGCCGCTGTTGCTGTCCTCTATGTCGGGGCTCGCCCGGACGGGGTCATCGCCGCAGCGAACGCAAATGGCGCAATGCTCAATCCCTTCGTCAAGATCAGCTCTGACGGGACGGTCACCGCCATCGTCAAGCATTTCGAAAAGGGGCAGGGCCCCGCGACCGGCTTGACCACGTTGATCGCCGAAGAACTGGGCGTTCCCATCGAGGATGTCGCGTATGAATTTGCGCCCTCCGATGCCGGGACCTATAACAACCTGCTCTTTGGCCCGTTCCAGGGCACCGGCGGATCTACCGCCATGGCAAACTCGTTCATGCAGTATCGTCAAGCTGGCGCCGCTGCGCGGGACATGTTGCTGCAAGCCGCCGCCAACGCCTGGGGTGCCGATGTGGCTGAGTTGTCACTGGAGGACGGCGTCATCAAGGGGGCCGGGCACGAGGCACCTCTGGCCGAATTTGTCGCGGCCGCCGCCGGGATCACACCCGCCGCCGAGCCGCTCCTGAAAGACCCCTCAGAGTTCAAGCTGATAGGCAATGCCGATGTGCGCCGCAAGGACACGCCGCCCAAGATCAACGGCACGGCCATGTATGCGATGGATCTGCATATGGACAATCAGATGATTGCCGTGATCGCCCGTAGCCCGCGCATGGGCGGGCTTGTCGCCAGTTTCGACGAGTCCGATGCCAAGGGCATCAAGGGCTTCATCCGTGCCGCGGAACTGCCCAACAAGGCCGGTGTCGCCGTGTTTGCGGAAACCACCTGGGCCGCGCTGCAAGCGCGCGATGCACTGGCTGTCGAGTGGGATTTCTCGGCGGCCGAGGCGCGATCCTCGGACGCGATCCGCGATCAGTTGATCGCCGCCGTGAATGCCGACCCGGAATATAACGTCACGGGCAATGATCAGGCTGACGTCGCGGCCAGCATCGACGGTGCGGCAACGGTGCTGGACGAGACCTTCTACTTCCCGCTGCTGGCCCACGCCCCGATGGAACCGCTGACCTGCACCATCGAGGCGACCGCAGATGGCGGTGTGCTGTTGCATGATGGCTGCCAGATGCCCACCGGCCCGCATATGGCGCTGTCCCAGATCCTGCAATTGCCGATGGAGAAAGTGCAGATCAACACCATGTTCGCGGGCGGCTCATTCGGGCGGCGCGCAACCCCCACGGCGGATTATCAGGCCGAGGCGGCGCTGGCCTTTGCCGTGACCGACCGGACCCGCCCGGTGAAACTGGTCTGGTCACGCGAGGATGACATCACCGGTGGCTATTACCGTCCGGCCTTTGCCCACCGGGTGCGCGTGGGGTTGGACGACAGCGGCAACATCGTCGGCTGGGACCACCGCATCGCCGGTCAGTCGATCATGAAGGGCACCCCGTTCGAAAGCGCTATCGTGCATGATGGCGTCGATCACAGCTCGATCGAAGGCGTCCCGGATTCGCCCTACAACATCCCTGGCCAGTTCGTCGGACTGACCGATGTGGCCAAGGCGACAACGGTTCTATGGTGGCGCTCGGTGGGGCATACCCATACGGCGTATGTCATGGAAAGCATGATCGACATGGCCGCCAAGGCCGCCGGTCGTGATCCGGTCGATTTCCGTCTGGCGTTGCTGGAAGGCGGCGACAAGGACCAGGCGCGGATTGCCGGGGTTCTGAAACTGGCCGCCGACAAGGGCGGCTGGGGCAAGGCGGTCGATGGTCGGACGCAAGGCATCGCGGTGCACAAGTCCTTTGGCAGCTACGTGGCGGAAGTGGTCGAAATATCGGGCGATGCCGACACCGGTGTGCAGATCGAAAAGGTCACCTGCGCGGTCGATTGCGGCATCGCGGTGAACCCCGATGTGATCAAGGCGCAGATGGAAGGCGGCATCGGCTACGGCCTGGGCCACGCCATGCGGGATGAGATCACGCTGACTGAAGGCGCGGTGGATCAGTCCAACTTCCCGGATTATGAGCCACTGCGCATTGGAGACATTGGCGCTATAGAGGTGCACATCATACCCTCGACCGAGCCGCCGATGGGCGTCGGTGAGCCGGGCACCCCGCCCTCGGCCCCGGCTCTGGCCAATGCGATTGCTGCGACGGGGCACCGGGTCACGGCCTTGCCGATGATCAATAGCGGCGTGGAGTTCATGTAACGCCAACAGCACCGCCGGCCCCCTGCTGGCGGTGCCTTTAGCCACCCAGAGGGTGGCGTGAGAGCAGGTGGAACCTGCCATCGTCCGCCTCGCCCATCAGGCACAGGTCGGAGATCGGGTAGGGGCTGGGAACACAGCCCTCGAAATACCGGGTCAGTACGGGCTGTAGCTGCTCCCGTACATCTCGCCGGAGCGGTCCGGTCAGGGTCATGTGAAACTGGAACGCCTCCATCACGAACGGATATCCCCACTGATCCAGCAACGCGCGCTGCTGCGGGTTCAGGCGGTCGGGATTGCGCTTGGCGCGCTCTTCGGCACTCAAAGGCGCGCGCCATGTGTTGGTCGCCTCGATGACTTGCGCCGCCAACTCAGTGAGCGGCCGGGTTTCACCGACCGGGCGAAACGCCAGAAACGAACCCAGCGAGGCCACCGACACCCGGTCCAGCGTCACCGGGCTCAAATTGCGCGCAAGATCGTCCGTCATGTCCCGAAGACTGCCAAGGGTCACGCCCTGCGCCGGACGGAAAGGTGGGCGCAATGTGCCGTGAAATCCGTACTTCCGAGGCCGCGCCGTCAGTTTGCGATTCGATCCGGGTAGCTCATCCAACGCGGGAGGTGCAGGAGCAAGGCCCGAAACCGGGTCCCAGCCGAGCCATTGGGCGGCCTTTTGGGCCAGTATTCCCTCCGGTGGCGTGTGAAATACTGCGTATCTGCTGTAATTGTTCATTTTCGCCCTGGTGCCGCCGCCCGAGTTTCACTGCTAAGTGGCGGTAATCAATGGGAAACCTGTTTGTCTGATGCAAGAATTATCCCGACTTACGGGAATCCCCGTATTTTCGACTCAACGGAAAATAGGTTAACACTGTCTTCAGAGGTATCATAAGTGATGCGCCCCCAGCTCACACCTCCCCAAACAGGGACTGATCAATTACCGGTCAGTCCCTGTTGACTTTTCAGGACCCCTCGGATCATCCGCCTGCAATCACCACATCGGTGCCCCAATCGGCGCAGGCCGCGTTCAGCTTGGCCGAGATCGGCCTGTCGGTGATGAAACAGTCCAACGCGCCCAATGTGGTGATCCGCGCCGGGGCATTGCGTTGTAGCTTGGTGTGGTCGGCAACCAGGATAACCTGTCGGGACTGGCGGATGATGCTGCGGCTGACGCCCACTTCGCGAATGTCGAAATCCAGCAAATCGCCGTCTGCATCAAGTGCCGAGCAGCCGATGACCGCATAGTCGAACTTGAACTGCTGGATGACATCGGTGGTGATGGTGCCGACCAGCCCCCCATCGGCCCGGCGCAATGTGCCGCCGGTCACGTTGACCTGACAGGCCGGGTTGGCGGCCAGAATGTTGGCCACGTTCATGTTGTTGGTCACCACAAGAATGTTCTCGTGGCCCAGCAGTTCCTTGGCAACTGCCTCGGTCGTGGTCCCGATGTTAAGGAAGATCGAACAATCATTGGGCAGTCGCGCAGCGCAGGCGCGGGCGATGTCGATCTTGCCCGCATGGTTCAGCCCGCGCCGTTCTTCATAGCCGATATTGCTCGTGCCCGAGGGTAGAACCGCCCCGCCATGCACCCGGTCCAGTTTGCCCGCCTCGGCCAACTCGGTCAGGTCGCGCCTGATGGTTTGCAGCGTCACGCCGAAATGCTGTGCCAGCCCGTCAACCGTGACTCGGCCATCGCGGCGGGCGATCTCGATAATCTCGGGATGGCGGAATGTTTGGGCCAATTCAGTCTCCTGTCACAGCAGCCCGCAGCGGCTGATGCATCTCGCACGCGGCGTTTCTCGGTTTGCTATCATAGAAGAGCCACAAATAAAGCAAAAAAGAGTTTAAACGAAAATAATTATCTTCCTTTTTGTTCGTTTTTTTGAGATAGAGCACCACAGGAATGGATTCGGCCCAGGAGGCTCTGATGTCGACAGATGGCGAGACAGGCGTTTGCGATCTTTTTATCATTGGCGGTGGCATCAACGGCTGCGGCATTGCACGCGACGCGGCCGGGCGCGGCTATTCGGTGACGCTGGCCGAGATGAACGATCTGGCCTCTGCGACCTCATCGGCCTCGACCAAGCTCTTTCATGGCGGGTTGCGTTATCTTGAGTATTTTGAGTTCCGACTAGTCCGCGAGGCGCTGATCGAGCGTGAGACCCTGCTGAAAGCGATGCCGCATATCTCCTGGCCGATGCGCTTTGTGCTGCCCTATCACAAGGATATGCGGTTCGAGAGCGAGACGCCCACGTCGAAACTGTTGAACGTTTTTATGCCCTGGATGAAGGGCCGCCGACCGGCCTGGCTGATCCGGCTGGGACTGTTCCTTTATGACAATCTGGGTGGGCGCAAAATCCTGCCGGGGACCTCGTCGCTCCGGTTGCGGGAAAGCGCCGAGGGCAAACCGCTCAACCCCAAGTTCGAGACTGCGTATGAGTATTCCGATTGCTGGGTCGAAGATGCAAGGCTGGTGGTCCTGAACGCCCGTGACGCCGAGGCGCGCGGGGCGCGGATCATGACCCGGACCAAGGTGCTGAGCGCGGAACGCGCCGATGATCTCTGGCATGTGACGGTCGAGACCGCGTCGGGTGAAACCCGCATCATCCACGCCCGGATGCTGATCAATGCGGGCGGTCCCTGGGTCGGTGACATCATCCACAACAAGGTCCGGATCAACAGCCGCGAAGACGTGCGCCTTGTGCGTGGCAGCCACATCGTGACCAAGCGGCTCTACGATCACGATAAATGCTATTTCTTTCAGGGCACCGATGGCCGGATCATCTTTGCGATCCCTTATGAGACCGACTTTACCCTGATCGGCACCACCGATGCCGAACATCACGATCCAGAGGACAAGCCGCGCTGCACGGAGGAAGAGCAGGCCTATCTGTTGAACTTCGCCAACCAGTATTTTCAGGCCCAGCTGAGCGATGCGGATGTGGTCTGGACCTATTCCGGCGTGCGCCCGCTTTATGATGACGGCGCCAGTTCGGCGACCGCGGCAACGCGGGACTATACGCTCAAGGTGGATACCACCGGCGGCGCTCCGGTTCTGAACGTCTTTGGCGGCAAGATAACCACTTATCGGCGGCTTGCGGAATCGGCACTGGAAAAGATCGTCGCGGAGCTGCCGAACCCGAAAGGCCCTTGGACCGCTGGCGTGACCTTGCCGGGCGGAGATTTCCCGGTGGACGGGTTCGATCGTCTGGTTACTGATCTTGCGCGGGACTATCCATTCCTTAGCCCTTATCACGCATTTCGCCTTGTCAGGGGCTATGGGGCCGAGGCCAGTGCCGTTCTGGGCGATGCCAAAAGCCTTGCGGATCTGGGACAGGATTTCGGCGCGACCCTCACCGAGCGCGAGGTGATCTGGATGATGACCCATGAATATGCGCGCCGGGCCGAGGATGTGGTCTGGCGGCGGACCAAGCTGGGTTTGCGGATGAGCGGCGAGCAGGTCGAGCAGCTTGACGCATGGATGCAGCAACGCCAGAACGATGAGGTGCCCGGCGACGCCGCATGACAGGTGGCGCGCGATCCGGCGATGACCAGACAGGAGCCGTTTGCCGCGATGATCGCCAGCTTGATGATGTATCGACGTCCCGAGTTGGACGGGGCGATTGCCCGGTATTGGGGTCTGATACGGGCCAATCTTGCCTTGTCAGGCGTCACCGCTCCGCAGGAGTTGTCTCAGGAGGCTGAGGAATTTGCGGTCTGGACCGATCCAGAGCTGGTACTGAGCCAGACCTGCGGCATGCCTTATCGCCTGTGGCTGAAGGACAAGGTCGAATTGGTCGGAACGCCGGATTTCGGGCTCGAAGGCTGCGCGCCTGGGTATTACCGCTCCGTGCTGGTGGTGCGCACGGATGACAGCCGAAACCGGGTCGAGGCGTTTCTGGACGCGATATTCGCTTTCAACGAGAGCTTCTCGCAATCCGGCTACGCCGCGCCTTATGCGCATATGATGTCGCGGGGCTTCTGGTTTGAACACAGGCTGCGCACCCATGGCCATCTGAACTCGGCGCGCGCTGTCGCTGAGGGCAAAGCCGATATCGCCGCGCTGGACGCGGTAAGTTGGCGGTTGATCAAGGTTCATGAACCCTTTGCGCAAAAGCTGCGCGTTTTGGATCAGACAGAGCCGACCCCGGGCCTACCGCTGATTACGGCAGAGGGTCAGCCCGCCGATACGATCTTTGACGCAGTACGGGTGGCCATATCGCAGTTGGATGATACTGACCGGCAACTTCTGGGGCTGAAAGGGATCATCCGCATCCCGCGTGGGGCCTATCTCTCTATCCCGAACCCACCTGAGACCGCCAGGGGTTGAGCGCGCCTACAGCGGCTCACACAGCAGCGGCAGCAGATCGGATACGCGGTTTTCTGCCCGTGTTAGGCTCAAAACACGGTCCCGGATCGCCGCCGCACGGACCTCACCCAGACAGGGCGCAGCGAAGGACATGTACTTCCCGATGATCTCCTCCTCGGACATCGGAACCTCCACCCCGCCGCGGGCATGCGTGTCGCCGGAGAGCAGCACGCGACCATCCGATGTCTCGACCTCCGCATCGGCGGTGCGGCAGGCTGGGAAACGGGCATTGTGATCGTCGGTTTCGGTCACTTCGATCCGCTGTATCAGGGCTGCGACCACCGGGTCTGTCAGGCCCGCCCCGGCAATCTGCGCAACGCCGATCTGCCCATGCACCATCTGGCTGGCGACGGCAAAGCGCAGCGAATACTGCGCCTGCGACGTGGTTTCGGGCATGCCGGGGAACAGGCAGACGGCCTCGTGAAAGCTGTTGATGCGAACGCGGGTGATCTGGTCATGGGTCAGATCATGGTTCTGCATGATATGGGCGACGGCATCTATTGCGGCATGCGCCCAGCGGCAGATCGGGTATGGTTTGATATATTGCTGCTCCATCTGCCAGACTTGGCCCAGATCATCCCAATGTGGCTCTACATCGGCAGCTTCGACCGTAATCGCGGGCGCGCCGTTAAAGCCACGCTCGGCAAGGATAGCGGCAGAGATACCGACCATCGCGCCCCAGCCGGACCCGTCATGCAGCATGGTCGGGTTGGCAATCTCGCGCATCATCTGGGAACGGGGGCCGTGATATTCGGCGATGCCAAGCGCCTGGCGCAATTGATCCGCCGAATGTCCGCGTAGCCGCGCGGCCACTGCAGCGACGCCCAGAGCGTTCCACGCGCCCGATGTGTGATAGTCGCTGACCGAGGCATGCAGCGCCAGACCCGCCCGCCCAGCGACCTCGTACCCGATGGTGATCGCCGCCAGTGCGTCGGGCCCGCTGAGTTCCGGCAGGTGCTGTGCCAGCGCGGCCAGCGCGGGAATGACAGCGACACCGATATGGCCCTTGACCGGATTGAACCCGTCATGCGCGTCCAGATTGTCGGTCTGCGTTGCCGCCGCATAAGCCGCACCGGCCAGGCTGACCTTGCGCCCGTCAAACAGCATCCGGGCGGCATGGCTGGAATCATTGCTGGCATAGAGCAGGTCTGCCGTGTCGCGCGCGATCACGCCGGCCTCCATCGGGGTCGAGGCCGCAACGATACCGAGCGTATCCAGCGTCATCAGCGCGGCCGCGCGCAGGGCGCTGTCGGGGATGTCCGACGGTTTCAGATGCAGGGCGAAGTCTGCGATCCTGTTGAAACGTTCGGTCATGGTCGTTCTCCCCAATCAGCTGCGCAAACGAAGGCCTTCCGGATCGAAGGGCGGCGTGGCAAGGCGCGTTGCCCGATGCGGCTTGCCGAGAATGAAAATCTCCACCTCATCGCCGGGACCGGCCAGCGCGGGGTCGGCAAACCCGATCGCGAGGGACTGGCCGACCGAATAGCCATAAGCCCCCGAGGTGACCCGACCGACCGGGCGGCCATCGGGCAGAAAGATCGGCTCGCCGCCGCTGGCATCGGCGTCATGGGTGGCTTCGACCGCAAAGACCGACAGAACCTCGCGCGGGGCGTTGTCCTTGATCTGCAGATAGGCCTCCTTGTTGAGGAAATCCTTGTCGAGCTTGATCAGACGTTCCAGCCCGACCTCCTGTGGCCAGTATTCGGGACTGTATTCCCGCCCCCAGGAGCCGTAGCCTTTTTCGATCCGCAAGGCCCCCAGTGCACGACCGCCGACCGGCCCACCGCCAAGGTCGCGCGCGGCCTCTAATAGCGCTGTATAGAGCCTGATCTGATCCTCTTCGGCGCAATGCAGCTCCCATCCCAGATCGCCGGTAAAGCTGACGCGGATGGCAAGGCAGGTAACGCCCGCCACCTCGATTGTTGCTGATCGCATGAAGCGGAAGGCGTCGTTGGACAGATCGGCATTGGTCAACCGCTGCAGCATGTCGCGGGCCTTTGGTCCGGCGGCGTTGAACCCGGCGATGTGATTGGTCGCACGCTCAAACGTGGTGTCTTCGGGCCGCGCGACCATGTCGAAGAACCGTTGGTGATAGCGTTCTGCCATACCCGAGCCGACCATCATATAGGCGTCCTCACCGGTCTTGGTGATGGTGAAATCCCCGGCGATCCCGCCACGGATGCCGATCAGCGGGGTCAGGCAGGAACGCCCGGTCTCGGACGGCACGCGATTGGCCACCAGACGATCCAGCCAGTCCTGCGCGCCCGCACCTTTGACGACGTAGTTGGCGAAGTTCGAGATATCGATAACGCCCACCGCCTCGCGCAGCATTTTCACCTCGCGCCCGACCGGTTCCCACCAGTTCTGGCGGGTGAAGCTGTTGGTATCGACGGTGCCCGGTTGATCCGCGAACCAAAGTGGATGTTCCCAGCCGGAATTGAGGCCAAAGACAGCGCCCATGTCCTTTTGCATCCCGTAAGCGGGTCGCATTCGGGCGGGGCGCCCGGCCTCGCGTTCCTCATTGGGGAAATGGATGGCGAAGCGATGCGTGTATTGATCCTGCACGCGGGCCTTGGTGAAGGCCTTGTCCGCCCAGTCGTCAAAGCGCGCCAGATCCCAGGCGAACATGTCATATTGCGGCTCGCCCTCGATCATCCATTGCGCAGCCAGCAGGCCGAGGCCGCCGGATTGCGAGAAACCGGGAATGATGCCGCCGCAAACGAAGTAATTCTTTAGTTCCGGTACCGGTCCCCAAAGCGCGTTGGCATCCGGTGACCAGATCATCGGGCCATTGATAACGCGCTTGACCCCCGCAGTGGCGGCGACGGGAACCCGTTCGGTCGCACGCATCACATTATCCATGATCCGGTCCAGATCATCGGGAAACAGGTCATGGGCGAAATCCAGCGGTGTGCCGTTCTCGGCCCAGAACCGCATGTCTTTCTCATAGGCTCCGATCAGCAGCCCGTTGCCCTCCTGCCGGAAGTAATACTCGCCATCGCGATCCGCGATCGAAGGCAGGCGGCGCCCGAGGGCGGCGACCTCGTCAATCGCATCGGTCACGAAATACTGGTGCTCGGTCGGCTGCAAGGGCAGGGTCAGCCCGGCCATCGCGGCAACCTCACGCCCCCAGAGCCCGGCGGCATTCACCACCCATTGGGTGTGGATATCGCCCTTTGCCGTCCGCACGATCCAGGACCCGTCCGGTTGCGGATCTGTCCCTAGCACTGGGCAAAATCGCTCGATCGTGGCACCCATCTTGCGGGCACCAGCGGCATAGGCATGGGTGACACCCGAAGGGTCGACATTACCGCCATCGGGCTCATACATGATGCAGCGGATATCGTCGAACTGCGCCAAAGGGTGCAGTTCCATTGCCTGTTCGCGGCTGAGTTCGTGGAAATTCAGGCCATAGAACCGAGCCTTGGCTTCTTGCAGGCGCAGCTGATGCTCGCGCGCTTCGGTCTGCGCCAGATAAAGAGAGCCGGGCTGGAACACGCCGCAGCCTTGTCCGGTTTCCTGCTCCAGTTCCTTGTAGAGGTTCATCGTGTAATGCTGGATGCGGGTGACGTTGTTGTTGTCATGCAGCCCGTGAATGCCCGCCGCCGCGTGCCATGTGGACCCGGAGGTCAGTTCATCGCGTTCCAGCAGGACAACATCGGTCCAGCCCAGCTTTGCCAGATGATAGAGGATCGAGCAGCCGATCAGCCCGCCTCCGATCACGACGGCCTGTGCGTGGGTTTTCATGACTTGCGCGCTCCCTGCTTCCCAGTGCTGGGCATCAGAAAGCCACAGGAATCGACCGGCGTATGGCCCGTTCCCGACATGGTGCGTCGGGAACGGGGTCGGATCAGGCGCAGATCGCCTTCATTGCGGCAAGGAATTGCGCCACCTCATGTTCGCTATTGTAGTGACACATCGAGACACGCACACAGGCCTCTTGCCCCAACGGGGTCAGGATGTTGCCGGAATAGTGATCTGCCTTGCGCAGATGGGTGCGGATGCCCTGATCGTTCAGCTTTCGGACGACATCCACCGATGGGATGCTGTCGACCCAGAGCGAGACCAACCCCTCGCGCGCGGGGTTGTCGATGCCGCCGATGATGTGGACACCGTCGATATCCTTCAGGCCGGGCAGGTTGCCGGTGCCGTGGATCATCGCGTCGGTCAGGGCCTTTTCCTGCGCGTGGATGGCCTCTCCGGCTGCCACAAATCGGGCGCGTCGGTCGGTTTCCTCGGATACTTGCGCGCCGAGCCATTCGAAATAATCCGTCAAGTCCGACAGCGTCGCATAAGAGCCGGTGTCGCGCGTGCCCATCTCCCAATTGTCTTCGGGGCCGTCGATCAGCGCATTGTGGGGCAGGTGGGTCAGGCGGTCCGAGATCCAGGCCAGCCCGTAGCCGTGGCGCGAAAACACTTTGTAGGGCGAGATCACATAGCCGTCGATGCCATAGCTGTCGATGTCGATCCTGCCATGGGCGGCGTGCTGGATGCCATCGACGACGATGAACGCCTCGGGCGCCACTGCCCGGATCGCCGCTGCAACGGCTGCCACATCCACGCCCATGCCAGTGACCGGCGAGGTATGGATGATCGTTGCGACCTTGGTGTCTGGTGTCACCGCTTGCGCGTAGGCCTCGGCGGTGATTGTGCCGGTTGCGTCATCATGCGGGATCAGCACATGGCGCTGTCCGGCGATCCCGGCCCAACGGGCGCAGGCGCTGCGCGTGGCGGGATGTTCCAGTGTAGAGCCTAGTACCACGCCCTTGCCGGTCCCCAAACAGGCATTCATGATCAGGCGGAACAGCAGTTCGGTCCCGCTTTCGCCGACAAAGAACTGCCCGCCTTTGGCGTTCATGAAGACCCGCATATCTTGCTTGGCTTTGGTGATGACCCGCACCAGCTCGTGGCTGCCAGGGTTGTCTCGGCCCTGATTGTCAGGGATGGCGGCATAAAGCGTTGACGTATCGACCACCACGTTCAGCGTCAGCGCCCCGCCCGCATTCTCAAAGAAGATGCGCGGGCCTTGCTGCGGACAGTGATCGATCTGTGCAAACCGGGCGCGGATGCTTGTCAAAAGTTCCGGAGAGATCGATGGCATCGGGGCAAACCTTATTGGGACAGTCACAACGAACAGAGCCCAGCTTGCCCCGGTTTTCCAGCCCTGCCGCGACCTGAAACTGTCACCTCAGCGACCTGATCTTGAAAATGTTCCGTATTTGTTCTATATACCTTTTGTTAAGGAACAAGGATGTCTCTCATGGTTAACAGCGCCCGCGACGCCTGGTTCAATGAGCCGGGAAATGATTATCACCTGCTGCCGGTGACCGATCGGCAGATGCAGTTTGCCACTGCAATCGCAGCGCGCGCCGCGCTGGAAATCCCGCCCGAGGCGCGTCGCGACAGACAGCGGATGTCGGAATGGATTTCTGCGAACAAGGGGCAAGGCGGGTCGCCCTTTGATGCTTATCCCAGCGGTAAACAGGTGTCTTATGCCGAGCGGCTGTCGCGCCTTAAGCGCCGCCCGATTCCGCATGAGTGTTTCCGCAACAAGAAGCTGATGTCGGAGTGGATCGACCGCAATCGCTGACGCTCAGGTCCTGCCATTGCGTTGATGCGTGCGCGTATAAGACGCGATGGTGGCCGCAACGAACAGGCCAAGCAGCACATAGCCCGTGACCGCCTCGGCCACTGCCACAGTGCGGCACAGCCCGACGGGCTGCAGGTCGCCATACCCGACCGTGGTGAAGGTCACGTAAGAGAAATAGAGCATATCGGAGGGTTTTTCTGCGCCTATGACGCAAAGGTCGTTATAACCGAACGCGCCGTATACGGCGGCAAACAGGAACGGCACCACCTGAATGAAGGAAATCCCCATGATGATCAGTTGCCGTCGCGGGCTTTCCACAAGCACCGCATGCAGCCAGATTTGCACCAGCAGCCAGATCGCCAACCCGATGGTGGCGACATTGCCAAAGGCGTTCCCGGCCTGTTTCTCATCGAGATGGGACAGAAAGTAAAACGCGGCACTGCTGACAAAGACCATGGCGGCGGCCCCCAGCAGGGTGCGGCGGAACTCATTTGCCAATGTGATCTGTTCGGACATTTCTGAACCGTCTGAGGCTTCTCCAGCGGAACCATCACGCTTTGGCGCGCGCTGTGCAAGTCTTTGATGTTCAGTCCCTAAACCTGACCTAGATGCTCTTCACCACGGGCGCGGGCCAGCGCGATCTGTTTCTGGCGCTCGCGAAAGCGGGTCTTGTCGGCCTCGCTGGTCTTGTCGATGCAGTGATGGCAGGACACGCCCGCCTCGAACTCGGGCCGGGTGCGATCTTCGGGCAGGATCGGGCGGCGGCAGCCATGGCAGAGCTCATGTGGCCCCTCGACCAGCCCGTGCCCGACCGAAACGCGGTTGTCGAATACAAAGCACTCGCCGTCCCAGGCGCTGTTTTCCTGCGGCACCTCTTCGAGATAGCGCAGGATGCCGCCCTTGAGGTGGAAGACGTCCTCGACACCCTGCCCAAGCAGGTAATTGGTCGATTTCTCGCAGCGGATACCGCCGGTGCAGAACATCGCGACCCGCTTGTTGTGGAACCGGTCTTTGTTGGCGGCCCACCATTCGGGAAACTCGCGGAAACTGTCGGTCTTGGGATCGATGGCCCCCTCGAACGTGCCGATCGCGACCTCGTAGTCATTTCTTGTGTCGATCACCACCACATCGTCAGAGCGGATCAGATCGTTCCAGTCCTCGGGTTCCACATAATGCCCGACGCGTGCCTTTGGATCGACATCGGGCTGGCCCATGGTGACGATCTCTTTCTTCAGGCGCACTTTCATCTTGCCGAAAGGCGGGTGATCGCTTGTCGCCTCTTTCCACTCCAGATCCGAACAGCCCGGCAAAGCACGGATATGTGCCAGCACCGCATCGATCCCCGCGCGTGGACCTGCGATGGTGCCATTGATGCCTTCGCCTGCCAGCAAAAGCGTTCCTTTGACGCCCTGTGCCCGGCACAGGTCCAGCAGCGCAGGCTTTAGTGTGGCGGGCTCCGCAAAGCGGGAAAAGTGATAGAGGGCGGCGATCGTGTACATGCGGCAGTCCAGCTTGGTTTGGCGCCAGAAGGGCAGATAAGGCCGCATCAGGCTCTGCGCTGGGCGGCGGGCGTTTCCGGCGGCTTTGCTTTAGTCCCGACAGGCCGTATCCGCAAGACGCCGATTGACGCGGCGCGGCGCGATGCCTAGGCATTCAGAAAAACGGAGGATGACATGTCCGCAGCCCTTTTGGTCATCGATGTTCAAAACGATTTCTGCCCCGGCGGCGCGTTGGCCGTGCCCGGCGGCGATGAAATCGTCCCGGAAATCAACCGGATGATGGAGGGGTTCGAGACCGTCCTGCTGACCCAGGACTGGCACCCGGCGGGACATTCTTCCTTCGCCAGCAGCCATGCCGAAGCCGCGCCTTATGATCTGGTCGAGATGCCTTATGGTCCGCAGGTGCTGTGGCCTGACCACTGCGTTCAGGGCTCGACCGGTGCCGCGTTTCACCCCGATCTGCGCATTGATGGCGATCTGATCCTGCGCAAGGGGTTCCGGGCCGCGATCGACAGCTATTCCGCCTTTTTCGAGAACGATCATGTCACCCCCACCGGGCTTGATGGTTATCTGCGCTCGCGCGGGATCACCGATCTGACGCTGGTCGGGCTCGCCACCGATTTCTGCGTGCATTTTTCGGCGGTGGATGCCGCTCGGCTGGGCTACGGCGTCACCGTGCGGATGCAGGCCTGCCGGGCCATTGATCTGGACGGGTCGCTGGCGGCGGCGATCGAAGCGATGACCGGTGCAGGTGTCATCCTGACCTGAATAAACCGGGTTGCGAAATCTTAACCTTTGTCGGGCACTCCGTTGAGGATAACGCAACAACTGGCCGGGGTTGGATCATGTCGAATGCCGGGTCGCCGTCGGCCGACCAACGAACCGGATTTGAAAGCAAATACAGTCGGCGCGGGCTGCTGCACCGCTATGCGCGCTGGCGGATTGTCAATCTCGGAACACGCCAGATTGTTACCATCACCGGCGGTCTTGCCCTGGCGCTGACCAACGGGCCCGCCTCGGGTCTGATCGGGGTCCTGGTCGCGCTGCTGGGTGAAGCGGTCGATTGCCTCTATCTGCGCTCTCTGCGCGTGCCGATAGCTGCGGGGCACAGGTATCGACGGGCGCGGCAACTCTCGACGCTGACCGCTGCGTTTCAGGCGCTGACAATCGTGTTCTGTGTCTATGTCGGCTGGACCGGGCCGGTCACCGGGCAGTCGCCGTTTTTTGCGATGGCGTTTCTGACGGGGGCCGCGATTGATGCCGGTCTGACAATGCCCTATCACCGGCGCGCCGCGATCGTGCGGCTGAGTATCTATGGTGCAACCGCGATCGCGCTCAATATCGGTGCGTTCCTGACCAATTCGGGCAACACTGCCGCCTTGGTGCCGAACCTGTGCGGAATCCTTCTGCTGGCATATATGGTGCTGCTCTTTCAAGGGTTCGTGAATCATAATTTCCAACGTCAGCGTGCCTCAACGCTGGAGCTGCTGCGCAACAGTCGGAGGCTTGAGCGGCGGCAGCGAGAGGCGCAGCAATTGTCGCTGGTTGCCCGAAATGCCAATGACAGTGTGGTTCTTTCGGATGCGCTGGGTCGGATCACCTGGGTCAATGAGGCCTTTACGCGGATCACCGGCTATAGCCCGCAGGAGGCGATCGGGCAATTTCCCGGTGATCTGATGAACACGCCAGAGACCGACCCCGAAACGCTTCGACGCCTCAAGGCGGCAATCGCATCGGGCAATGAATTCAGGGGTGAAATCCTGAATGCCGCCAAATCCGGACAGCATATCTGGATCGAGATCAATCTGGTTCCGGTCAAATGCCCTGACGGACGGGTCGAGGTCTGGGTCGCGGTCGAACGGGATGTGACTGCGGCACGCGCCCATGCCAGCGAAATGGCGGCTGCGCGCGAGGCGGCGGAACGAGGCGCGCGTGCCAAGGCTGAATTTCTGGCAACGATGAGCCACGAGTTGCGCACGCCGCTCAATGGGGTGATCGGCATGGCAGACGTCTTGCTTGAGTCCGAACTGGATGACGATCAGCGCGAAAACGCCCTGACGATCCGCAGCTCGGCGCGAGCGCTTCTGACCATCATCAACGACATTCTGGACCTGTCCAAACTTGAAGCGCGAAAAACCGTCCTGCGCCCGGTGCGTTTCGACCTGTTAAGCTGTCTGCGCGAAAGCACGCAATTGCTGACCCCGCAGGCGCGGGCCAAGGGCCTGCAGCTTTTATTCAGGGCGCGGACGCCGGTGCCGCCGCTGGTGCTGGGCGATGAGGGACGCTTGCGGCAAATCCTCATCAACCTGGTCGGCAATGCCCTGAAATTCACCGCCGAGGGCTGTGTCGGTGTCACCTTGTCGGTTGCGCCGCGTGGCGATGCCCATACGGTGACGATCGAGGTTGCCGATACCGGCATCGGGATCGCAGAAGACAAGCTGGACCAGGTCTTTGACCGGTTTTCACAGGCGGATGCGGACATTAACCGCACTCATGGCGGTACCGGCCTGGGGCTGACCATCTCGAAAGAGCTGGTCGAGGCGATGGGCGGGTCGATTACGGTCACTTCCGTGCTCGGGCAGGGTACCTGCTTTCGCATCACGCTGCCCTTCGGTTTTGCTTCGCAGGCCCAGGTGGTCGACGACAAGGCCGAGTCCAGCCCGGGCCTTGAGCTTGACGGGATGCGATTGCTGGTGGCCGACGACAACAAGGTCAACCGCCTGCTGATCAGCAAGTTCCTCAAGGATGTGCCGCTGAACCTGGAATTTGCCCATGACGGCGCGCAGGCGGTAGAAGCAGTACAGCGCAACCCGCCCGACCTGATCCTGATGGATGTTGCCATGCCGGTGATGAGCGGGCTGGAGGCGGCACGGATGATTCGCGCCCGCGATGGCGCGCAACCCAAGATCATCGCACTGACCGCCAACACGTTCGATAGCGACCGCGAAGCCTGTCATGCCGCCGGTATGGATGATTTTCTGTGCAAACCGATCCAGCGCGGCGATCTGATGGAACGGCTGGTTCATTATGCGCGGGCGACGGCCTCGGCCAGATGCGCGGCTCATTGAAATTGCCTTGGCGGAAAACCTGCCGTATCCATGACCGGCAGAAAGCCCGAGGTATGCCGTGGATATCGCAACGCGCGTCTATAACCACAAGTGGAAGATCGACCCGATTGTCCGATCCCTGATCGATACGGATTTCTATAAGCTGTTGATGTGCCAGTCGGTTTTCCGAAATCGGCCGGATACGCATGTCCGATTCTCGCTGATCAATCGAACCGTCTCGGTCCCGCTGGCCGATCTGATTGACGAGGGCGAGCTGCGCGAACAGCTCGACCATATCCGCTCACTGCGCCTGAGCCGGGGAGAGAGTACATGGCTGCGCGGCAACACCTTCTATGGCAAGCGCCAGATGTTTCGGCCCGACTTCATGGAGTGGTTCGAAGGGCTGCGCCTGCCGCCCTACCACCTGGAACGGCGCGGTGATCAGTATGAGCTGACCTTCGAGGGGCTCTGGCATGAGGTTATGCTCTGGGAAATTCCCGCGCTTGCTGTGCTGATGGAACTGCGCTCGCGCGCCGTGATCAACGACATGCGCCGCTTTGAACTGCAGATACTCTATGCCCGTGCCATGACCCGCGTCTGGGAGAAGATCGAAAAGCTGCGCGCCATCGATGGTCTGGGCATCGCCGATTTCGGCACCCGCCGCCGCCATTCCTTCCTCTGGCAGGACTGGTGCGTGCAGGCGATGATCGAGGGGCTTGGCCCTGCCTTTACCGGCACTTCGAACTGCCTGATTGCGATGCGGCGCGAAGTTGAGGCCATCGGCACCAATGCGCATGAGCTGCCAATGGTCTATTCCGCGCTGGCCGAAAGCGACGAGGCGCTGGCGCAGGCCCCTTATGACGTGTTGAGCGACTGGCATGAGGAACATGACGGCAACCTGCGCATCATCCTGCCCGATACCTATGGTACCAAGGGTTTTCTGGATCGCGCGCCGGACTGGCTGGCGGGCTGGACGGGCATCCGCGTCGATAGCGGCGATCCGGCAAAAGGCGCGCAGATTGCCATCGACTGGTGGCGCGCGCGCGGCGAAGACCCGCGCGAGAAGCGGATCATCTTTTCCGATGGTCTAGACGTGGACATGATTGCGGCTCTGCATCGGGAATTTTCCGATCAGGCGATGATCTCGTTTGGTTGGGGTACGCTCCTGACCAATGATTTCCGCGATCTGGTGCCGGATAACGGGCTGGCGCCCTTCTCGCTGGTCTGCAAGGCGGTGTCAGCCGATGGGCGGCCCACCGTCAAGCTGTCGGACAACCCAAAAAAGGCGATGGGCCCGGCGGACGAGATCGTGCGCTACAAGCGGGTGTTCCAGGTCGGTGCGCAGGAAAAGATCGACGTGGTGGTCTGAGCCGCCTCAGCCGTGATAGGCTGCCACGGTTTTCAGTTGTGAAAACCCATAAAGCGCCTCGAACCCTTTCTCGCGGCCATGACCGGATTTTCCGAAACCGCCAAAGGGCAGTTCCACGCCGCCTCCGGCACCATAATTGTTGATGAAGACCTGCCCCGATCGCAGCCGTTTCGCCAGCCGCATCTGCCGCGCGCCCTCGCGAGCCCAGATGCCCGCAACCAGCCCATAATCGGTACTATTGGCAATTGTCAGAGCCTCTTCTTCAGTATCGAAAGGGATGATGACCTGAACCGGGCCGAATATCTCTTCGCGCGCCAGTTGGTGTCCGGCGGGGACATCGGCAAAGAGCGTTGGTCTGACATAATGCCCCGTCTCCGGCGCATCTGGCAGTACCGTACCTTGCGCAACCACATTCAGGTCAGAGCCCAGATTAAGATAGCGCGAGACGATCTCTTTCTGCCGACCCGAAATCAGCGGTCCGACGCGCGGGTCCGACAAGGCAGGGCCAACAGTCAACTCACCATACGCCGCTGCCATCCGGTCGCGCACCGCTGCATAGACTCCGCGCTGGACCAGAATGCGCGAGGCCGCCGAGCAGGTCTGGCCCGCATTCTGGATACCTGCATTGACCAGAAACGGCAGCGCGGCGTCCAGGTCTGCATCGTCAAAGACCAACTGCGGGGATTTTCCGCCCAGTTCCAACGTCACGGGCACCACATTGCCGCCAGCCGCCTGCTGCACTAAAGCGCCCGTCGCGACTGACCCGGTGAACGAGATGTGATCGACATCGCCATGCGCGGCCAGTGACGCTCCGGCCTCGGCCCCCAGCCCCGGTACGACATTCAGCGCGCCTGCGGGCAGCCCGGCCTCCTGCGCCAGATGGGCAAAGGCCAATGCGGTCAGGCAGGCCTCTTCGGCCGGTTTCAGGACCGTCGCATTGCCCATCGCCAGCGCCGCCCCGATCGAGCGGCCAATGATCTGCATCGGATAGTTCCACGGCACGATATGCCCGGTCACCCCGTGCGGTTCGCGCAGGGTATAAACGGTATAGCCGTCGAGATAGGGAATGGTCTCCCCATGCATCTTGTCGGCCGCCCCACCGTAAAACTCGCAATACCGCGCCAGCGCCAGCGCGTCGGCGCGGGCCTGTGTCAGGGGTTTGCCCACATCCATCGCTTCTAGGCGGGCGAGGTCTTCGACCCTATCGCGGACCAAAACGGACAGCCGCAGCAGAATGCGACCGCGTTCGGCTGCGGTCAGCGCCCCCCATTCCGACCCTAGCGCGGTACGTGCAGCGGCGACCGCGCGGTCCACATCCACGGCGCTCCCACGCGCGATTTGGCAGATATCGCTTCCATCGGACGGGTTGGTCAGGGTCAGCGTCTGCCGGTCCATCGCGGGCTGCCAGTCCTTGCCGATCAGGCAAAGTGTCGGGTCGAACCAGATCGGATCAGACATGAGGGTGGCTCCTGTGCTGGGTGTCGATATCGGGAAGAACCGGCGCGGCTGCAATCAGCGCGCGGGTATAGGGGTGGCTGGGATGCGAGAAGACCTGTTCTGTTTCGCCTTCCTCCACGATCCGGCCCGCGCGCATTACCAGAACCCGGTCAGTGATCGTGCGCACGACGCTCAGGTCGTGGCTGATGAAGAGATAGCTCAGATCATGGCTCTCACACAGTTCAGCCACCAGATCGAGGATGCGCGCCCGGACCGAGACATCCAGCGCCGACACCGCCTCGTCGAACAGGATCAGATCGGGTTTGATGATCAGGGCGCGAGCGATGGCGATCCGCTGCCGCTGCCCGCCAGAAAACTCGTGGATGTATTTGCCCGCATCATCGGGTGACAGGCCAACGGCGCGCAGGGCCTCAGCCACCGCGTCGGCGCGTTCGGTGCCTGAGGGTGGGTTTTCAAGCAAGTGATAGGGCTCGGTGATCAGCCGCGCGACGCGGTGGCGGGGGTTGAAGCTGCCGAACGGATCTTGAAACACCACCTGCATGCCACGACGCACAGCAAGATCGGCGCCGCGTTCCGTGTAGACCGGTGCACCGTTCAGCAGAATCTGGCCGCCCTGCACCGGTTCAAGTCCCAGAATCGCCCGTGTCAGGGTCGATTTTCCGCAACCGGATTCTCCGACAAGCCCCAACCGCTCGCCTTTTCGCAACGTGAAGCTGACCCCATCAACCGCGCGGTAATGTTCTGCTGACGCGAACAGCTTCGTGCGTGGCAGCCGGTATGCGCGCGCCACGTTCTGAACCGAGAGCAGCGGTTCGGAGCCGTGTTTTTCCGGCAGGTCGACGCTGTGGCGCGACGCTTCGAACAGCATGCGGGTATAGGGGTGGCGCATCTTGGCAAAAAGCTGGCGTGTCGGCCCGGTTTCCACCACTTCGCCCGCCCGCATCACCACGATACGGTCCGCCATGTCAGAGACCACGGCCAGATCATGTGTGATCATCAACAGCCCCATATCGAACTCAGCGACCAGCCCCTTGAGCAGGTCGAGGATCTGCGCCTGGGTGGTGACGTCCAGCGCGGTTGTCGGCTCATCCGCGATCAGCATGTCGGGGCGCAGGGCGATAGCCATAGCGATCACCACGCGCTGGCGCTGGCCGCCCGACAGTTCATGCGGAAAGCGGGTGGGTGAGAATTGATCCGGCGGCAAACCGACGCGGCCGAGCATCTCATGCGCCTGCGCGCGGGCCTGATTCCTGGACATGGTGCCGTGGATCAAGATGGTTTCGGCCACCTGATCGCCGATTGTCTTGACCGGGTTCAGCGCAGACATCGGCTCCTGAAACACCATCCCGATCCGGGCACCGCGCATTTCGCAAAGCTGCGATTCGGGCAGGGTGGTCAGGTCGGTCCCATCCAATTTGATCGAGCCACTGATCTCGGCGCCTTCGGGCAGCAGTTGCATTACCGAAAACGCGGTCATCGACTTGCCCGAGCCGCTTTCGCCGGTGACGGCAACGATTTCACCCTTGGCCACGGACAGATCGACATTGCGCAGGATGGATTTGCCCGTGATGGACAGGTTCAGGCCGGTGACCTCTAACAGGCTCATGTGCGCACCACCCGGATGCGCGGGTCGAGCCAGTCGCGCAAACCATCCCCCATCAGGTTCAATCCAACCACGATCCCGATGATCGCAAGGCCCGGAAAGATGGCGATATGCGGCGCGATGGTCACCAGGGTCTGGGCATCGGCCAGCATGCGGCCCAGCGAGGGTGTCGGCGGCTGCACGCCCAGCCCGACAAAAGACAGCGCCGCCTCGACTTGAATGCCGAGCGCGAACTGGATGGTGCCCTGCACGATCAGGATACCGAGGATGTTGGGCAGGATATGTTCGGCACTGATCCGCAGGCGGGACTTGCCCGCAACCCGCGCGGCAAAGATGAACTCCCGCTCCCACAGGCTGAGCGCACCGCCCCGCGTGACACGGGCAAAGACCGGGATGTTGAAGATGCCGAAAGCGATGATGGCATTGGTGGCCGAAGGGCCAAACACGGCGGTGATCAGGATCGCCATGGCCAGCAGCGGGAAGGCGAAGATCACGTCATTGGTGCGCATGATCACCTCATCGATCCAGCCGCCCTTGCGCTGGCTGGCCAACAGGCCCAGTGGGATGCCGAAGACAAGCCCGATCGCCACGGCCACGATGGCCACGCCCATCGATGTGCGGATACCGACCATGATCATGCTGAGGATATCGCGGCCGAAATGATCGGTGCCCAGCGGATGGACCAGGCTGGGGGGCAGCAGTTTGTTGGGGATATCCAACTGCTCATAGGGGTAGGGCGTCCAGATCAGCGACACCAGCGCGAGGCTCAGCATCATCGCGGTCAGGCCCGACCCAATCCACAAGCCCCGGCTCATGTGCGCGTCCTCAGCCGTGGGTCGACAATGGCATAGGCCAGATCGACCAGAAAGTTCACTGTGATCACCACAAATACCAGCAGCATCACCACCGATTCCACGACGATCAGATCGCGTGAGTTGATCGACTGGAAGATCAGCCGCCCCAGACCGGGCAGATAGAATACCTGCTCGATGATGATTGCGCCCGCCAGCAGGAACGAGACCTGCAGCCCGATGATGGTCAGCACCGGGATCAGCGCGTTACGCAGCCCGTGCCGCCAGAGCGCCTGCCCCCGGCTCAGCCCCTTGGCACGGGCGGTGCGCATGAAATCCTCGCCCAGCACGTCCAGCAGGGCGGATCGCATGACCCGCGCCAGAATCGAGGCCTGCGGTAGTGCCAGCGCGATGGCGGGCAGGGTGAGCGCGTGCAGCCCGGACCAGACACCTTTGTCCCAGCCGGGAAAGCCACCGGCGTTGAACCAGCGCAGGTTCACCGCAAGCACCAGCACTAGCATCATCGCGAACCAGAAATTCGGGATTGCTACGCCCAGCTGTGTGGTGCCCATCATTGCGGCATCGCCCATCTTTCCGCGTCGCGAGGCGGCGTAGATGCCCGCCGGAAAGGCCAGCAGGATCGAGATCAGCAGCGCATAGATCGTCAGCGGTAGCGAGACCCAGAGCCGGTCGGCGATCATCCCCGCCACCGGCGTGCGATAGGTATAGGAGGTGCCGAAATCCCCTTGCAGCATACCGCCAACCCAGGCGAGGTAGCGCTCGGGCTTCGAGGCATCCAGCTCCAGTTCGGTGCGCAGCGCAGCCAGTGTGTCGGGTTGCGCGTTTACGCCCAGCATGAACTGCGCGGGATCGCCCGGCGCAATTTCGATCACGGCGAAAATCACCAGCGAGGCGACCGCAAGGCTCAGCAACAAGGAGATAAGGCGTTTCAGCGTGTAGCGCAGCATTGGGGCCACGTTAGGCGCGCGTCAGGCGCGGGTCCAGCATCTAGGGCGTGACCAGGAAGTTCAGGACTGCAAATCCGATGATCGCGGCGTAGGACAATGGATAGATCCATTTGATCGCGTAATTGTCCAGCTTGGCCGCAGACGCCTCGCGCCCGGCCAGCTTCATGCGTCGCAGCATCACGTTGAACACGATCGCGGCCCCCGTGACCACGAACATCCATTGCAGGATGAAATCCAGAAAGGTCAGATATCCCAGTTTGGGCAGATCGTCGGAGATGACCCAGTTGAAGGCCACGAAAACCAGCAGGTTCGCGCCCGCGATCTCGATGCGTTTGCGGTATTCGTCCAGAAAGAACAGCGACCAGCTGACCGAGACAAGCACCAGCATCGGCAGGAAAATCCGGATCGCGTAATAGAGCACATGCCGCCTGCCAGTGAACTCCAGCGCCACCTTGTCGCTTTCCAGCCCCGAAAGACCCACCACGGTTGATTTCTGCATCTGGGCGTTTTCGAGGATCCATTCCTCTTCGCCCAGCAAATCCCCCAGCCCGGATTCCTCTTCCAGGATCGAATAGCGCACGGCGCGCGAGGGGAAGACGGAAACCACCTCGTAATAGAAGCGCTGCGTGTCGAACGGGTATTTGCGGAAGTCGAAATAGGGGGCCTGCAGGGTCAGCGAGGATTTTTCGAAGTAGTTGGCCTCGCCTTCGCTGGTCACGGCGATGACCGATTGATGAATCCAGCGGTTCGATTGCTGGTTCTCGATCACGAAGGCCGGGACGATCGCGGCGTTTTCCGTCGCGTATTCCAGAAAGGCCTCGGTCTTGAACACGCGGACTTCGCGTTCGTACTCGGCAAGCTCATAAGCCAGCGCGGGGTCTTTCCAGCGAAACCGCAAGGTTGCCACGGCGCCGTAGTTTTCGGATTTCTGGTCGACGAAGGTGATCTGGTCGATATGGATGCCAATCCCCACATCCAGCGGCTGACCCGGCGTGCCCAACGGCGTCCCGTGGTCGTTTTGCAGCAACCCCTGCGCCATAACATGCCCGGTGAGCCCCAGCAGCATCAGCATGGTTGTCAGAAAGGCTGTCAGGAAAAAGCGGCGCAAATTCATCTCTTGAATATCATGCTGGCAAAATCGGGCGGCAGCTCAGCGAGGTGCCGCCCGTCTGTTCATTCCGACCAGGACACGCCGGTCAGATCGATGGCAGCGGTGGGGGCGTTCAGCCACAGGCCCTGAACCCCGGCCTTTGCGACGCCCAGTTTGGCCAATTGGAACAGGTATCCGTTGACATAGTCCTCGGCGATGATCTGCTGCGCCTGTTTCATCAACGCATCCCGCTCACCGGGATCGGTGGTTGTGTTGAGCGTTTCCATCAGGGACTGGAAGTCAGGATTGTCATACTGGAAGTAATAGTCGGGCCTTGCATAGATGCCGATATCCATCGGTTCGGTATGGCTGACAATGGTCAGGCCGAAATCCTTGCCCTTGAAGACCGATTCCAGCCATTGCGCCCATTCCACATTGATGATCTCGGCGGTGATGCCGACCTCGGCCAGTTGCGCCGCGATGATCTCGCCGCCGCGCCGTGCATAAGACGGGGGCGGCAGATGCAGGGTGGTCTCGAACCCGTCGGCCATCCCTGCCTCGGCCAGCAGCGCGCGCGCCTTGTCGGGATCATGGGCCGAGTTGCCCGTCAGATCGACATAGGCGGGGTGGTGCGGTGCAAAATGCGTACCGATGGGCGTGCCATAGCCGAACATCGCGCCATCGATGATCGCTTGCCGGTCGATGGCATGGGCGACGGCCTGGCGCACGCGGATATCGTCAAAGGGCGGCTGTTTGTTGTTGGTGCTCAGGATCGTTTCGCCCTCGGTCGAGCCGATCAGCACCTGAAAGCGCGGATCCGCCTCGAATTGCGGCAGGTTTTCCGGCGCGGGGAAATTGTCGAACACGTCCACATCCTCGGCCATCACGGCGGCAAAGGCGGCGGTGGGGTCCGAGATGAACTTGAACGTCGCGCTTTCCAGCGCCGGGGCGTCGCCCCAATAGGCATCGTTGCGGGTCAGGTCGATCCGGTCGCCCTGCACCCACTCCGCGAATTTGTAGGCGCCGGTACCGACCGGGTTGGTCTTGATATCGGCGATGCTGGCCTCGGACACGATCACCGCATCGCCCCAGGCCAGATTGAACAGCAGGTTGCCGTTGGGCTCGGCCAGGGTCACCTGAACGCTCAGCGGGTCAAGCACGGTGACCTCTTCGATTCCGTCAAACAGTGCTTTCTGCGCATTTGCGCTGTCTTCGGCACGGGCGCGGTCCAGGCTGAACTTCACGTCCTCGGCTCTCATCGGCGCGCCGTCATGGAAACTCACGCCCTCGCGCAGCTTGAAGGTATAGGTCTTGCCGTCGTCAGAGATTTCCCAGCTTTCGGCCAGACCCGGCACGATGGACCCATCGCCCATGAAGCGGGTCAGCCCTTCGAAGACATTGGTATAGACGACCGAGTCGATAGCCTGCGCCGCGGCGCTTGTCGGGTCCAGATGCGGTGGTTCCAGCTGCATGGCGATGGTGATGTCAGTCTGGGCATGGGCCGTCGTCCACCAAAGGCCGGCGACCAATGCACCCGCCAGTTTCACAGACCGCGAATCGAAAATCCCCATAGTATCCTCCCAGAAATTCCTTTGGCCGTGGCCCGGCCTTTGGCCAACTCTGGTCGGAAACCTTAGGTCATTCAAGTATATGTTGGCGCAACCGGTCTTCATCTGGCCCGTGACAGTTGGTATCTCCGCCGGAACCGCAGTTCGTCGAAAGCAAGCTCATGAGCGCCACAGCCCGCAAGACAGCCCCGAACGCCGATGACATTCTGCGCCGGAAAGGCGGTGATCCGCTGGTCAGCCTGACCGCCTACACCACGCCGATGGCGCAGATGATGGACGGTCATTGCGACTTTGTGCTGGTGGGGGACAGCGTGGGGATGGTCCTGCACGGGCTGCCCTCGACGCTGGGTGTGACGATGGAGATGATGATCCTGCATGGTCAGGCCGTGGCGCGCGGGCTCAGCCGGTCGATGATGGTGATCGACATGCCGTTCGGATCGTATGAAGAAGACCCGGCGCAGGCGTTTCGCAATGCCGCCCGCCTGATGGCCGAGACCGGCGCGGGTGCGGTCAAGCTGGAAGGCGGGGTCGAGATGGCTGAAACCATCCGCTTTCTGGTGCGGCGCGGCATTCCGGTGATGGCGCATATCGGGCTGACACCGCAATCGGTGAACACGCTGGGCGGCTACAAGGTGCAGGGTCGCGAGGAACAGGCCGATGCCGTGCTGACGGATGCTCGCGCGGTCGCGGAGGCTGGCGCGTTTTCGGTGGTGCTGGAAAAGGTACCTCAGACTTTGGCGGACCGGATCACCGCCGAGATCGCCATCCCCACCATCGGCATTGGCGCGTCGGCGGGCTGTGACGGCCAAATTCTGGTGGTGGATGACATGCTGGGCTTCTTCACCGCCTTCAAACCGAAATTCGTCAAACGATACGCCGAGCTTGGCCCTCTGGCCGAGGCGGCCATTGCCGAATACGCGGCCGAGGTGCGTGCCCGCACCTTCCCGGCGGCCGAACATGTATTTGCGGATCAGGCCCCGCAAAAGGCTGCCAAGACATGACCCGCATCCTGCGCCGGTTAAATGATCTGCGCGCCGAAACGGCGCAGTGGCGGTCTGCAGGCCAAAGCGTGGGTGTGGTGCCGACGATGGGCGCCCTGCATGAGGGGCATCTGTCTCTGGTCGAGGCAGCCAGGGCGCAATGTGATCGGACGGTCGTCACGATCTTTGTGAACCCGATGCAGTTCAACAATCCCGGCGACCTGACCAGCTATCCCCGCGTCGAGGAAGAGGACGCAGGCAAGCTGTCGCCGCTGGGCGTCGATCTGATCTACGCGCCCAACCCGGACGAGGTCTATCCCTCAGGCTTTGCCACAACCATCAGCGTCGACGGGCTGACCGACATGATGGAAGGGCCAAACCGGCCCGGCCATTTCGACGGCGTCGCCACGGTGGTTGCCAAGCTGTTCCTCAAGACCCAGGCCGATCGGGCCTATTTTGGCGAGAAAGATTATCAGCAGCTTCTGGTCGTGCGCCGCATGGCCGCCGATCTCAACATCCCCATCGAGGTTGTGGGATGTGAGACGGTGCGCGAGGCTTCCGGGCTGGCCATGTCGTCACGAAACCGGCGGCTGAGCGAGGCGGGGATGCGTCAGGCGGCAGCGTTGCACCGGGTGATGCGCGAGGTGGCGCAGGCGCTTTCGGACGGCGCGACGTTCGCGACATTGCAGGCTGACGCGGTGCAGCGGCTGGAACAGGCGGGCTTTGACCCGGTTGAATATCTGGAATTGCGCGACATCGACGCGCTCGCCCCGCTCGACACCGCCAGCTCCGATGCAAGGCTCTTTGCGGCGGCCTTCATCGAAGGTGTGCGCCTGATCGACAATATCGCCATCCCCGCGCGCTGAGGGCCCGTTCAGGTGCTGGCCGAGATGATCAGGTCGGGGCCAAAGATCGTATCGGCATGTTTTTCGAGATAGATTTTGAGCCAGGGCGTGAACCTCTCGGGGTGTCGGGCAACCTCGGCTTGCAGATCGTGATAGTTGATCCAGCGCGTGTCCATGACCTCATCGGGGTTCGGATCTTCGGCGACCGTCTTGCGGGCATGGGCCAGGAACACGTCGACCACCTCATGTTCGATCAGGCCCGAGCCCACATCGGCGCGGTATTCAAGCTGATGACGGAATTCGGGGTAGAGCCCGGTGATCCCCAGCTCTTCGCGCAGGCGGCGCACAGCGCAAACTGACGAGGCCTCATCCCAGTCGGGATGGGTGCAGCATGTATTCGCCCAAAGGCCGGGTGTGTGGTATTTGCCCATGGCGCGCTGCTGGATCAGGATGTTCATGCCGCGAATGACAAAGACCGAAACCGCCTTGTGTTTCAGGCCGTGCTGATGCGCCTCCAGCTTGCCATACGGAACCAGCTGCCCATCGACCCAGGCCGGGATCATCGCTGCCATATTGACGTCTCCCACTGGCCTGTCTGCGCAGGCCCTGACTTGTGCTGATCTCACCGGTCCTCATCCCGCCGGTCACAACAGCCCTGTAGCCAAAGTGAACCCAATCGACCAGCCATTCAATCGTGCGAAAGGCCGCAGGGGCGAACCTGCGGCCTTTTGTCGGCATCCCAAAAGGGGGCGTCTGTTCCTTACTCGCTCGCGCTCGTCAGGAAGGCATAGATGTCTTCGCCGCCTTTTTTCAGCTTGAAGGTCATCTTGGACTTGGCTTTGGGGTCGTCCAGATAGGTCTGCAGGAACTTCTTGGGGTCGGTGGTGTATTCGACAAAGGTCGTTTCGTCCCAGACCAACCCGCTCTCACCCGCAGCGACAAGACTGGGGCCATATTTGTAGCCTTCCACAGTGCCTGCCGTCTGGCCAACGATACCATAAAGGTTTGGCCCGGTCTTGCCGCCCTTCACGATGACTTCGTCCGAGGCAGAGACGACCGTGTGGCAAGCTTTGCACTTGTTGAAAGCCTTTTTGCCCGCTTCTGCGTCGCCCTCGGCCAATACCGGCGTGGCGATCATCAGTGCGGCGATAGCAGCGCTAAAAGTGTATTTCATGCTCTGGCTCCATTTGCGTGGCTACGGCACAATTGGGCGGTCGAAGTAGCCAAAGTCAATCGGATAGAATGCCGCGCCGCCCTCGCCTCGCGCTTATGGCAGTTCGCTTTTTGCGTCGCCTTGACGGATGTCAATCCAGCACGGCAAAAGGTCGCCCTCGGCAGGGCGGGCAAGATAGGTTGCCCGCGCAATGGCCCGGCTGAGGCAGAGCGCTGCGGCATGGCCGATCAGGGCCAGTTCGCCCTGTGGGTTTGGCAGGTCGCGCGCTCCGGTTGAGACGCTGAAAACCAGGTCTCCGTCACCGGGGCTGTGTGCAGGTACGACGGCGCGTCCGATCCCGTCATGGGCGGCGACGGCCATCCGCTTGCACTGCGCCTTGCTCAGCGCGGCATCCGTGGCGACGATGGCGATCGTGGTATTGGCGCGCTCGCCGCCTTTCGGCCCAAACAACGCCGATTTGCGGCTGCTCAGGTCCAGGCCCAGCCCTGCGCGCGGATCGGGGCCGAGGCCGCCGAACTCGGCGTTCAATTCAAACGGCGCGGCCCAGAAATGTGTTTCGCCGGGCGTGGTGACGCTGCCCATCGGGTTGGCCGCGACCAGCGCGCCAACCGTCGCGCCCGACGGCAGGACCAGCGAGGCAGAGCCAAGCCCGCCCTTGAGATTGGCACTCAGCGCGCCAGTCCCGGCACCGGCGCTGCCAAGGTCGAACACCGTGTCTGCCGCTGCAAAAGCGGCGCCTCCCAAGGCGGCATAGGGGTTTCTCGCCCACTCCTTGTTGCCGCCATTGACCAGATCGAACAGTATTGCGCCGGGCACGATGGGCACCACGACCTCGCCAACCTGAAAACCGCGCCCGGCTTTGCGCAGCACCTCGGTCACGCCGGAACAGGCATCCAGCCCAAAGGCCGAACCGCCCGACAAGACCAGCGCATCGACTTGCGAGACGGTCTTGTCAGCAGCCAGCAGATCGGTTTCGCGCGTGCCCGGCGCGCCACCCATCACATGAACGGAGGCGGTAAAGGGCGAATCGGCAGTCATGACCGTAACCCCGGATTTCAGCGCCTGATCCTGCGCGTTGCCCACGCGCAGCCCGGCAATATCGGTGATCAGGTTGAGGGCCCCCGGTTTCATCGTCAGATGCACCGCCCGCCATCCACCTCAAGCGCGGCGCCGGTGATCATAGACGCTTCGTCCGAGCACAGGAATGCGGCCGCGTTGCCCATATCCTGCGGGGTGGAAAAGCGGCCGATCGGGATGGTCGACAGGAATTTCGCACGCATCTCGGGCGTGTCCTCGCCCATGAAGGATTTCAGCAGCGGGGTCTCGCCCGCCACCGGGCAGAGCGCGTTGACGCGCACGCAGTCAGGCGCCAATTCGACCGCCATCGTCTTGGTGGCGGTGATCATCCAGCCTTTCGAGGCATTGTACCAGTTCAGTTTCGGGCGCGGCGACAGCCCGGCGGTCGAGGCGATGTTCAGGATCACGCCGGAACCTTGCGCCTTCAACTGCGGCACCAGCGCGCGGGCGGTCAGGTAGACTGATTTCATGTTCACGGCGACAACCCGGTCGAAATCCTCTTCGCTGACCTCTTCCAGAGGCGCAGGCATGTGAGTCACCCCTGCATTGTTGACCAGAATATCGATCTGACCAAAGGCGGCTTCGGCCATATGCACCATCTTCGCAACCGACACCGCCTCGGAGACGTCTGTCTCGCAAGCCGTGCCGCCAATCTCATCCGCAAGCTGTTCCGCTGCATCGCGGTTCAGATCGGCGATCATGACATGTGCGCCCTCCTGCGCGAATTTGCGCGCGATGCCCGCGCCGAAACCTGACGCGCCGCCGGTGACAATGGCGGATTTCCCCTCCAGCCGCATGGCCGCATCTCCTCCCCTATGTGCCTTTCGTGAACCCTAGCAGCGCGCCGACCGGATGCCAGCCTATTCGTCGCTGATCCGGCCCCGCAACGCCTTGACCGCGCCGCGTGCTTTTTTGGACTCCAGCCTGCGCCTTACCGATCCGTATGTGGGCTTGGTGGGCACCCGGCACTTCGGCTTGACCAGCGCGCGCGTGAGCAGTTCGACCAGCCGTTCGCGCGCGATATCACGGTTGCGCGCCTGCGAGCGGGTCTCGTCGCACTGGATGATGATGGCACCGTCCTTGGTCCATTTCCGGCCCGCCAGCCGTTTCAGCCGCGCCTTGACCGGATCAGGCAGCGAGGGCGAGCGCGCCGCCTCGAACCGAAGCTCCACGGCGGTGGCCACTTTGTTCACATTCTGCCCGCCAGGCCCCGAGGCGCGCATGAAGCTTTCGGTAAGCTCCCAGTCGTGAATGATGATGGTGTCGCCGATCCTGAGCATGGGTGGAGCTTAACCGGGCAGTGCAGAAACAAAAAGGGCCGCCCCAGCGGGACGGCCCTTCGAAAGTTCAGGAGGTTGGGTCGGTTAGATCAATCGACCAGCCGGAGCGCGCGCTCCGCCAAGGGCTGCCCTAGCAGGCGATCCCCCCGGTTGTTCCGACACCTCTCTCCAATCTCTTTCTCGACACTGGATCACCTCCTTTTCTAACTGTTGCGGTTAGCAAGGAGCGTGACACAAGCTGTGCCGATCTCAAAGCGTTTTTTATGCGGGCTGCGCAGCTGTCATCCGCGCCACGATCAGACGGAACGGCACCAGAGCAATCAGCGCCAGCGCCAGTTTGACCAGCCAGTCGGCAAAGCCCAGCGTCACCCAGAGCGGCGCTTCGGGGCCGGTGAGCAGGAAGGGCACAGGCTCCCACGCCCAGGAAATCACGGCGTCGGCGTTTGTGCCGAAGAACGTAACCGAGGCTGAGAAGGCGATGGTGAAGAACAACGCGGTGTCCAGCGCCGAGCCAACCAGCGTTGAGACCAGCGGCGCACGCCACCAGCGGCCCGCGCGCAGGCGGTCAAACAGCGCCACATCGGTCAGTTGCGCGATCAGGAAGGCGGTGCCCGAGGCGACGGCGACGCGCAGCGGCACGGCAGGGCCGAACTCCAGCATGATCTGGCTGCCGATCAGCGAGCAGAGGATGCCGGTGACGAAACCGGCAAGCACGACCTTGCGCGCGGCCTGCACGCCATAGACGCGGTTCATGATGTCGGTGACGATGAAGGCGCAAGGGTAGGTGAACGCGCCCCAGGTCAGCAGACCGTCGAGGATCAGGAACTGAACCAGAATGTTGGAGGCAACCACAATGGCGGCCATGGCAAGAATGCCGGGAAGGTAGGTACGTGTCATATCTTGGTGCCCGTTTTGACAAGGTAGCGGCGACTTGGCCCGATTCATTTCAGGCAGGCCGCGCTAATAGCCGCTGTTTTCGGCTTTGGCAAGTCAGTCCGGCAGGGTGTATTCCACGATCTCGGTGCGCAGGAAGAACACGAAATTGTCGTCCGAGATCATTGTGGCACGCAGCTTACCCCCGTCGTTGCGCCAGACCGAGACCCCTTCAAGATTCTCATGGGCACCGGCGCGCGTGTCGAGCACGGTTTCCTCGTTTGTGGCCTCCGTATCGCTCACCGTCCAGCGTCGCAATCGGCTGCGAAACCCCAAAGCCCCGGTCGCGCGCTCCAGAACATACAGCCGCCCGTCCGGGCCGAAATCTGCCCCGACCGGCAGGTAATCACCGCGCGGCGGCAGCTTGAACGGGGTCGACCAGCGCCGCCCGTCCCAGCGATAGACCGGGATGGAGCCATCTGCGGCGCGGCTGCTTTCGGGCATGGTGTAAAGTCGCCCCTGTGCGTCGATTGCGAGCGGCTCGAACGAGCCGTTGCTGGCCAGATCCTTGAACGCCTCGGGGCGCGGCAGCACGTTTGACCGGCTTTCGGGATCGGCATAATGTGCGAGGCGATGCACCCCTTCGAACGAGATGTAATGGCTGCCGTCAGGCCCGATGGCCAGACCTTCGGAATCGCCTGCCCGCCCGATCAGGGGTTTATTCTTGCTGGACCGGACCCAGTTGGCCGATGTGACCTCGACACCGCTGACACGTCCGTCCTTGCGCTGTAAATCCGCGCTCACAAGGATCGAGCGGTCGCTGAGCGCCAGCATCGAGCTGCCGTCTTCTGACACTTCAAGGCCGGAAAACCCGCCAAACCATGGGGCCTTGCCGGTCCACAGATAGCTGCCGGCGGGCGTTGCGCCGGATCGCTCCACCGCATGCACACTGCCCGTCAGGATCAGGGCGCAGATTACCGCGACTGCAGAACGGCGGCGCATTGCTGGGGCAGGTCGGAAAGGGTGTATTCCCGGCGCTTCTTGGGCGCCGGTGCGTTGGGGTCACGCGGTTTGGGCGGTGGCGGGTTCAGGATATTGTTGACCCATTGCTGCGCCTCGGCGCAGCCATCCCCCTTTGGGGGCGGATCCTGATTGACGCAGCCCCGCACGCCTTTGGGGCAGCTCAGCCGGACATGGAAATGATAGTGATGGCCCCACCACGGCCGGATTTTGCGCAGCCATTTGCGATTACCCTTGGCATCCTTGCACATCTGCACCTTGGCGCCGGGAAAGACGAAGATTCGCGCGACGCGCTTGTCCTTGGCCGCGGCTTTCAGGATCTCGTGATGTTGCCGGGTCCAATTGGCGTTGACAAACGCCCCTTCGGCCCGCCGCATCGAGATTGACGAGATGTTCTCGCGGTTGCGGCGCGACAGGTTCAGCTTGTTGGCCGGGCGCATCCAGATGTCGATATCCAGACCGATCTGGTGGCTGCGATGGCCGCTCAGCATTGGGCCGCCGCGCGGCTGGCTGATATCGCCAATATAGAGCCCGTCCCAGCCTGGCTGTTTCGCCGCGAACTGGCTTAGGTCCTGGATGTAGTCGATGGTTTCGGGGTGACCCCAGTTGCGATTGCGCGACAGGCGCATCGCCTGCCAGGTCGGTCCGGTCTCGGGCAGTTGCACGGAACCTGCGGCGCAGCCCCGGGAATAGCTGCCATAAGCAGCGGATTTCTGCCGGGAGCCTTGCGATTGAGCCCCGAACAACTCCTTGGCCAGCGGGGCGGCATCTGCGGTGGCACTTAGTCCGGCTAGCGCGGCAATCGTCACAAGTACCCGTAAAAACATCAGGTCTGATCCCCTTCCGGTCTTACCCAGCGCAACAATATGAGCCCCAGAATAAACAACCCGATCACTGGGGAAACCCCCAATCTCGCATCTCCGAATATCCCGGTCGCCACGCCGATCAACATGGGCGCCAGAAAGGCAGTTGCACGACCCGACAGACCATAGAGCCCGAAGCTTTCGGTCGGGTGGTCCGGCGCGGTGTGGCGCACCATTAGTGATCGGCTGGCCGATTGCAGCGTGCCACCCATGCCGCCAATCAGAACGCCGCAGCCAAAGAACAGGATATCGGGCAGCGAGGACCCCTCGGGCAGTGCGATGCCGAAAATCTGGGTGCGGTCCATACCGACAATCAGTGCGCAAACCGCGATCAGGATAAGGATGCAGCCGCAGATAACCGGTTTCGGCCCCAGCCGTTTGTCGAGCTTGCCGCCGAAATAGACAAAGATCGCCGAGGCCAGAACGCTGACGATACCAAAAATCCCGATCTTGATCAGATCCCATTCCAGCACCAGCCGCGCATAAACACCACCAAAACTGTAAAGCCCGTTCAACGCATCACGATAGAGCATCGAGGACCCAAGATAGGCTGAAAGGCTGTAGCGATGCCGTAAATCCGCGATCGTCCGGCCCAACAGGCGCAGCGCCCCGGAAAACGATCCCCTCTTGCCGCTACGCGGCCCGTCCCGGACCCAGAGGAAATAGGGGATCATGAAGACAATGTACCAGGCGGCGGTCATCGGCCCGACAAAGCGGGTGCCCTCCATCTGCGCGGCGTTCAAGCCAAAGGCCGGGTCGAGGCCGATCAGGGTTTTTCCATTGGGCTGTTCGACGAAGAACAGCAACATGATGGCCAATGAGATCAGCCCGCCGAAGTAACCAAAGGCAAAGCCGCTGCCCGAGATCTCGCCAACATCCTCTTTGTTGCTGATATCGGGTAATTGCGAATTGATGAAGATCAGTGCGTATTCCGCGCCGACAAAGCCGAGACCGAAAGCTGACAGCATCAGCCACATGTTCGACCCGTCCGGCAGCGTGAACCAGAGCGCGGCAGAGCCCACCGCATACATCACCGAAAAGGCGAAAATCCACGGCATGCGGCGGCCAGTGACATCGGCAAACGCGCCCATCAGCGGGGCGCCGAAGGCGATGATCAGCCCGGTGATGGTCAGACAGTTGGCCCAGACAACCTGCGCCCGCGCCGCCGCTGCGTGGGCGGAAAGCCCGGTGGTCACGAAATACTCGGCGGCGACACCGGCGAAATAGGGGCCGAAGATGAAGGTAACCAGAAGCGAATGATAAGGCTGGCTGGCCCAGTCGAAAAACCACCAGCCCCAGACGCGTTTGCGCGCGGAAATTTCTGCCATGCCCGTCCTCAAGTGCTTTGCCTAGATATGACGGGCTGCGCGCGCGTTACACAAGCTTTTCCTGCATCGGCGGCCAGGGGCGCAGCGCGTCAGCAGCACACCAGGCCGCAAGCCATTCGGGCATCGGGGGCGATGTCGTGTCCTCTTGCCCCATTTGGAGCAGTACTTCGGAGGGCGGAACGATCCCGTTCTCATTGGTAACCGCAGACCGGAACACCACATGGCTGGCGCATTCGCCGTTCCGTTTCCACATGGTTTGCTCCAGGTAGATGAACCGTTCATCCCAACAAATGGCACGAGACCGCATTTCGAACCGTTCAAACCCGCGAATGCGGCGGCGGAACCGCACCGTGGAGCCGGCCATGGTCATGGCCCAGCGACGCGCCAGAATGGCCTTGCCCAGGCCCACACGTTGCGCCAGCATGGTGCGCCCCAGATCATAGAGCGTCATGGCGCGGCCATTGTTCAACTCCAGCCAGATATCCAGGTCCCAGGGCCAGCACCTGTGGTTCGACACATGGGTCTCGGTCAGCTCAAGCGGCTGCATGCGGCTGGCAACGAACATGTCTTTCGCCAAGCGGACAATCGGGAACATCGGGCTCTCCAAAGCGGTTTGCCGATACACATGCGAAAAGTGACGCAGACGTCAATCACGACGGTGCGGCATCCTTGCGCTTTTGCATGCCAGCGATTACCTGTCGGGCAGATCATGAAGGAGAATTCTGACGATGATGGCAATCTACGGACCGCTGCAGCTGATCCTCAGCGTGGTTTATTTCTTCATCATCGTGCATGTGATCATGAGCTGGCTCATCAATTTCAACGTTCTCAACGTGCATCAGCAGCTTGTCGGGCAGATCTGGTACGGGCTGAATCGGCTGCTGGAGCCGATCTATCGCCCGATCCGCAACATCCTGCCCGATACCGGCGGGTTGGACCTTGCGCCGTTGGTGGCCTTCATCATCGTGCTCTCGCTGCAGAACTACATCCTGCCGACGCTGTTTGGCTTCATGTAGGCGTCACGCCCTCTTGTTCACCGATTCTTAGTGTGGAACACTGCTTGGTAAGAGCAGACAGACAACACTGAGAACAGGATCACCTGCCCATGCTGGACGCAGCGCCGCTTTTGCGGGACGTCTTTGGATTCGACGCCTTTCGCCCCGGGCAGGAAGAGATCGTCGATGCGGTGAGTTCTGGTGAAAATGTGCTGGCCATCATGCCTACGGGTGGGGGCAAGTCGCTGTGTTTTCAACTGCCCGCGCTGCTGCGCGAGGGGGTCACGGTGGTGATCTCGCCGCTGATCGCGTTGATGCGCGATCAGGTCCGCGCGCTGCAAGAGGCGGGCGTCTCCGCAGGTGCGCTGACCTCGGGCAACACGCCCGAAGAAAATGATGAGGTCTATGCCGCGCTTGAGGCTGGCGCGCTCAAGCTGCTTTACATCGCACCGGAACGTCTGGCGGCGGGTTCGGCCATGGGGATGCTGCGCCGGATCGGCGTCAGCCTGATCGCGGTGGATGAGGCCCATTGCGTCAGCCAGTGGGGCCATGATTTCCGCCCCGACTATCTGCGTATCGGCGAGTTGCGCCGTGCGCTGGGCGTGCCGCTGGCTGCCTTCACCGCCACGGCGGACGCCGAAACGCGTGATGAGATCGTCACCAAGCTGTTCGAAGATCAGCCGCCACGCATCTTCTTGCACGGGTTTGACCGCCCCAACCTGCATCTGGCCTTTGCCGCCAAGGACGGCCCGCGCCGTCAGATCTTGGATTTCGCGGATGCGCGGCGCGGGCAGTCGGGCATTGTTTATTGCGGCACCCGCAACAAGACCGAGGCGCTAGCTGCTGCGTTACGCGAGCAGGGTCACAAGGCCTGCCATTATCACGGCGGGATGGAGGCCGAGGATCGGCGGCAGGTGGAAATCCGCTTTGCCCGCGAGGATGGCTTGATCGTGGTGGCGACGGTGGCCTTCGGGATGGGCATCGACAAGCCCGACATCCGCTGGGTCGCCCATGCCGACCTGCCCAAATCCATCGAGGCCTATTATCAGGAAATCGGTCGCGCCGGGCGCGACGGTGCTCCGGCCGAAACGCTGACCCTGTTCGGGCCGGACGACATCCGTTTGCGGCGCGCGCAGATCGACGAGGGGCTGGCCCCGCCGGAACGGCGCATCGCCGATCATGGTCGCCTGAATGCGCTGCTGGGTCTGGCCGAGGCGCTGGAGTGTCGCCGCAAGACCCTGCTGGGCTATTTCGGGGAAGAGGCCGAAAGCTGCGATAAATGCGATCTCTGCGCCCAGCCCGCCAAGGTGATGGATGGCACTCAACCGGTGCGCATGGCCCTATCGGCGATCCTGCGCACCGAGGAATGGTTTGGCGCGGGACACCTGATCGACATATTGGTGGGCAACGAAACCGACCGCGTGCGCGACCGGCGCCATGATCAGTTACAGACGTTCGGCGTCGGGCGGGCCCATAGCAAACAGCAATGGCAGGCGATCTTTCGGCAAATGATGGGCCATGACCTGATCCGCCCCGATCCCGAGCGTCACGGCGCCCTGCGCATGACCGAGGCGGCGCTGCCGATCCTGAAAGGCCAGGCCAGCATCCGTCTGCGCCAGGACACGATCAAGGCGGCGGGGCGGCGTCCGGCGGTCAAGGCAATGGTCTCGGACGAGGATGCACCGCTGCTCTCGGCCCTCAAGGCCAAGCGCCGCGCGCTGGCCGAGGCCGCCAAGGTGCCCGCTTACGTGATCTTCCCTGACCGTACCCTGATCGAGATGGCCGAAAGACGCCCCGCGACGCTTGACGACATGGCGCGGGTCAGCGGGGTCGGGGCGAAGAAACTGGACCGCTACGGCGCGATGTTCCTGCAAGTGATCACTGGCGCGGAAGAGAGCCATCACCCCCAGCAGCGCAAACTCGCGGGCGCGGGCAAGGCGGCACTGTTCGATCAGTTGCTTGAAGTGCAGACTGAACTCGCACGGGGGGCTGACGGCACCCAAAAACCGCTCAGCTGTTCGGCGGCGCAACTGGCCAAGGTGGCGCAGCTTCAGGCAGATGATCAGACCGGGTTGCAGCGGGTGCTGGGCGAAAGCCGGGCGAAACGTTTTGGTCCGGCGTTTCTGGACGTGCTGCGCGCGGCGGGCTAGGTCCGCACTTAGACACGGGAAGGGGTGGATATGCTTGTAGTGATTTCTCCGGCCAAGCGGCTGGACTGGGCAGAGCGCGACGTCGCGCCGACGCAGCCCGATTTTCAGGACGATGCCATCCGGCTGGCGCGCACGGCGCGCAACCTGACGCTGGGCGATCTGCGCAAGTTGATGGGGTTGAGCGATGATCTAGCGCGTCTGAACCGCGACCGATTCCGGTCTTTTGCCGAAGACCCGGCTGCAGATGCGGTGCGACCGGCGGCGCTGGCCTTTGCCGGGGACACCTATCAGGGGCTTGAAGCCGCCTCGCTCGACAGTGATGAGATGCGCTGGGCGCAGGATCACCTGCGTATCCTGTCGGGGCTTTATGGCGTGTTGCGGCCCCTGGATGCGATCCAACCCTACCGGCTGGAAATGGGCAGCAGGCTGAAGACACGGCGCGGCAAGTCGCTTTATGACTACTGGCGTGATCAGTTGAGCAAAGCGCTTAATGCACAGGCAGCTGAAATCGGGAGCGACACGCTGATCAACTGCGCCAGCCAGGAATATTTCGGGGCCGTCGCGCCCGCCGCGCTCAAGCTGCGGGTGATCACGCCTGTCTTTATGGAAGACAAGGCCGGCAGCCCCAAGATCGTCAGCTTCTTTGCCAAGAAAGCGCGCGGGGCGATGGCGCGCTACATCATCCGCAATCGTCTGACTGATCCGGCGGGTTTGCTGGAGTTCGACACCGGTGGATATGTATATCAGCCCGAGATGTCCGACCCCGACCGGCCTGTTTTCCTTCGGCCTTATGCCGTCTCTACGCAGGCGTCGCCCGCGCAGACAGTCAATGCCTGAGGTCGGTTGGCAAGTCAGCCATTCAGATAGGAGCGATGGCGGGAAAACTCTGACCAGTGGCGCGCCGCAACTCGTCAACGGCGCGCGCCAGTGCCGGGCCGACACTGTCGTGAATTCTCTCGTCGCTCAGCGCGTCCGATGTCGCACCGCTAAAGAACGACACAGGCGCGCCAAATTCCGAGGGACGATAGGGTGTCGCCAGCGCGTTTATGGAGCGCGCGAAGCGCTCGGGACCGCTGACAAAGGCATAGCCATGGGCCAGCATCTGATCGCGCGCCTGTTCGGTCAGCTTTGCCAGCGCTTCCCCCTGCTCATCAGGCAAGAGTGCGGCGAGCTTGCGCGTCTCTTCATCGGTCAGCGCCCCGATATAGGCCGCCCCCGAGGAAGAGGACAGCATCGGCATGCGATACCCAACATCCAGCCAGATCGAGGGCGACCCCGCTGGCCGCCAGGTCTTGACCATCAGCATCTTGCCATCATCCTGAATCGCCACCCCGATCAGCGTGGCGGTCTCATCCGCCAGGCGCTGCATGATCGGCGTGGCGATCTCGACAAACGAAAAGGAGGCCGCCGCGATATTCCCAAGCGCCAGTGCTGCCGGGCCAAGCCGGTATTTGTCATGGTGGCGACCATGGGTCAGATACCCCAGAGCGCAGAGCGTGAAGGTCAGCCGCGACACGGTGGAGCGGGGGATGCCGGTACGCTCGGACAGGTCCAGATTGCCCAACCCATTGTCGGTGGGCCGGAACGCCCGCAAGATGCTCAGGCCACGGGCCAGCGTGTTGGCATAGCGTTTGTCACTATCCGGCATCGGCAGAGTTCCCGGTTGTCTCAGGCCCGCTGCTGAGCAGGATGAAACGGTCCAGATGGTGATCCACATCCCCAAAGATATGATCGATCATCACCAGTCGGCGGGCGTGATGGGACAGGGCGTATTCGTCGGTCATGCCGATCCCGCCATGCATCTGGATGCATTCCTCGGCCACCAGCGCGCCGACCCGCCCGATCAGGTTCTTGGTCGCGCTCACATGGCGCTCGCGGGTGAGGCGGTCGGCCTCCAGATGACTGGCCAAGTTGATCACTGCCGAGCGGGCCTGCTCCATCTCGATCAGCATATCGGCCAGCCGGTGCTGTAGCGCCTGAAAACTACCGATCGGCACGCCGAACTGCTTGCGCTCTTTCAGATACTCCACCGTCAGGGCTTTGGCTGCCTCCATCGCCCCCAGCGCTTCGGCGCAGAGTGCAAGCGTCGCGCGGGCATGAGCCGCCTCCATCGCTGCGTAGGTCTGACCCGGAGGTCCCAGCCGCTGGCTCTGATCGACTGCAACAGCCTCCAGAGTGATGCGGGCCGAGGATGTGCCGTCGACATTGACGTGACTATGGCAGTGCACGCCCGCTGTCGTGGAGGGGATTAGAAATAGCGAAATACCATGCTCGTCGGACGGCTCGCCCTCTTCGCGGGCAGATACCAGCAAGATCTCGGCCTGCGCGCCGCCCTGAACATGGGCCTTGGTGCCGTTCAGCACGATGGTACCGCCTGACGTGCTTGCGTGTGTGGTTACATGGTTCAGATCGTAACGTGATTCCGGCTCGGCATGGGCCAGTGTGAGGATGGTTTGCCCGGCAATGACCTGTTGTATCACCTCGCTCTGCCCCTCCGCATCCAGAGCAGTCAGCAGCCCGCCTGCCAGCACGGCTGATCCCAGAACCGGTTCGATCACGCCAGCGCGGCCCAGTTCCTCGAACACGACCATCAGATCGGTGCCGGCCCCGCCATAGCCGCCATGCTCTGGCGCGAAGACCGCGCCGAGAATACCCAACTCGGCCAGCTCCGCGAACATCGCGGCGTCAAAGGCCTGACCGGAGGCCAATACCGCGCGCCGCGCCTCGTGGCTGTAGCGATCCTTCAGGAACCGCCGCAGCATGTCCCGCAGCATCGTTTGGTCTTCACTCAACCCGAAATCCATCTGCCTACCCCGTCAGAGCCCGAGCGCCGATTTGGCGATGATCGTGCGCTGGACCTCGTTCGAGCCGCCGAAAATCGACAATTTGCGCATGTTGAAATACTCCGGCGCGGCAGCAGGCGCATGTTCGGGGCCGAGCGGGTCGGCATTGTCGCCGCCATCCAGAAAATCCGGCAGGTAGGGCATCGCGTCCGGCCCCACCGCGCGGCGCAGAAGCGCGCTCAACTCCTGGCGTAGCAAGGTGCCCTTGACCTTCAGCATTGAGCTTTCGACCCCCGGTGCCTGTCCCTTAGCCGCCGCGCTCAGCATCCGTAGATTGGTGGTCCGCATCGCCATCAGATCGATCTCGACCTGCGCCATGCGGGCCGCGAAATGCGGGTTCTGGTGCAGCGGCCTGCCTCCTGCCATCGTATGTGCCGCCACATGTTTCAGCGTTGCAAGCGCGGCATCGGAAAACCCCACGCCCGCGATGTTGGTGCGTTCATGGGTCAGCAGGTATTTCGCATAGGTCCAACCCCTGTTTTCCTCGCCGACAAGGTTTTCCACAGGCACACGGACATTGTCGAAAAACACCTCGTTCACTTCCGCCGCGCCATCGATCAGTACGATGGGGCGAACTGTGACGCCGGGGGTATCCATGTCGATCAGCAGGAAGGAAATCCCCTCCTGTTTCTTGGCATCGGGGTCGGTGCGCACCAGACAGAAGATCCAGTTGGCGTACTGGCCCAGCGTGGTCCATGTTTTTTGCCCGTTGACCACGTAATGGTTGCCCTCGCGCACCGCGCGGGTCCTCAGCGAAGCCAGATCGGATCCTGCGCCGGGCTCGGAATAGCCCTGACACCACCAGTGTTCGCCGCTCAGGATCGGCGGCAAAAAGCGTTGTCGCTGTTCCTCGCTGCCAAATTCGAACAGCACCGGCGCGAGCATCTTCAACCCAAAAGGCACGATGCGCGGCGCGTGGGCGCGGCAGGCTTCTTCCTCGAAGATCTGGCGCTGCACCGCGTCCCATTCTGCGCCGCCATATTCGCGCGGCCAATTCATCGCCAGCCAGCCGCGCGCGTTCAGCGTCGCGTGCCAGTCCTGCATCTCAGCCTTGGTCAGGCGCTTGCCCAGCCGTACCTTTTCCCGGACCTGCCCAGAGAGGTTTTCGACGAGAAACCCGCGTAGCTCAGCGCGAAACGCCTCTTGCTCGGGTGTGTAGGCGAGGTCCATCAGAAGATCTCGAACAGACCGGCAGCGCCCTGACCGCCACCTATGCACATGGTCACCACGCCCAGCTTCGCGCCCCGGCGCTTGCCTTCGAGCATCAGATGCCCGGTCATGCGCGCGCCGGTCATGCCAAACGGATGCCCGATCGAGATCGAACCGCCATTGACGTTGCAGATCGCAGGATCGATCCCTAGGCGGTCGCGGCAATAAAGCGCTTGGCTGGCGAAGGCCTCGTTCAGCTCCCACAGGTCGATATCCTGCACGCTCAACCCGTGACGTTCCAACAGGCGCGGCACGGCAAAGACCGGCCCGATGCCCATTTCATCAGGCTCGCACCCGGCCACCGCAAAGCCTTTGAACGCCCCGAGCGGCGTGACGCCCTCGCGCGCGGCCACGTCCTCATCCATCAGAACCAGCGCCGCCGCCCCGTCGGAAAGCTGCGAGGCATTGCCTGCGGTGATGAACTGCCCCTCGCCGCGCACCGGTGCGAGGCCTGCCAGCCCCTCCAGCGTGGTGTTGGGGCGGTTGCAGTCATCCATGGCAAAGGTGACCTCCTTGCGGGTGACCTCACCGGTGTCGCGATCCTTGAAGGCCTGCGTTACCGTGATCGGCACGATCTCGTCATCCAGTTTCCCGGCGGCCTGAGCGGCGGCGGTGCGCTGCTGGCTTTGCAGCGCCAACTCATCCTGCGCCTCGCGGCTGATGTCATATCGCTTGGCGACGATATCGGCGGTTTCGATCATGGACAGGTAGAGGTCGGGCTTGTGCTCGCTGATCCATGGCTCCTGCGCCTGCGGCGGGCGCGAGGGCGGCATCTGGCTGATGTTCTCGACCCCACCGGCAAGGGCCGCGGGGGCCTTTTCCATCGTGATCGCATGGGCCGCCATGGCGACGGCCTGCAGCCCGGATGAGCAGAACCGGTTCACCGTCGCAGCGGCCACGGTGACCGGCAGCCCGGCTCGGATCACCGATTGCCGGGCGATATTGCCGCCGGTCAGCCCTTCGGGATAGCCACAGCCGACAAAGGCGTCTTCCAGCAATGCAGGATCGATACCGGCGCGACTGACCGCATGTTCGATGGCATGGCCCGCCATCCTCGCCCCATGGGTTTCGTTGAACGCCCCGCGGTAGGATTTGGCCAACCCGGTGCGCGCGGTCGAGGCAATTACAGCTTGTTTCATCGCAATGATCCTTATGTGTTCAGGCTGGCGAAAGTCTTGCCCTCATCCACCAACCGCTGCAGCAGCGGTGCGGGCTGCCAGAGGAAGTCATCCTCGGCGGCAAATATGGTGATGTCGCGCAGGATCTTATCCAGTCCGACCGTATCGGCATAATACATCGGACCTCCGCGCCAACGCGGAAACCCGTAGCCGTTGAGCAAGGTGACATCGACGTCGAGCGGGCGGCGCGCGATGCCTTCGTCGACCACCCGTGCGGCCTCGTTCACCATGGCTGCCATGTAGCGGTCGATGATCTCTTGATCGGAAAGCGCACGGGCTTCGATGCCTTTGGCCGCGCGTTCCTGTGCAATGATCGCGTCAACCTCGGGATCGGGTGTGGGGCGGCCATCGCCGTAAAGGTAATAGCCCCTGCCGGTCTTGCGGCCAAAGCGGCCCATCTCACACAGACGGTCTGCGAACTCGGCATAAGCCTCGCGCGGGTCGCGGGTGGGGGCCAGGCGCTTGCGGGTGGCCCAGCCGATATCCAGCCCGGCCAGATCGCTGACCGCGTATGGCCCCATGGCGAGGCCAAACCGGACCAGTGCACGATCGACGTCGAACGGGCTGGCCCCGGCGATCACCGTGCCGTCCAGCGACTTGCGATAATGCGACAAGATGCGGTTGCCGATGAATCCGTCACAGACGCCCGCACGGACCGCGACCTTGCCAAGGGTCTTTGCCAGCGCAAAGCCGGTTGCGGTGACTTCCGGGGCGGTCCGGTCCGCGACCACGATCTCCAGCAGCTTCATGACATGGGCAGGCGAGAAGAAATGCAGACCGATCACATCTTCGGGGCGTGCGGTCATCGCGGCGATGGCGTCCACATCCAGATATGAGGTGTTGCTGGCCAGGATTGCGCCGGGTTTGCAGACTGCATCCAGCTTTTCGAACACCTCTTTTTTCACATCGAGGCTTTCAAAAACCGCTTCAATCACGATGTCGGATTGAGCAAATTCCTGGTAATCTGTTGTGGTTTTAAAGCAATCAGACATGATTTCGCCATATTTTACCTCGGCCAGCTTACCCCGCTTCACTGCGCCTTTCAGCAGGCCGGAGACCGCCGCATGTGCCCGATCTGCGGCCTCTGAATGACGCTCGACCAGTGTTACCTTGAGGCCGGCAAGCAAGGCGTTCGTGGCGATGCCCGCGCCCATGGTGCCGCCGCCGACGACGCCCAGAGTCTGGACGTCGCGCGGGGCGACGCCCTTGATCTCGTCCAGCTTTCCAACCTGCCGCTCGGCAAAAAACGCGTGGATCATCGCGCCGCGCTGATCCGACGCCATCAGTTCCTTGAACAACTCCCGCTCCTGCGCAAGACCCTCGGCAAATGGCAGGTCAACCGCGCCCCGAAGCGCGTCCAGAGCCTTTTGCGGGGCGATCTGACCACGTGCGGATTTTGCCAGCTTGGTGCGCGCCGCATCCATTGCACCCGGCTCCGGCGGATTGCAGGCGAGGCGGTTGGTGGGGCGCGGTGCAGCGCCCGTTTCGATCAACGTTTTGGCATAGCCCAGACCCGCGTTCCGGATATCGTCATTGTCCGCGATCTGGTCGATCAGGCCAAACTCAAGCGCGTCTTGCGCGCCGATCTGGCGGCCCGAGGTGATCATGTCGATCGCATTGGACATCGGCACCAGCCGTGGCAAACGCTGGGTGCCGCCCGCGCCGGGCAACAGGCCCAGCATCACCTCTGGCAGCCCGAAACGCGCGGAAGCCAGCGCAATGCGGTAGTGCCCGCCCAGAGCCAGTTCCAGCCCGCCGCCCAAAGCGGTGCCATGCAAAGCGATCACAACCGGTTTGGTCGAGGCCTCGATCTGGTCGATTACGTCGGGAAGCGAGGGCTCCATCAACGGTTTGCCAAATTCGCGGATATCCGCCCCGGCGATGAAGGTTCGGCCCGCGCAGCAGATCAGGATGGCTTTGACCTCCGCCATCTCTGCGGCCTGCGTGACGGTGTCAGAGAGCCCGGCGCGCACGGCTTGGGACAAGGCGTTGACCGGCGGGTTGGACACTTGGATCACGGCAATATCGCCGTGAAGCTCCATCGTGACTGGATGCGACAAAACCGGCCCCTTCTCTCTGCTGCCTCATATTGGCAGAGGGATAGAAGATTGCCTTAGAAATTTCAATATGTGGAATTCATTCCCCATAAATAGAATTTCACAAACCCGCGCAGCGAGACCTGACGCGGTAATCCGGGTCCTCTCACGTTCAGATTTGATCTTCGGATCAGTGGCGGCCTTCGCGCAGCCAGCCTGCCAAGATGAAACCGGCAGCGAGGAACAGGACCAGCCAGGGCGGCAGCAAGGCGGTTTGCGTCACATCGCGGGTTTCATAGGCGCCACGTGGTGTCAGCCCGATCCAGCCCCGCCCTGCTGCGGGACGCCCTTCGCGCACCGACCGGATCGAGGGCAGCCCGTCTTCCAGACGCATCACGCCGCCGCGCATGGTGGCCAGGATCGGGTCGAGAACCTCGCCCGTCGCAATGGTCTGTTCGAATTCGCGCGGGGCAGCTGGGCCAAGGCCGATAACCGCCTGGCGCTCGCCTTCCTGCAAGCGATAAAGGCCGATCTCAGGCCCTGTATAAAGCGCCTCGAAGCGACCGGGTGAGACCTCCTGCAAGGTGACAGTCTCAGTCTCGCCATTGGGCCGGGTGATGGTTACCGGACCGATCTCTTCCTCAAGCGTGCGGCGGATGATGCGCATGGTGCGGCCCTGCGCATCGGCCCAGAGCGCCTCTTCCTCAAGCTCGGGTTCCTTCATCATCCAATGGGCCAGCCGACGCAGCAGTTCCAGTTGCGGCCCGCCGCCTTCATAGCCCCGGCTCCAGAGCCAGGCGTGATCGGAGGCCAGCAGCGCGACCCGGCCTTCGCCGACTCGATCCAGGATCAGAAGCGGACGCTCGTCGATGCCACTCATCACCACATTGCCTGATCTGGGAAAGACATCAACCTGACGCAGCCACGCGCCCCACTCTTCGATCCCGCCCAGATCGGCGGTAACCGGATGGCGTTCGCCCAGTTCAGTCACCTGTGGCATGTAGCGTTCTTCGATCACACGGGCGGTGGGCTGTGCGGGCAGGGTTGGCCCCAGCGGCGAGCGATAGATGCTGTCGGCGGTGGCAAAGTCAGGCCCGGCGGCGACCAGAACGGCGCCGCCATCCGCGACATATTGCGAGACATTGTCCAGATAGATCGCGGGCAGGATACCGCGCCGCTTGTAGCGGTCAAAGATGATCAGGTCGAAATCGTTGATCTTTTCCAGAAAAAGCTCGCGCGTGGGAAAAGCGATCAGCGACAGTTCATCCACCGGCACGCCATCCTGCTTTTCGGGCGGGCGCAGGATGGTAAAATGCACAAGATCGACGGCACTGTCGGATTTCAGCAGGTTGCGCCATGTGCGCCCGCCGGGATGCGGCTCGCCCGAGACCAGCAGCACCCGCAGCCGGTCACGCACGCCGTTCATCTGGATCAGCGCGGTGTTGTTGCGGTCCGTCAACTCGCCCTCGGCGGCAGGAACAGTGAACTGGATTACGTTGCGCCCGCCATGGGTGAGGGTCACGGGCAGATCGATATCTTGCCCGATAGGCACGGTGAAGGTATCCGGCTCGGCCCCATCGACCGAGATTTGCAGCGGGGCCGAGCGTTGGTCAGCAGGCGTAGCGCCGCTATCCTCGATCCGCAATGTCAGGGTCACCGGCTCGTCAATGATGGCAAAGGCGGGGGCGTTCTTGACGATCAGGCGGCGATCCCAATCGTCGGACCGACCCGATAACAACAGATGCATCGGCGCGGGCAGTTGCGGGGCCATATCGGCATCATGCACCCGACCATCCGAGAGCGCGATGATCCCGGCGACCCGCGCGCGGGGTTCCTCTGCCAAGACCTCGGAAAGTGCGCTCATTAGCTGAGTGCCTGCGTCGCCTTCACCATCGCCGACGCGGACTCGGCGCAATTCGGTGTTGTCACGAGCCTCGATCGTCGCGGCAAGCGCATCCGCCGCTTCTTGGGTCTGCTGTTGCCGGTCGGCCAGGGTCTGGCTGGCGCTGTGATCTTCCAGCAGGATCACGATATCGCTGAGCGGCGCGCGGTCCTCAATCTGATAGGCCGGGCCTGCCAGCGCACCTAGCAGAACGAGCGCCGCAAGGCCCCGCAATGCCCAACCGGACAAGCCACGCCAGAGCGCCAATATGACCCCGGCACCGGCAAGAATGGCCAAAACAGCCAGGGCAGGCCACGGGATCAGCGGGTCAAAGACGATACTTCCTGTCATTGTCCCAACCTGTCCAGAAGTGCGGGCACATGCACCTGATCGGATTTATAGTTACCGGTCAGCACATGCATCACCAGATTGACGCCAAAGCGATAGGCCAGTTCCCGCTGTCGCTCGCCGGCAAAGCCGCGTCCGACCGGCAGCAACGGGCGGCCGTTGCCGTCGATGGCCCAGGCTGCGGCCCAGTCATTGCCACCAATGATCAGCGGGGTGACCCCGTCATTGAGATTGCGGAAGGGCATGCCCTCGATCTGTTCGGCATCGGGTGGGGCGGCCTCGACCCAGACATCCGCACCCTGATGGCGACCGGGGAAATCCTGCAGCAAGTAGAAGGTGCGGGTCAGCACGTGATCGCGCGGCACCGGTTCCAGCGGGGGCACGTCCAGCGGGGCAGCCAGTTGCTGCAATTTGCGCCCATTCGGGCTGCCTGCCCCGAACCGCGCGATATCGGCGTCTCGCGTGTCAAAGAGGATCATGCCGCCTGATCTGAGATAGGCGTTCAGTTTTGAATAGGCTGCGTCCGAAGGCTGCGGCTGATCCGGCGAGATCGGCCAGTAGAGGAAGGGAAAGAAGGCCAGTTCGTCACGCTCAAGGTCGATGCCGACCGGCTCCACCGGTTCCACCGACGTGCGATAGCTGAGGATCTCGCTGAGGCCCCGCAAACCGGCCTGCGCCACATCATCAACGTTGCGGTCGCCGGTCAGCACATGGGCCAGAACCAGTTCAGCGGTGGCGGAGAGGGCGAAATCGGTCTCCTCGCCCTCCTGCGCGCGCGCTTCCGGCGAGACCAGCGAGAATGCCAGCCCGAGCAGGAGAGCAGGGGCCAAGGTCGCCATCCGCAAGCGGCCCGACAGCGCCAGCGAGGCGATCACATCGAGCAGCAGTAACAGCAGCGCCAAGCTCAGTAACGGACCGCCCAGCGGTGTCTCGCGTTCGACCGTAAGGCCTTCGACCGGGATGTCGGAAGGCCAGGTCACGGGCACCAGATCAGCCTCGGCGGTCAGCACATTACGGGCCAGCCGCCGGTCTTCGCTGGCATAGATACCGGGGCGCAGATCGGGGCCGAGCGGGTCTTCGGCCAATGCGGCCCCCTCGACGCCCGGCAGGTTGCCCGCCTCTTCCAGCGCGCCAAAGCCGTCCAGCACCTGCACCGGGGTCCATGTTGTGCCCGCCAGATCTTCCGCCTCGGGCGGCTTGGCCGAGGAGGAGACGGCGAGCCGTTCCAGCATTTCGACAAACAGTCCCGACAGCGGCAGGCTCGACCATTCGGCATTGGCGGTGACGTGGAACAGCACGATCTGACCCTGACCCAGCGGTTTGCGGGTGACCAGCGGCGTGCCGTCGCTGAGCGCGGCAATGACCCGGTCGGCCAGCGTGGGATCGGGCTGCGCCATCACCTGCGCTGTCACACGAACATCGTCGGGCACTGGCAGGCCAAAGAACGGCGAGGTGTCGGGGAAGGGGGCCAGTGCCTTGGGTTCGCCCCAGCTCATCGCGCCGCCCACAGACCGCCCACCGGAGCGCAGGCGTACCGGCATCAGCGGATGCTCGTCATTGCGGCTGACTTCGCTCGCGGCAAGGCGCGGCCCGGCAAAGCGCAGCAGCAAGCCGCCCTCTTCGACCCATTCGGTCAGCGCGGTTTCTTCGGCACCTGACAGCGTGGCCACATCGGCCAGCACGATGACATCGGGTTTGGCGGGCAGGATATCGGCAAGCGCGCCGTTCAGCAGCTCGGCGGTTGGTTGCAGCGCCTGTTCCAGATAATGCAGCGGTGACAGCAGTTCCAGCCCTTCGCGGTCTTCGCGCCCGGCGATCAGCGCAACCTCGCGGCGGCGCAGGCTGTCATCAGCCAGTGTCACGGCACCGGCAGAACGTTGCCCCTGCAACTCGAACCGGGTGATCCGCGCGCGCAATTCCGAAGGCAGCGACAGCGCAGTTTCGGCATGGGTTTCCCCGGACGCAAAGCTGGCGGTGGCCGAGGCCAGAACCCGCGCGGTGCCGCCCGGGTCGCGGCCATGGGCCAGAATGGTGCCCTCCTGCGGCAGCGTTGACGGGCTGCGAATGGCGCGCAGTTGAATGGCGCCATCTTCGAAGAAAGACGGCAACATGCCCAGAACCGGTTTCTCGGTCTGGTAGACGCTGACCGGACCAGCGCTGTCGAGTGCAGCCAGAATCCGGTCGCGGCCCGCATAGTCCAGCCCGTCACTGAACCAGCGGGTTTCAAAGCTTTCGTCGATGGAGGCGATGGCGGTCTCGGCACTGGTGATCTGGGCAATGGCAGGCTGCCAAGGCATCGGCTCCAGCCCCGGCAGACGGTTGCGCCAGACATCGGCGCTCTGGAAGACGGGTTGTTCGGGGGCGCTCAGACGCAGGATCGAGACTGGTCTGCCGGTGCGCCCGGCCTCTCCAAGCTGTGCATCCAACAGAGCTATCTTGTCGGGCCAGGCCGTGGCCCCGGCCCAGCTCGCATCGAGAACGATCAGCAGCGGGCCAGAACCGCTGGCTTCGCGCGAGGGGTTCAGCACCGGTCCGGCAAGGCCGGTGATCACCGCAGCCACAGCCAGCATCCGCAACAGCAACAACCACCACGGTGTCCGGTCCGAGACGCTTTCATCATCGCGCAGACCCAGCAGCAGGGTGACGGCAGGGAACAGGCGGCGGATCGGTGCAGGCGGGACCGCACGCAGGATCAGCCACAGCACCGGCAGCGCCAGAAGACCCAGCAACAGCCAGGGCGCGGTGAAGCCTATGCCGCCAATCACCGTCACCGATGGCCACCATCAAGCGCGCGGTAAATCCACAGCAGCGCCGCCTGGGCACTGTCCCCGGTATGATGCAGGCCGAACTGCCATCCGGTCGCGTGACACAGGTGTTTCAGCCTGTCCTTCCTTTCCGCCAGACGGGCGATGTAGCGCGGCTTAAGGTCCCCGGCCTTCAGGGTTTCGTGACGAAACGTGCCGCCGACGCTTTCGAAGATGGTCCGCCCCTGATATGGGAACTCTTCTTCACTCGGATCAAGGGTCATCATCAAAACCCCGCGCACGCCACGATCGGCGGCCTTTGTCAGGGCCAGTTCCACTTCGTCAAGATCGCCCAGAAAATCTGACAGGAATACGGCGCGCGCATGCGGGATCATGGCGCGGTGTTCGGGGGGCTGGTAGTCGGGCTCGGCATCCTGCGCCCAGGCCTCGGCCAGCCGGATGATCTGCGCATTGCCGCGGCGGGGCGGCAGTGTTGTGCCGGTCAGGCCAACCCGCTCACCGCCCCGGATCAGAAGGATCGCGATGGCCAGCCCAACCAGCCGGGCCCGGTCGGCCTTGGTCGGCAGGGCCTTGTCCGAGGCAAACCGCATCGAGGCGCCCTGATCGACCCACAGCATCACCGATTGCGCAATCTGCCACTCGCGCTCGCGCACGAATTGCTGATCGCCGCGCGCCGAGCGGCGGTGGTCGATCAGGCGTTTGCTGTCGCCGTGCTGTGCCGGGCGGTATTGCCAGAAATCATCGCCCAGCCCGGCGCGGCGGCGGCCGTGATCGCCCAGCAGGACGGTGCCCGCCAGATGCTCGGCCCGCGCCAGCAGCGGCGGCAGGCGCGATGCTTCGGCCTCGGATCGTTCCCTGAGGGTCAGGGCAGGCGTCACGCGGCGGCCTCGGTCCGGCTCAGGCCTTGCGCGGTGCTGTCGATCAGATCGGCCAGACGGTCACCGCGCGCGCGCGCGGCAAAGTTCAGCGCCATCCGGTGGCTGAGAACCGGGCGCGCCATGTCCAGCACATCCTCGGCATTCGGCGCCAGCCGCCCCTGCAACAAGGCACGCGCGCGCACCGTCATCATCAGGGCCTGTGCGGCGCGTGGCCCGGGGCCCCAGGCCACGGTTTCGGCCACTTGTTCGGACACGCCCGCCTCATCAGGCCGGAAGGCGCGCACCAGATCGAGGATCAAATCCACCACCGACTCGCCCACCGGCATCCGCCGCAGCAGGGTCTGGGCGGCGAGCAACTCGTCGCGGGTGAAGACTTGTGTCGCTTCGGCCTCGTCCACACCGGTTGTGGCCAGCAGAATGTCACGCTCGGTCTCGCGGTCGGGATATTCCACATCGACTTGCACCAGGAACCGGTCAAGCTGCGCCTCGGGCAGAGGATAGGTGCCCTCCTGCTCGATCGGGTTCTGGGTGGCCAGCACATGGAACGGCTCGCCCAGCACGCGATCCTCACCAGCGACAGTCACGGTCTTTTCCTGCATCGCCTGCAACAGCGCCGATTGCGTCCGTGGGCTGGCGCGGTTGATCTCATCCGCCATCAAGAGCTGGCAAAAGATCGGCCCCGACACGAAACGAAAATGGCGCGAGCCATCCTCGGCGGTGTCCAACACTTCGGAGCCCAGAATATCGGCGGGCATCAGGTCGGGCGTGAACTGGATGCGGTTGCCATGTAGTCCCATCACGGTCGACAGCGTTTCGACCAGCAGGGTCTTGCCGAGTCCGGGCAATCCGATCAACAGCGCATGGCCGCCACAAAGCAAAGCGGTCAGCGTCAGGTCCACCACACGCTCCTGTCCGATGAAGCGGCGGGTGATCGAGGCCTTGGCCTGCTGAAGCTTTTCTTCCAGCGCTTCGATCTCGGCGACAAGGTCGGTGTGATCGGACATGTCATTCCTTTCTGTGGGCGTCTATGGTTGTGAGTGTATCTCTCTCACCGGAAATGGCAAAAACAATGAGCGAACAAAAGAGCGTTACACCCTCGGCAGATGGCATTGCGGCGTCGGTTCGGGCCGCTGGCAAGCGCGGATTGCCGCCGGTGCATCTGTGGAATCCCCCCTTTTGCGGCGATCTGGACATGCGGATCGCGCGGGACGGGACGTGGTTTTATCTTGGCTCGCCCATCGGCAGACCGGAACTGGTGCGGCTGTTTTCGTCGGTGATCAAGAAGGAGGATGGCAAGTACTTCCTCGTCACGCCGGTGGAAAAGGTCGGTATCACCGTGGATGACGCGCCTTTTGTCGCCGTGGATTTCGAGGCGACGGGCAGTGGCACGGATCAGGTGCTGGAATTTGTGACCAAGACCGAGGACAGCGCTACCGCTGGCCCGGATCATCCGATTCGCTTTGTCCGGGATGCACAGACCGGCGAGCCATCGCCCTATATTCATATCCGCGCCGATCTTGAGGCGCTGATCGACCGCAAGAGCTTTTATCGGCTGGTCGAACTTGGCAGCCACTCCGATGGCTGGTTCGGCGTCTGGTCGTCGGGTCAGTTTTTCCCGATCATCCCCTCGAACGAGTTGGATGTCTGACCGCCAGGCGCGGGATTTGTTGACAGGCGCGGCTTTCTCGATTTATTTTTGCCGTAAAAATAAAATGGGAGAAAGCCGTGTATCTGGGACTTGATCTGGGCACGTCCGGGCTGCGCGGGCTGTTGATTGATGGCGATGGCCGTGTTGTCGGCTCGGCCGAGGCGTCCTATTCCAACCCGCATCCGGCACCGGGCTGGTCCGAGCAGGACCCGGCGGACTGGATCAAGGCCTGTCGGGCCGTCATGGCAGAACTGTCTGCGGCCTATCCACGGGAAATCAGCGCCTTACGCGGTATCGGGTTGAGCGGCCATATGCATGGCGCGACGCTGCTCGGGGCAGATGACACCGTGCTGCGGCCCTGCATCCTGTGGAATGACACACGATCCGCCGAACAGGCGCAGTGGCTGGATGCGCAGCCGGGCATCCGCGAAAGCTCGGGCAACATCGTGTTTCCGGGCTTCACCGCGCCCAAGCTGCTCTGGGTCGCAGAGCACGAGCCGGAGGTTTTCGCGAAACTCGCCAAAGTGTTGCTGCCGAAGGATTATCTACGTCTGTGGCTGACGGGGGCGCATATCAGCGATATGTCCGACAGTGCCGGAACCACCTGGCTGGATGTCGGCGCGCGCGACTGGTCTGCGCAGGCGTTGGAGACCAGCCATATGCGGCGCGAACAAATGCCTGAACTGGTCGAGGGCAGTGCTGCGGGCGGTCAATTGCGCGCGGCACTCTGTACCGAATGGGGCATCACCGGGCCGGTCGTGGTAGCGGGCGGTGGCGGTGACAACGCGGCGGCGGCCTGCGGGTCGGGCTGTTTTGGTGAAGGCACCGGCTTTGTTTCCCTTGGGACCTCGGGGGTTCTGCTGGCGGCGCGCGACAGTTTTGCGCCCGCGCCGGAAACGGCGGTGCATTCCTTCTGCCACGCTGTTCCGGGGCGCTGGTACCAGATGGGCGTGATCCTTGCGGCCACCGATTGCCTGAACTGGCTGTCGCGCAGCGTCGGGCAAAGCCCTGAGCAACTGTCTGCGGCCCTGCCTCGTCAGGTCTCCGGGCCCGGCGCGCTGACCTTCCTGCCCTATCTGTCGGGCGAGCGGACGCCGCATAACGATGCCGCCATTCGCGGGGCCTTTGTCGGGCTCGATATCGGGATGGAGACCGACGCCCTGACCCGCGCGGTTATGGAAGGCGTCGCCTTCGCCCTGCGCGACAGTCTTGAGGCGTTGCGCAAGACCGGCGCCAATCTGGAAACGGTGCTTGCGGTGGGCGGCGGCACGCGGTCGCGATTCTGGCTGGAAACGCTGGCCTCGACGCTGGGTCTGTCGCTGGCACTGCCTGCGGGTGGCGAATTCGGGGCGGCTTTGGGTGCGGCCCGTCTGGCGATCTGTGCTGAGACCGGCGCGGACCCGGCGCAAGTCATGACCGCGCCTGAGATTTCGGAAACCATCGCGCCGCGTAGCGATCTGACGGCGCGCTATGACGAGGCCTACCAGACCTATCGCGCGCTATACCCCGCCCTGCGCCAGGCCGGGGCATGAGCAGGCTGGCGCAAAGCCTGACCGCCGCCATTTGTTTGGCTGGCGCCGGTCTCGCACGCGCCGATCTGCCCGATCTGGGGCCGCCACCGGTCTTCACCGACCCGGATATCGAGCGGGCTGCGCTGGGGCAGTTGCTGTTTTACGACCCGATCCTGTCCGGCAATCGCAATATCTCATGCGCCACCTGCCATCATCCCCGGTTCAGCACGTCGGACGGGGTGTCGCTGTCGCTGGGCGAAGGGGGCATCGGTTTGGGGCCCGAGCGGTCCCCCGACCCCGCAAACCTGCCCGAGCAGCGATTGCCGCGCAATGCGCCGGCGCTCTGGAACCTTGGCGCGCAGGAATTCACGGTCATGTTTCATGACGGCCGGTTGGAGGCTGATGAGACGGAACCAAACGGCATTCGAACGCCCCTTGGCAGTGACATGACCACCGGCTTTGACTCGGTTCTGTCGGCGCAGAGCATGTTTCCGGTTCTGTCGGGTGATGAAATGGCCGGGCATTACTCGGAAAACGAGATCAGCCGATCGGTGCGGCTGGGGATGCTCAGTCAGGAGGGCGGGGCCTGGGACCAGCTTGCCGCCCGCGTTCAGGCCATTCCCGCCTACGCTGAGCGGCTAGAGGAAGTGCGGCGCGCGGATGAAAGCGACGGGTTCCCCCTGATCTCGAACCTGATCGCAGACTTCATCCGCTTTGAATGGCGCGCCGATAACAGCCCCTTTGACCGCGCCTTGCGCGGGGAGGCGGCGCTGGACCCCGCGGCACAGCGGGGTATGGACCTGTTTTATGGCGAGGCGGGGTGTTCCTCGTGCCATTCCGGCTGGTTCCAGACGGATCATGCCTTTCACGCCATTGCCCTGCCGCAGATCGGCCCCGGCAAGGCGGCCCGCTTTGAAAATCATGCGCGGGATGAGGGCCGGATGCGGGTCACCGGTGACCCCGAGGATGCTTATGCCTTCCGCACGCCCTCGCTGCGCAATGTCACGCTGACCGCGCCTTACGGGCATAACGGGGCCTATCCTGATCTGGACTCGGTGATCCGGCACCATCTGGATCCGCTGGCGGAATTGCAGCGCTATGACCCGGCGCAGGCGCGTCTGCCCACCCTGACCGGAGCCGAGGACACAGTGGCACTGAACGACCCGGATGAGACAGCGCGCATTGCTGCGGCAAATGATCTTGCGCCGGTGTCTCTCAGCGACGCCGAGATCGCGGACCTGATCGCGTTTCTGGGGGCGCTGACGCATGACGCAAAGCGGCTGGGCGTGCCAGAGACCGTGCCCAGTGGATTGCCGGTGGACCGCTAAGGTCGCAGTGCAATCCGGGTGTTGGCCACAACATTTTGCCAGACAGAAGGTGAGCCACCTGGCCAGATCACCCGGATATCGGCTGACTTTTCTGCGCCCAAACCAAAATGCAGTGGCTCGGTGCTGCCGCCTGCATGGCCGCCGCCAACGGTGATCTCCCGCGTCTGCAAACCTTGCGCGCTGCGCACCTCAACAAACGCCCCCAGCGCCTGATGGTTCGGCGCGAGGCCTGTGACATCCACCAGCAACCAGTTGCCCTGCGCTCCGGTATTTTCATAGAGTTCCATCGGTGCCCGCCGGTTCACCACCGCCAGATCGAGCGCGCCGTCGAGATTCAGGTCAACCAGCGCCGCCCCGCGCGACCGCGCCATCGAGGCGACCCCGGCCTCTTCGGCCCTCTCATCAAACCGCCCGTCACGTCCCTGCATCAGCAGCGTGTTGGGGTCCTTCATGGCGGCATCCGGCATCTGTTCCACATTGCCTTTGGCCACGAAGATGTCGTCGCGCCCATCGCTGTTCACATCACCAAATGCCGCATGCCATCCGGTCGAAGGCCGACCATCGCCGCCCGTATGCGGACGATGCGCCGTGGTGCCCCGGTCATAGGTGGCGTCGCGCCAGACCGGCCCGCCCGGCGCGGGATCAAAGCTCTGGAATTTCTGGTCGCCCATCGAGGTCAGATAGACCTCTGGAAAGCCATCACCGGTCAGATCGCGCGAGGCGATGCCCATGCCCCAAAGCCTGTAGGGCAACCAGCCTTCTGCTTCGGAATAGAGGCGCGGGGCCTCTTCCATCGCCCACATCTGTTCCTGCCCGCCACGCACGTAATAGTGCCGGTCATTGCTGATCCGCAGGTCGGCGCGGCCCGTGCGGCCCCAGTCGGAAAACAGCATCGACAGCGCGCAGAACCCCGGCTCCAGCCGTTCCGGCGGGCCATAACGGTTGCCTTCGGGACGGTAGAGCAGGGTGGCATCGCAGGCCTCGAACGGGCCATCGGGATTGGAGCGGTCCACATAGGTGCCAAAGGCCAGCGTCGGCAGGCTTTGGCCAGCCTCCCAGGCGGCGGAAAACGCGGTGGTCCAGTGATCGCCCGAGGTGAAACCCAACCCCTCAAAAGGCGTGAATGTGCAATCGCCCTGACCGCGCAGCAACAGATCCGGTCCGACCCGCAAAATGGCGAGGTCCAGCAGCCCGTCGCCGTCGATATCAACCGGATAGGCCCCGGTTACGCCAGTCAAGGACAGGCCGTCCGGCGTGTTTTCCTCAAAGCGCAGGGGCGCTCCCGGGCCATTGGTCCGGTTGCGCATGAGTTGGGCAGGGTTCGTGCCACCGGCGGCATACAGCTCTGGCAGATCATCGCCATCGCAGTCGAACGCAGCAACGCCACCGCCCACGAAATGCTCCCAACCGCCATCATAGACATGATCGGGAATCGGGCGCGGTTCAAATACCGGAGCGCCCGGGTCGGCATGGCCGGGCAATGCCAGCACCAAAAGCGGCAGCGCCTTAAGTCGTTGCATTGATAACCTCTCGGGCGGCGCGGGCCGAGACCTGCTCAATCCCATAAGCGGCGGCCCCCTTGGCCCACATCAGATCGCCCCAGTGATGCACCTTGATCTCTGGCAGCGGCGCGTCGATCTCAACGACCGAGCGTTTAACGCTGTCCAGAACGCGCTCCTCGTAGAGGTGGTCAAAGGCGATCTGCGCGCCCGACAGCACGATCAGTTGCGGGTCGAAGATGTTGATCAGGTTCGACAGGCCCATGGCAAACATCTGGCCCGCCCGATCCAGAACCGATTGCGCCAGCCGGTCGCCCTCGCGTGCGGCGGCCAGAACATCACCCACGTCGTTCGGTCGCTCGCCCATGGTCTGAATGTTGGCCTCGCGCAGCAGTGCATAATCGCCGACATAAGCCTCAAGACAGCCACGCTGGCCGCATTGGCAGAGCGCGCCGCCATTCTGCACTTTGGTATGTCCGAATTCGGCCCCGCAACCGCGCGCGCCGCGATAGAGCTTGCCATCCAGAACAATCCCCATCCCCACACCATGCTCGATCGTCACCACGAGGAAGTCGCGATAGCCCTGACCGTCACCGAAGAGCTGCTCGGCAATCGCCACCAGATTGGCGTCATTGTCGATGAAAACGGGACTGGAGAGCTTGCGCGCGAGGATATCGCCGAATTGCACATTGCGTTCGGTCAGGGACGACGACCAATGCACGAAGCCTTTGGGGGCGTCGATCTGGCCGGGCAGACCGATGGCGATGCCGGAAAGCGAGCGCTTTTCAATCCCGGCCTTGGCGCAAGTGGCCGCAATGGCTGCCTTGATCTCGTCAGCCAGTTCGTCGCCCGACATGCGGGCGTTGCGCAGATCATGCTCGTGCAAGGCAATCTCGGTGCCGCTGAAGTCCACCAGCAGCACCGTAATGCTTTTTTGCGAGACTTTCAGGCCTGCGATTCTATGCGCCTCGCCCCTCAGTTTGAGCAACACACGGGGCCGGCCGCGCTTGGCCTTGGTGCCGCCTGCGCCAGCTTCCTGGCTGATTTCCTCGATCAGCCCTTCCTCCAGCATGTCAGCGGTGATCGCGGTCACGGTCGCCGGGCTGAGGCCCGTTGCGGATGCAATATCAATGCGCGCGATTCGATTCGCGGCGCGAATTTCTTCGAGGATTCTCAACCGGCTGACCTCTCGCTGGTCAGCTGCCGCAGGGGTGGGTCTGGGCGCGTTCATGGCGTTCAATCCTCTTTTGGCTTGTGTCGCGTTATATTGCGGAACAAGCTGGGTCAGGTTCTTTTGTGTAAGCTGATCATATTTATTTTGACAGAAAAAATAAATATGCTAAAACAGATCATGCTGAGGCCAAACCATCAGCACGCAATTTCTCAGGGAGGAGGAACACCATGAAAAAACTCGGACTCACTGCTGTTGCCACAATGCTGATGAGCACAGCGGCATTTGCACAGACCGTCGGCGTAAGCTGGTCGAATTTTCAGGAAGAGCGCTGGAAGACGGATGAAGCTGCGATTGTCGCGGCGCTTGACGCGGCTGGTGCCGAATATGTGTCGGCGGATGCGCAATCATCGTCCAGCAAGCAATTGTCGGATGTTGAAAGCCTGATCGCCCAGGGCGTGGACGCGCTGATCATTCTGGCGCAGGACACGCAGGCCATCGGCCCCGCAGTTCAGGCCGCCGCCGACGAGGGCATTCCGGTCATCGCCTATGACCGCCTGATCGAAGACCCGCGCGCCTTTTACCTGACCTTCGACAATGTCGAAGTGGGTCGGATGCAGGCCCGCGCGGTGCTCGAAGCGCAGCCCGAAGGCAACTACGTGATGATCAAGGGCTCGCCCACCGATCCGAACGCGGATTTCCTGCGTGGCGGACAGCAGGAAATCCTGCAAGAGGCGATCGATAGCGGCAAGATCACCATCGTGGGCGAGGCCTATACCGATGGCTGGCTGCCTGCGAACGCGCAGCGCAACATGGAACAGATTCTGACGGCCAACGACAACAATGTCGATGCTGTTGTCGCCTCGAATGACGGCACAGCCGGTGGCGCCGTTGCGGCTCTGACGGCTCAGGGCATGGAAGGCACACCGGTTTCGGGGCAGGATGGCGACCATGCCGCACTGAACCGTGTGGCCAATGGCACCCAGACCGTATCGGTCTGGAAAGACGCGCGCGAATTGGGCAAGGCAGCAGGCGAAGTTGCCGTTGCGATGGCCGGTGGCGCGTCGGGCGCGGATGTCGAAGGGGCAGGTGAATGGACCTCGCCGGGCGGCACCACAATGTCGGCCAAGTTCCTGGCCCCGGTTCCGGTCACCAAGGACAACCTGACCGCTGTGGTCGATGCTGGCTGGATTACCCAGGAAGCGCTCTGCCAAGGTGTGACCGGCGGCCCGGCCCCGTGCAACTAGGGCTCCTGTAAACAGAACGATCGGGTGCTGCGCCACGGTGCGGCACCCCACTCCCCATCACCGCTGAAACGAAGAGGTCTGACATGACAGACACAACGTCTCAGCCAATCCCCGAACGGCAAAAAGGCAACCTGTTCCAGCAACTGGAACTGGACCTGCGGCTATTGGGCATGATTGGCGCTTTCGTCATCCTGTGTATCGGTTTCAACATCCTGACGGATGGTCGGTTTCTGACACCGCGTAACATTTTCAACCTCACGATCCAGACCGTCTCGGTCGCGATCATGGCGTGTGGCATGGTCTTCGTGATCGTGAACAGGCATATCGACCTGTCGGTGGGCGCACTGCTGGCCACGACCTCGGCGATCATGGCGGTGACGCAGACGCAGATTCTGCCGCATACGCTGGGTATGGGGCTGGGCAATCCGGCAATCTGGCTGATCACCTTGCTGGTCGGGTTGACCGCAGGCACGCTGATCGGCGCTTTTCAGGGCTGGATGGTGGGCTATCTGAGTATCCCGGCCTTCATCGTGACCTTGGGCGGCTTCCTGGTCTGGCGCAACGTGGCCTGGTATCTGACCGATGGGCAAACGATAGGCCCGCTCGACAGCACCTTCCTGGTCTTTGGCGGCACCAACGGCACGTTGGGCGAAACGACAAGCTGGCTGTTGGCTGCATTGGCAGCGGCGCTGGCGATCTGGGGCCTTTGGGGCGCGCGCCGTGCCAAGGCAGGACATGGTTTCCCGGTCAAACCGGCCTGGGCCGAAGCAACGCTGTGCGCCATTACCGCCGGGGCCATCTTTGGTTTCATCTGGATCCTGAATTCCTATCACATCCCCAAACGCCGTCTGGAACGGATGTTTGAGGCGCGGGGTGAGACCATGCCCGAAGGGCTGGAAGTGGGTTATGGCCTGCCGGTCTCGGTCCTGATCCTGATCACGGTTGCGGTTGTGATGACGATCATTGCACGCCGGACCCGCTTTGGCCGCTATATCTTCGCCACCGGAGGTAACCCGGACGCGGCAGAACTGTCGGGCATCAACACGCGGCGTCTGACGGTCAAGATTTTTGCGCTGATGGGCTTCCTTTGTGCGCTCTCGGCGGTGATTGCCTCGGCGCGTCTGTCCAATCACTCCAACGATATCGGCACGCTGGACGAGCTGCGCGTGATCGCAGCCGCGGTAATCGGCGGCACCGCACTGTCGGGCGGCTTCGGCACCATCTATGGCGCGATTCTTGGCGCCCTGATCATGCAGGCGCTGCAATCGGGCATGGCCATGGTTGGCGTCGATGCGCCATTCCAGAACATAGTGGTTGGCACGGTGCTGGTTCTGGCGGTGCTGATCGACATCATCTACCGCAAAAGAGTGGGGGCCAAGTGATGACACGCAATCCAAAACGCGCCGCGGGCGAAACGCCGCTTGTCGAAATGGACGATGTCTCGATCTCTTTCGGGGGCATCAAGGCGGTCGATCATGTCAGCGTCGATCTTTATCCGGGCGAAGTTGTCGGTCTGCTGGGCCATAACGGCGCCGGGAAATCGACCCTGATCAAGATGCTCTCAGGCGCCTATCAGAAGGAAACAGGCGAGATCCGGGTGAACGGCCAGACGGTCGACATCCAGAACCCCCGCGATGCCCGTGCGCTGAACATCGAGACGATCTATCAGACGCTGGCGCTGGCGGACAATCTGGACGCGGCCTCGAACCTGTTTCTGGGGCGCGAGCTGGTGACGCCACTTGGTCTGGTGGACGATTCGGCGATGGAGGCCGAATGCCGCAAGATCATGGGTCGGCTCAATCCGAACTTCCAGAAGTTCAACGAGCCGGTCTCGGCCCTGTCAGGTGGCCAGCGTCAGTCGGTTGCCATTGCACGTGCGGTCTATTTCAACGCCAAGGTCCTGATCATGGACGAGCCCACGGCAGCGCTTGGCCCGCATGAGACCCAGATGGTCGCGGAGCTGATCCAGCAGCTGAAGGCGGACGGGATCGGCATCTTCCTGATCGACCATGATGTGCATGCGGTGATGGAGTTGTGCGACCGGGCCAGCGTCATGAAGAATGGCGAATTGGTCGGCACGGTCGAGATCGACGATGTCACCGATGACGATCTGCTGTCGATGATCATCCTTGGTAAGAAACCGGGGGAAGAGGCGGCTTGAGCCTCTTCCCATACTAACAAAAAGGAACCACGGGATGAGTACCGGATTCTTCGACGGCATCGAAAAGGTCAGCTATGACGGCGAGGGCAGCACCAATCCGCTGGCCTTCCGCTACTACAACCCCGACGAGATCGTCATGGGCAAGCGGATGGAAGATCAGCTGCGCTTTGCCGTTGCCTATTGGCACAGTTTCGCGTGGGAGGGTGGCGATCCTTTCGGCGGCCAGACCTTCATCCGGCCCTGGCATCCGCAGGACGATTTGGGGCGGGCGAAGCTGAAGGCGGATGTGGCCTTCGAGATGTTCGATCTTCTGGGCGCGCCGTATTTCTGCTGGCATGATGCCGATATCCGGCCCGAGCAGGGTAATTTCGCCGACAACCTCGTCACTCTGGACGAGATCACCGACTATATCGGCGCAAAGATGGAGGGCAGCAAAACCGGCCTGCTCTGGGGCACCGCCAACATGTTCAGTCACCGTCGCTGGATGTCGGGAGCCTCGACCAACCCGGACCCGGAGGTTTTTGCCTTTGCCGCGGCCACGGTCAAAAGCTGCATGGATGCCACCAAAAAGCTGGGCGGGCAGAACTACGTACTCTGGGGCGGGCGCGAGGGGTATGAGACCCTGCTCAATACCGACCTGAGCCAGGAACTGGACCATATGGGCCGCTTCCTCAACATGGTGGTCGATTACAAGCACAAGATCGGGTTCAAGGGCGCGATTCTGGTCGAGCCGAAGCCGCAAGAGCCGTCAAAGCATCAATATGACTACGACGCGGCCACCTGCATCGGCTTCCTGCGCAAATACGGGCTGGAGGATGAGGTGAAACTGAACCTCGAACAGGGTCACGCGATCCTTGCCGGTCACAGTTTCGAACATGAGATCGCGGTTGCGGCGGCCGAAGGGATGCTGGGCTCCATCGACATGAACCGTAACGACTACCAGTCCGGCTGGGACACCGATCAGTTCCCCAACAACACGCCCGAAGTGGCGCTGGCCTATTACCACATCCTGAAGGCAGGTGGCTTTGACACGGGCGGTACCAATTTCGATGCCAAGCTGCGCCGCCAGTCGCTGGACCCGCAGGACCTGATCGCGGCCCATGTCGGCGGCATGGATATCTGCGCGCGCGGTTTGAAAGCTGCCGCTGCAATGGTCGAAGATGGCGGGTTGGAACAGGCGTTGGCCGAGCGCTATGCGGGATGGTCAGAGCCGGGGGCGCAGGCCATGCTGGACAGCGATCTGGGCAGTATTACCGAAAGAGTGCTGGCCGAAGGGATCAACCCCGCACCCCGCTCTGGCCGGCAGGAGATACTGGAAAACTACGTCAACCGCTTCGTCTGAGGCCTCAGGTCTCGGTCCAGTGGTGACAGGCCACCGCGCGGGTGGGCGAGATGGTTTCCAGCATCGGGCGTGCCGCGCGACAATCGGTGCGGACCAGCGGACAGCGCGGATTGAAATGGCATCCGGGCGGCGGGTCGAGGGGCGAGGGGATCTCGCCTTCGATCGGTGCGAAATCGCGCTTGCGCTGATCCAGACGCGGGGCCTCGGCCAGCAGAGCCTTGGTGTAGGGGTGTTTGGGATCGGCGAACAGCTCTTCGGTGGGCGCGCTTTCGACGATGCGGCCCAGATACATGATCGCGACCCGGTCGGCGATATGCTCGACCACGCTCAGATCGTGGCTGATGAACAGATAGGTCAGGCCCAGTTCTTGGCGCAGGTCCATGAACAAGTTGATGACTTGCGCCTGGATCGAGACATCAAGCGCGGCGATGGCCTCGTCACAGACCAGAAATTTCGGTTTCACTGCCAGTGCACGGGCAATGCCGATCCGTTGCCGTTGCCCACCCGAAAACTGATGCGGGTAACGGCGTTTGAGCGACGGATCCAGCCCGACCTTGCTCATGACCTCATCCACGTAACTCGACGCGCCCGACGCCGAGACCAATCCATGCACCCGGGGTGCCTCACCGATGATGTCCTCGACCCGCATCCTGGGGTTCAGGCTGGCGAAAGGGTCTTGAAAGATCATCTGGATCGCCAGCGTGGCGGCACGCTTCTCGGCCCCTGTCAGCGTGGCGATATCCTTGCCATCATAAAGCACCTGACCATCGCTCGCCCCATGTATCCCGGCCACCACACGGCCCAACGTGGACTTGCCACAGCCCGATTCCCCCACCAGCCCCAGCACCTCGCCCGGCGCGATGGAGAGATCGACGGCATCGACCGCATGTACGGTCTCTTCCCTGATTTTCGAGCCGAGGCGCTGGGCGATCTTACCCGCCACGTCCAGCCGTTTGGTGAACCGTTTCGACACACCCCGGATTTCAAGCAGCGGCGCGGTCACGATGCGACCCCCGCGATCTGCGGGTGATGACAGCGCAACTGCCGTCCGTCGATATCGGTGATCGGCGGCGCGGTATCACATGCCGGCGTCGCGGCGCGGCAGCGGGGGGCAAAGGCGCAGCCTGTTGGCATCGCCAGCATGTTTGGCGTCATCCCTTCGATCTGATACAGCCGCTGGCCGCGTTTGTTGGCCGAGGGCACCGAGCCCAGCAGGCCGACCGTATAAGGGTGCAGCGGTCGATCGATCACGTCATCGGTTGCGCCCTGTTCGACGATCCGCCCGGCATACATGACCGATATATGGTCGGCGAGCCCCGCAACCACGGCCAGATCATGGGTGATCCAGATCATCGCGGTGCCGGTCTGGCGGGTCAGCTTCTGCGCCTCGTGAATAATCTGGGCCTGAATGGTGACATCCAGCGCGGTGGTCGGCTCATCGGCGATGATCAGGTCGGGACGGTTGAGAAAGGCGGTGGCAATGGCCACCCGCTGCCGCATCCCACCCGACAATTGATGCGGATAGGCGCGCAGCCGTTCCTCGGGTGAGGGGATGCCAACAAGGCCAAGCGCATCGCGGCTGCGCTCCCAGGCGGTCTGGCGGGGGATGTCCTCATGCGCGAGGATCGCCTCGATCATCTGGGTGTCGATGCGCAGCACCGGATTCAGCGTCATCATCGGGTCCTGAAAGATCATCGCGATCCGGTTGCCGCGCAGTTTCTGCAACTCCGGCTCTGGCGCATTGGCGATCTCGGCCCCGTTGAAGCGGATCGAGCCTTCGACAATGCGCCCCGGTGGATCAATCAGGCCAAGGATCGAAAACCCGGTGATCGACTTGCCCGACCCGGATTCGCCCACCAGACCCATCACTTCGCCCTTGCGCACGGTGAAATCGATCCCATCGACGGCCTTCACCACTCCGGCATGGGTAAAGAAATGGGTGCGCAGCGCGCTGACCTGCAGCACGTCGCTCATTTCTTCAGCCTCGGGTTCAGCACATCACGCAGCTGGTCGCCAACAAGGTTGATCGATACCACCGTGAACAGCAGCGCCAGACCGGGAAAGACCGAAATCCAGTAGCGCCCTGACAGCATGTATTCGAACCCGTTGGCGATCAGCACACCCAGTGACGGTTCGGTCTGGGGCAGGCCAACACCCAAGAAGGACAGCGTCGCCTCAAGCGAGATGGCATGTGCGGTCTGTACGGTGCCCACCACGATCAGCGGTGCAAGGCAATTGGGCAGGATATGGCGAAACACGACGCGCAGGCGCGACAGGCCAAGACATTGCGCGGCCTCGACATATTCCTTGTTGCGCTCGACCAGAGCGGTGCCGCGCACGGTACGGGCATAATAGGCCCATTGCGCCACCACCAGCGCCAGGATGATCTTGTCGATCCCCTTGCCCAGGATGGCCACCAGCATCAGCGCGACAAGCGCCGCCGGAAAGGACAGTTGAAGATCGACCACCCGCATGATGATGTTTTCTGTGCGCCCGCCTGCGTAAGCCGCCAACAACCCGATCGCCATGCCGATCGCCAGCGCGATGATGCCCGAGGCGACACCGACCGACAGCGAGATGCGCAGCCCGTAAAGGATCGCGGAATAGAGATCGCGCCCCGATCCGTCCGAGCCCAGCCACATTGTGTATCCGGCAAACGCCTCAGACCCGGGCGGCAGCCGCCCGTCCAGCACATCGACCTGCGCCAGATCATAGGGGTTCTGTGGCGTGATCCAGGGGGCCAGAACGGCCAGCAAGATGATCAGCCCCAGCAGACAAAGCGCCACAGTCGCGATGCGGCTTTCAAAAAACTCAGAGGCGAAGCGGCGAAAGGGGGTTTCGACCTTTGCGACCGGGGTCGCGGTCTCGGGCGCGATCATGTCACTCATGCGCCCTGATCCCGCAGGCGCACCCTCGGGTCGAGGATGGAATAGAGGATGTCCACGATCAGGTTGATGAGGACAAAGAACAGCACGATGATCATCAGATAGGCCACCACAACAGGCCGGTCGAGTTGCAGGATCGCGTCGATCAGCAGCTTGCCCATCCCCGGCCAGGCAAAGATCGACTCGGTCACCACGGAAAAGCCAATCAGGCTGCCGAACTCCAGCCCCATCACCGTGACCACCGGGATCATGATGTTCTTGAGCACGTGTACGAAGACGATGCGCCGGGTCGAGAGCCCCTTGGCGCGGGCGTATTTCACGTAATCCTGCCCCATCGCCTCGCGCACACCGGCGCGGGTCAGCCGGATCGCCAGCGAGATTTTCAAGAGCGCCAGGTTCATCGCGGGCAGCAGCACGTGCGACAGCCCGTCCCGCGTCGCGAGGCTGGTTTCGATGCCAAGGATATGCCCGGTATCACCGCGCCCGGTCGAGGGCAGCCAGCCCAGTTCGACCGCAAACAGCATGATCAGCATCAACCCGACCCAGAAGGTGGGCAGAGAAAAGCCCAGGATCGACCCTGCCATGATGCCCTTGGACAGAGGGCTGTCGGGATAGAGCCCGGCATAAAGGCCCAGTGGCACACCCACCGCCACCGCCAGAAACAGCGCGCTGAAGGCAAGCTCCAACGTCGCGGGCATATGATGCAGGATCAGTTTCAACGCCGGTTCCCCGAAGATGAAGGAATTGCCCAGATTGCCCTGCGCAGCGCCGCTGACGAACAGCAGATATTGCTCCCAGATGGGTCGATCCAGGCCAAGGCGGCGGATGGTCGCCTCGATATCGGCCTGATCGGCGTCGGGGCTGACCAGCATATGCACCGGATCGCCAATGACATTGACGCCGAAGAACACGATCACCGACATCAGGAACACCACAAGAAGGGCCTGCATCAGCCGCCTTATGATGAAAACTGTCATGAGAGCCCGCCTTGCCGGTCAAAGGGTCGGGCCACGCCTTGTGGCCCGACGCAATCGCTTACTGTTTCACCACGCCGGTGGCGAAGGTGTATTCATCGGTGCGAGGGATGTATTCCAGCCCCTTCTTGGCCGCCCAGGTGTTGACCTGGAAATGGGTCGGAATGATCGCGGCATTCTCGATCGCCATCTCGGTGGCCTTGGCCAGCAGTTCCTGCCGCTTGGCATCGTCCACCGTGCGCAGTGCCTCTTCGATCATGGCGTCGATCTCTGCGTTGGAATGGCGGCCACGATTGGATGAACCGAACCCTCTGTCCTTGTCATAGGTATGGATCAGCGATTTCAGCGGCGATGACGCCTCGCCCGAGCCTGCACCCCAGCCAACCAGGATGAAGCTGAATTCCGGCAGGCCTTCGGGGCTGCCTTTCGAGGCGCGCCCGAAATAGACCGAACGGGGCATGGTCTCGACCGAGGTCTTGATCCCTACCCGCGTCAGCATCTGGCCGATGGCTTCGGCGATCTTGGCGTCGTTGATATAGCGATCGTTGGGGCCATGAATGGTCAGCTGGAAGCCGTCCGGATAGCCTGCCTCGGCCAGCAGTGCCTTGGCGCCTTCGGGGTCATAGGCCACCGGTTCAAGATTTTCGGACACGCCGAAGAAGCCGTCTGGCAGCAATTGCCCGGCGGGCAGCGCGACCCCTTCCATCACCCGATCCACGATGGCATCGCGATTAATCGCCTTGGAGATGGCGGTGCGCACCTTCGGGTCCATCAGCGGGTTCTTGATCTCGCCCCCGTCAGTGCCTTTCACGAAAGGCGAATTCTCGCGGAACTGATCCAGATGCAGATAGATCACTCGGTTCGACACGCCCTGGCTGAGCTGGATGTCCTCATTGGCCTCAAGCGTGGCGATGTCGGTGGTCGGAACACCCGCAATCATGTCAACATCGCCCGCCAGCAGGGCTGCAACCCGGCTGGGGCCGGATTTGATCGGGCGGAATTCCACTTCGGTCCAGGCTGGCGCATCGCCCCAATAGTCATCATTGCGCATCATGGTGATGCTCTCGCCGGGCTTGTAGTCCCCAAATTTGAACGGACCGGTGCCCACGGCTGCGGTGCCTGCGTTAAAATCCTCCGTGCTGGCGTTGCACCCGGCGCCGTCTGAAATGATCGGGATCGTCGAGATATCATTGGCCATCAGCGGGTAGGGCTCGGCCGTCTTGATATGGACGGTATAGTCGTCGATCTTTTCGGCGGTTTTGCCCTTGAGGTAGGCGCCGAAGCTGGAGGGTGAGTTCGGCACATCCGGCGCGCGGGTGATGGTGCAGAGCACGTCATCGGCGTTGAACGGGCTGCCATCATGGAATGTCACGCCCTCGCGCAGCTTGAATTCCCATGTCAGGTCGTCGATCGGCTCCCACGATACCGCCAGGCCGGGTGTCAGAGCCTGTTTCTCATCCTGCGCGACGAGCCGGTCGAAGATGTGAAAGGCGATGGCGTTGTTGGGTCCGAGATTGTGGAAATGCGGGTCCATCGCGGTCGGCTCAGAGGCCAGTCCGATGGTCAGTTTCTCCGCAGATACAGATGTCGCGGCAAGCACAAGCATGCTTGTCGCCACGGCAATGGCCGTTGTGACTTTTGTCATGAATCAGTCTCCCTGTGCGGGCGGTATGTTTTGCGCCGAGAACTGGCGCGATCTCCGCTTCACTGGAGGGATGCTACCCAAGTGGCGTTTCATTGCAATGATTAAGCCTGATTGTGCGTCCCCAGCGACGGGCATCTCCCACCTGCAAAAAGGACATAGTGGCGCGAGTCATCTGAAAACGGGATCGGCAGTGCAATTGGCGCTGGGAGTTTGTCGTCGGAGCTTTTTTGGGGGAGGGTGTTCCTCGGCGCCGCGTTCAGGGTGGGGGCTGTTACACGCTGCGCCGAGGGAAGCTTTATGCAGCTACAGGAATTGTATCGCCTGTGTTTGCGGCGGGACTACGGAATGAATGGGACTTTATTGTGACACGCTGGCGTTGTGTTCCGGCAGGTCGAAACGCAGGCTCAGATGGTTGCAGCCAGCTCGTCTTTCATAGGCGATCTGATCCGCAAGCGTCCGGATCAGATGCCATCCGAACCCACCCTCGGGCAGGTCATGGGGCTCAGGCGGGGGCAGGGTGCGGTCCGACAGGTTGCGCAGCGGTAACGGCGCGCCGAAGTCGGACAGCTCGATCTCAACCACCTCAGGTGTCGCGGCAACGCAAACACGGATGCGACCGGGCGCGCGGGGGCTATAGGCATGTTCGACGATGTTGTTGAGCGCTTCGCTGAGCGCGATACGGATATCTGCCATCCGCGCAGGGGCTGAGCCCGGTTTCGCGATATGGTTGCAGATATCCTTCACCGCCTGGCGCGCGGCCAGCGGTGTGGCGATCACGCTCAGGCGCAATCGGTCAGAGGCGCGGTCCAGATCCACCTGCTTGTCTCACAGTGTTTCCGCCGACAGCGCCGCGTCGAGGGTGGGGAACAGGTTGAAGATCGTATCCATCCGGGTCAGGCGAAAGACCTTTTCGACAATCGGGGTCAGCCCGGCCAGATCCAGCTGGCACCCTTCGCCAAGCTGTTTCATCGACGCTACAATCGCGCCGAGCCCGCTGGAATCGATGAACTCGACCTCTGACAGGTCCAGAATGACACGCCCGGTGGCGTCCGCGGTCTGGGTGCGCATATCTTCCTTGAACTGGATCGCCATGGCGGCATCGATCCGGTCGACGCTGACCGTGATGATGCGCGCATCACCGGCCACCGTGCTGCTCAGGCTCATATCCGAATTTCCCCCATTTTGAGTGCGATAGGTAGAAATACGCTAGACGGCAAATCTTACCATTCGGTATTCAAGTGACGACAAATTGGGAGGATGTTCATGAAAGAGGTGGTGATCGCAGGTGCGGCCCGGACGCCGATGGGTGGATTTCAGGGGGCGTTGGAACCGGTGAGCGCGCCCGCTCTGGGCGGTGTCGCCATCCGCGCCGCACTTGAAGGTGCCGGTCTGACCTCGGTCGATGAGGTGCTGATGGGCTGCGTTCTGCCTGCTGGGTTGGGGCAGGCCCCGGCACGACAGGCAGGCTTTGCCGCCGGGCTGGGCGATGAGGTGCCCGCCACCACGCTCAACAAGATGTGCGGCTCGGGCATGAAGGCGGCGATGATGGCGTATGACCAGATCGCGCTGGGTCATGCGGATACGATGATTGCGGGCGGGATGGAGAGCATGACCAATGCGCCTTACCTGCTGCCCAAGATGCGGGGCGGCGCGCGGATCGGCCACGGTCAGGTGATTGACCACATGTTCCTCGACGGGCTCGAAGACGCTTATGACAAGGGCCGGTTGATGGGTACATTTGCCGAGGATTGTGCCGAGAAATACCAGTTCACCCGCGAAGCGCAGGACGAGTATGCGCTGCAATCGCTGTCCAACGCCCGGTCGGCGCAGGAAAGCGGGGCGTTTGATGGGGAAATCGCAGCGGTGTCGGTCAAGACCCGCAAGGGTGAGGCCCTGATTGCGGATGACGAACAGCCCAAAACCGCACGCCCCGACAATATCCCGACCCTCAAACCGGCCTTTCGTCCCGAAGGGACGGTGACGGCGGCAAATGCCTCTTCGATCTCGGACGGGGCGGCCGCGCTGGTGCTGACATCTGCCGAGGCCGCCGCCGCACAGGGTCTAAAGCCGCGCGCGCGCATTTTGGGTCATGCGAGCCACGCGCAGGCTCCGGGCTGGTTTACCACCGCCCCGGTGCCCGCGGCGCAGAAATTGCTCGACCGTCTGGGATGGAGCACGGATGACGTTGATCTGTGGGAGGTAAACGAGGCCTTTGCCGTGGTGCCCATGGCCTTCATGCATGACATGGGGCTGCCGCGCGACAAGGTGAACGTGAACGGCGGGGCCTGCGCCCTGGGTCATCCCATCGGTGCCTCGGGCGCGCGAATCATGGTGACGCTTCTCAACGCGCTGGAGAAACGCGATCTCAAACGCGGTGTCGCTGCGATTTGCATCGGCGGCGGCGAGGGGACTGCCATCGCGATAGAGCGTCTTTAGACCGGGACAGCCCGTGACGCTGCGTAAGCGCTTGTCGCTTGCCATGTGATCGGCGCAGCCTGCCGCCGAGGCAGGGAGGCTTTGTGACATGCGAAAGGCGAGAATCTTGTTCGGGTTCATCAAGCTGCTGATGCCCGAACCACTCGTGGCGCTGCTCTATACCGGGCGGCGCACGACGGTTGCGGGCCGGGTGATCGACGCCAAGGCGCAGGCTGTGAGCGATCTGGTGGCGCTGATGCGCGACCCCGATGAGCTGCCACCTGTCGAGGAAGGCCGCCGCCAGCTTGCGGCAATGGCCGAAAAGCTTGGCAAACCCTGCCCCGACGGTGTTGCGACATCCGACATTCAGCTGCCGGGGGCTATGGGCGACCAGCCTGCACGGGTCTATGTTCCCGAGGGTGGTGATATGCTGGGTGCGCAGCCAACGCTGCTCTTCCTGCATGGCGGTGGCTGGATACAGGGCAGCATCGAGACCCATGACGGGCTGTGCGGGGCTTTGGCCTTGCAAGCCGGGCTGCGCGTGATCTCGTATGACTACCGTCTGGCGCCGGAAGATCGCTTTCCGGCCGCCCCTGACGATGTTCTGGCCGCCTACCGCGCGCTGATTTCCGGCGAAACGGATCTCAGCGTCGCGCCCGAGCAGCTTGTGGTTGGCGGCGACAGCGCCGGTGGCAACCTGACCGCTTGCCTGATGCACGATCTCGTCACGGCTGGGATTCAACCTCCCCGAGCGCAATTGCTGATCTATCCCGGCCTGGATGCGCGGCTGGAAACGCCGTCGGCGCGGGACCTGCGGGACCAGCCGTTGCTGTCTGCCACGCGGATCGATTGGTATATCAAGCTCTACCTGCCCGAGGAACAGGACCGGCGGGACCCGCGTGCCTCGCCGATGTTCTCGGATACGTTTGCCCGCCAGCCCGAGGCGCTGATCATCGCAGGTGGACATGATCCGCTGTGGGACGACGCGCAGATCTATGCGGCCAAACTGACCGAAAGCGGCGTCAAGGCCGAGTTGTTGAACTATCCCGGCCAGATCCACGCTTTTATGTCCTTGACCAAGGTGATCCCACAGGGCAACGACGCGGTGGACAAAACCGCCGATTGGCTGCGGCGCGTTCTGAAAGGGTGACCGCGGCCCAGCAAGGGATATCAGATCATGCGCGTTGACTATGCAACCTTGGCCCAGACCATCACCTCGCTGACAGAGGGTGAAAACGATACGGTCGCGCTGATGGCCACAATCGCCTGCGAGGTGCATCATTCCGATGACCGGTTCGACTGGACTGGCTTCTACCGTGTGACCGAGCCCGAGCTGCTCAAGATCGGCCCCTATCAGGGCGGCCATGGCTGTCTTGTCATTCCCTTTGCGCGCGGCGTCTGCGGAGCGGCGGCGCGCACCGGCGAGGTGCAGCTTGTCGCCGATGTGAATGCGTTTGAAGGCCACATCGCCTGTGCCAGCTCCACGCAGTCGGAACTTGTCTTGCCGGTGCGCGACAAGGCGGGCGAGATCATCGCGGTGTTCGATATCGACAGTGATCAGCCTGACGCTTTCACCGAAACAGATGCAGAGGCCCTGTCGCGCATCCTGTCCGGGGTCTTTGCCCGTTAACACCTTGTATCTGTGCGCAATTAGGCACGGGGTGCTGGCAGCAGCCCCACCTTTTGCAGTGTGGGCAGGTATCTGCGACTAAGAGGTATCTCTGTGCCGTCGGTCAGCGTGACGATTGCCCGATCCTTGCTGCGGCGTGCGTCCTTGATGCCGGATCGGGACACCCAATGCGAGCGGTGGACCTGATAGCCCTCGATCGGGGCGGTCTCCTTCATCGCGTCCGAAAAGCGCATCAGGATCAACTCCTCGCCCTTGTCGGTGCGCACATTGGTGTAGTGATCTTCGGCCGACAGGGACAGCAAGCGGCCGCGCTTGGCGAAGGGCAGGCGTTCAAGGATCGCGGGGTTCTGGTCCGGCTCAACGCCGATATCGTGGATGCGCTGCAATGTCACGGTAATGACCATCGTTGCGCCAATGACGCTCGGCGCAAAGGACACCATGTCGGCAGGCGGGACCGGTCCAAACGCCAGCAGGTTCAACCCCAACACCGCGGCCAGTATCAAAACCCCAGCTACCGCGCCCTGCACCAGCCAACCCACAAGGCCGCTCAATCGGGTGCTCGACAGCCAGGCGCCAAATGTCTGTGCCACAAGAAAGCCGATCGCGTAGGTCACCCAGACCATCACCAGCATGTAGATCAGATGGGGCGCGAGGGTCGTCTCATCCTTCAGGCCAAACGCGTCAATGATCGTCAGAACAAGCGCAACGGCGCACAGGATTGTTGCCGTGGTGGGGTGCCTTAAATGCTGCTGCAACTCGCGCAGCGCGAATGCCACGCGGGTGGGACTGGCGCAATTGTCTCGTATCTGGCGCATCTGACCTTGTCGCATATGCCTTGGTGCCGATCAGAGTAGTCGCGTTTCCAACAGCGCGAAAGGCCCAGAGGTGACACTCGACCCGATCCTGAATGCCCCGCCTGCGATCCAGATCCACGTCTTTGCAGCGATCCCGGCTACAGTGCTGGGCCCGCTTGTGATCTATCGCAAGAGGCGCGATCTGCTGCATAAATCACTCGGCTATGTCTGGGTCGCCGCGATGGCGGTGATGGCGCTGTCCTCGTTCTTCATTTCCGGTTGGAGGATCATTGGCTCGTTTGGACCCATTCACCTGATCTCCATCTTTGTTCTACAGGGCCTGATTTCCGGTCTCGTCGATGCGCGTGCCGCCCGCATGGCCGAGCACAAGGCCACCATGCAGGGCGTCTATTGGTGGGGGATCGGTTTTGCGGGGCTCTTGACGCTCATGCCGGGCCGCCGGTTGAATGAAGCGCTTTTTGCGAGCCATCCTGAAAATGCCTACTGGGTCATGGCAGTTGGGCTTTGCTTGCTGATCGCACGCTGGTGGTTCGCGCAGCCGGGCCGGGTTCTGTCGGTTTAGCCGCGGATCATATGAGCCCGTTGGATGCGGCGAGCCCGACCAGCCCTGCTTGCACTAGGGCGATCCCCCACAGCCAGCGCGAAAACGGTTGTTTGCGGGTTTTGTGGCGGAAAATCCAGCGGCTCAGCAAGGCCGCCGGGCTGCCGCCCAGGGCCGCGCACCAGAGCAATCTGCGCTCGGGTACGCGCAGGCGCTTGCGCCGGGCACAGAGCTTGTCCCAGCCAAACAGCGCGATTGTCAGACCGTTTATGGCCCACAGGAAAAACACCACATTCCACATGCCCCGGGTGATACCGCCAGAGAAAATCCAAGCGCAATGAAAAAACGCTTGGAAATTTCATGGAATCAGCGCTACATGAAAAACGGAGCGAAAATTTCACGAGGTTGACGGAGGGACATGTGAACGATCAGGCCCCGCAGCGAGCGACATTGGGGGTCGATATCCGCGCCTTGCGCAAGGCCCGCGGTCTGACACTGTCCGACATTGCCACCAAGCTCGACCGCTCGGTCGGCTGGCTCAGCCAGGTTGAACGTGATATGTCCGAGCCGACCATCTCGGACCTGCGTCAGATATCGGAATGTCTGGGTGTGCCGATGTCGATGCTGTTTGCCCATTCCGCGGCTCCCGCCGAAGAGCAGGGTTATGTGGTGCGCGCCGGAGCGCGCCGCCCGATGGGCTCGGGCGAAGAGGGGCTGATCGAAGAGCTGCTCTCCCCCGACCTGAGTGATGATTTCGAGATGGTGCATTCCACCTTTCAGCCACGCTCGCGCATGCAGACCCCGGCTGATCGTCCGACGCAGGAGGTCGGTTATATGGTGTCCGGGCAGCTTGATCTGACCATCGGCGCGCGTCACTTCACTGTCGGTCCCGGAGACAGCTTTCGCATCAAGCAGGAAGTCTATCACTGGGCCAACCCCTATGACGTTCCCGCCGTGGCCGTCTGGGTCATCGCCCCGCCGGTGTATTGATGAGCATCGAGGCCTGGACCATATTCGCGCTGTTCTGGTTGGTGTTTGTCACCACGCCGGGGCCAAATGCGGTCAATTGCATTTCGAACGGGATGAGCCTGCCTTTTGCCAAGGCCATGATCGGCGTGTTGGCGATCCTGACGCAGGCCAGCGCCTTCCTGATTCTGTCGGCGCTGGGCGTTACCGCGCTGATCGCCGCATCGCCCACCGGCTTCTTCATTGCCAAACTGATCGGTGCCGGGTTCCTGATCTATCTGGGCATTCGCGGCTGGATGAACGCCTCAAGGCCGGTGCCCGCCACAGAACGGCCCGCGCGCCACATCTATCTGCACGCGCTGGCCATCGCCACGATCAACCCCAAAAGCGTTGCGGGCTATCTCGCTGCGTTTTCCCAGTTCGTGCAGCCGGATGTGCCGATCTGGCAGCAGATGGGGGTGATCATGCCCACCGCGCTGATCATCACCACGCTCAGCTATACCGGCTTCACCTTGTTGGGCGCGATCATGGGCCGGGCGGCATTGGGGGCGGTCTTCAACATCTGGGTGCGGCGCATTATGGGGGGCTGTTTCATCATCTACGGGCTGTTGCTGGGCGCCAGCAGCACCCCTGCGGCGCGAGGATAGAGCGATGCACAAGGGGTCCTGTCTCTGTGGTCAGGTTGCGTTCACCATCGACGGCGCGCTAGCGCCGCCCTCGGCCTGCCATTGCAGCCAGTGCCGCAAGCAGTCTGGCCATCACTGGTCCTCGACCGAGACCCATCAGGATAACCTGAGCTTTACCAGCAATGAGACGCTTGGCTGGTTTCGCGCCTCAGACACCGCAAAACGCGGGTTTTGCAGAAATTGCGGGTCGTTCCTCTTCTGGCAGCACACGGACGAGGACACGATCTCGATCTCCATGGGGGCGTTCGATACGCCCACCGGACTGACCCTGAACCGCCATATCTTTGTGGCGGACAAGGGCGATTATTATGAACTCAAAGACGATCTGCCCCAGCGGGCACAGTAAACGGGAACTTGAAAATGGCTGAATTTCCGACAACGGCACGTGTGGTCATCATCGGCGGGGGCGCGGTGGGCGTTTCGACGCTCTATCATCTCGCGAAAGCGGGCTGGACCGATTGTGTCCTGCTGGAAAAGAACGAGTTGACCGCCGGGTCAACCTGGCACGCGGCAGGCAACTGTCCGAACTTCTCGGCCTCGTGGTCGGTGATGAACATGCAGCGCTATTCGCTGGAGATGTATCGCACGCTTGCCGAAGACGTGGATTATCCGATGAACTACCACGTCACCGGTGCGCTGCGTCTGGGCCATAGCAAGGAACGGATGCAGGAGTTCGAGCGCGTTGCCGGTATGGGTCGCTATCAGGGCTTGCCGCTGGAAATGCTCGAACCACACCAGTTGCAGGACTACTACCCGTTCCTGGAAACTCACGACATCGAAGGCGCGCTCTGGGATCCGCTCGATGGCGATATTGACCCGGCGCAGCTGACCCAGGCCATGGCCAAAGGTGCGCGCGATCTGGGTGCCAACATCCAGCGTTTCTGCCCGGCCACCGGTGTCAGCCGCGATGGCGACGAATGGGTCGTGCATACCGACAAGGGCGACATCAAGACCGAGTTTGTCGTCAATTGCGCAGGCTATTACGCCAAGCGCGTCGGCGAATGGTTCAAGCCTTATGGCGGGCGCGACGTGCCTTTGACCGTCATGTCGCACCAGTATTTCCTGACCGAGGAAATCCCTGAAATCGAGGCCTGGACCAAGGAAAACGGAAAGAAACTTCCGATGATCCGGGACGTCGATAGCTCCTACTATCTGCGGCAGGACAAGCATGGGTTGAACCTTGGCCCCTATGAGCGGAACTGCAAAGCACACTGGGTCACGCCCGAAGACCCGATGCCGCATGACTTCTCGTTCCAGCTTTACCCGGATGATCTGGAGCGTTTGGAGTGGTATATTGAGGACGCGATGGGCCGCGTGCCGCTTCTGGGCACATCCGGCGTTGGCCGTGTGATCAATGGCCCGATCCCTTATGCGCCTGATGGTTTGCCGCTGATGGGTCCGATGCCCGGCGTGAAAAACGCATTCGAGGCGCATAGCTTCACCTTCGGGATCGTGCAGGCAGGCGGCGCGGGCAAGGTTATGGCCGAATGGATCACCGAAGGTGAGACCGAGTGGGACATGTGGGCCGTCGATAGCCGCCGTTATACCGAGCACGCGGATTTCGATTTCTGCCTAAAGAAGGCGCTGGAAACCTATGGCCACGAATACGCGATGCATTTCCCGCATCACGAATGGCCCGCCGCGCGGAATAAGAAACTGTCGCCCAACCATGACCGGCTGGTCGCCGATGGCGGCCAGATGGGCGCTTACAATGGTTGGGAACGTGCCAACTGGTTTGCCAAACAGGGCGACGATACCTCCGAAGCAGCGACCGAGACCTGGCTGCGCGATGGCCCCTGGACCATCCGCGTCAAGGAAGAGGTCGAGGCGGTGCGCGATGGCGTTGGCGTCATCGATATGTGCGGCTTCTCGCGCTTCACGCTTGCGGGCGAGGGCGCGGCAGAGTGGCTGCGCGGGACGGTAGCCGGCGCGTTGCCCAAGGTAGGTCGGATGAACCTGATCTACCTCACCGACAATCGCGGCCGCATCCTGACCGAGATGTCCTGCATCCGTCATGGCGAAGATGATTTCACGCTGATGACCGCAGCGGTCGCGCAATGGCACGATTTCGAACTGCTTTGGCGCAACCTGCCCGAGGGGCTGGAGTTGTCCGATGTGTCGCGCGACTACACCACCATGCTGGTCACCGGCCCGAAATCGCGCGATCTGTTTGCAAGCCTGTCGGATGCCGACCTGAGCACGAGCTGGCTCAGCCTACAATCCGCCATTGTTGCCGGGCATGAGGCCATTCTGGCGCGGGTTTCCTTCGTGGGCGAGCTGGGCTGGGAGGTGCATGTCGCAACCCAAAACGCGGCCGAGGTCTATGCTGCCATCCGCGATGCCGGTGCGACGCCCTTCGGCATGTACGCGCTCGATTCCATGCGGATCGAGAAAGGCTACCGGACTTGGAAGGGCGATCTGTCCAGCGATTACTCGATGCTGGAGGCAGGCCTGGGCCGGTTCGTCAAACTCGACAAGCCGCAGGGCTTTCCGGGCAAGGCGGCGTTGTTGTCCGAAAAGCAGCAAGGTTCGAAAAAGGGCTTTGTCACGCTGGTCATCGAGGCGGGCGATGCCGACGCGCCCTACATGTCGACCGTCTTCAAGGGTGACGAGGTGGTGGGCGAGACCACATCCGGCAACTATGGCTACCGCGTGAACAAGTCGATTGCGCTGGGCGTGGTGCGCGCCGAACTTGCCGCGCCGGGCACCGAGCTTGAGGTGGAAATCTACGGCGAGCGTCGCAAGGCTATCGTGCAGACGGATGCGCCGCTCTGGGATCCCGAAAACGAGCGACTGCGCGCATGACGACACCCGCGACCATGTCCGGCGTCTATCTGACCCGCCATGGCGGGTCAGAGGCGCTGGAATGGCGCGAGGATATTCCTGTTCCGGTCCCCGGACCGGGGCAGGTTCTGGTTCGGGTGGCTGCGGCTGGGGTCAACAACACTGATATCAACACGCGGGTGGGCTGGTATTCCTCGGATGTCACCGGCGCCACCGATGCGGTGGATCAGGATGTCGAGGCGGGCGGTTGGGGCGGTGCATTGGCTTTCCCGCGCATTCAGGGCGGGGATCTATGCGGCATAGTCGAACGGGTCGGGCCGGATGCCGGTTTTGAATCCGGTCAGCGGGTGACCTGCCCGATCAACCTGCCACGCCCCCGCCCCGGCAATCCGCAGGGGTTCATCGCCTTGGGCTCCGAAATCGACGGGGCCTTTGCGCAATACTGTCTGGTCGAGGCGGGTGATCTTTATGATGTCACCGCAGCACCCCTGTCTGATATCGAAATCGCCGCCATCCCCTGCGCTTATGGCACGGCGGAAAATCTGCTGACCCGAGCCGGTGTCACGGCGGGGCACCGGGTTCTGATCACCGGCGCGTCCGGCGGTGTGGGGCTGGCAGCGGTTCAGCTTGCAGCGTTGCGCGGGGCCTCGGTGACGGGTGTGACCAGTCCGGTCAAATCCGCCGTGGTCCTGCAGATGGGCGCCAGCGACACGCTTGACCGGACTACCGTGCCGCCGAAAGACAGTTTCGATGTAGTCATCGACGTGGTGGGCGGCCCGGCCTGGCCCGACCTGATCCGCGCGCTCAAACCGGGGGGGCATTACGCGGTCTCGGGCGCAATCGCGGGCCCGATGGTCGAGGCCGATCTGCGCGAAATCTATCTGCGCGACATTACCATTCACGGCTGCACTCATCAGCCGCCCGAGGTGTTCGGCCGTCTGGTGGCGCTGATGAATGCGGGCCACGTCAAACCCCTGGTTTCGAAAACCTATCCGCTGCGCGAGATCACGCGCGCGCAGGAGGAGTTTCAGGCCAAGACCCATCCCGGCAAACTGGTGCTGATCTCATGACGGATATCACGCTTCTGGATGGCTCGATCGGGCAGGAGCTGGTCAAACGCAGTGGCGATCGCGCGACGCCGCTTTGGTCGACGCAGGTGATGATCGACCACCCGGATCTCGTGGGCGACGTGCATGGGGACTACTTCCGCGCCGGGGCCACGATCGCCTCCACCAATAGCTACGCGCTGCACCGCAACCGGCTGGAGCGTGTGGGGCTTGAGGGCGAGTTACTGCATCTGGTCGATACCGCCATTGCCCAGGCGCAGCAGGCGCGCGATGCTAGCGGGTCGGGCCGGATCGCGGGTGTGCTGGGGCCGCTGCTGGCCTCCTACCGCCCGGACCTGCATCCGCCCGTGGATCTGGCAATAGAGAGATATGGCGAGCTGGTGGCGCGGATGCGCGATCATGTGGATCTGTTTCTGCTCGAAACTGTGTCCTCCCTGCTAGAAGCTGAGGGCGCGCTGTCGGGCACGGGGGGCTGCGGCAGGCCGGTCTGGCTGGCCCTGACCGTCAAGGATGAGGACGGCACCCGCCTGCGCTCGGGCGAGGACCTTGCAGACATTGCCCCGCTTGTTGCGTGTTTCGATCCCGACGCGCTGTTGATCAACTGCTCGCGCCCCGAGGCGATCCCCGCAGCGCTCGACCGGATCAAGGGATTTGGAAAACCCTTTGGCGCCTATGCCAACGGGTTCACGAGGATAGCCGAGGCGTTTCTGGAGGATGCGCCTACGGTCGACGCGCTGGAACAACGCCAGGATCTTGATCCCGCCGCTTACGCCGATCACGCCATGAGCTGGGTCGCGCAGGGCGCTACGATTGTCGGCGGCTGTTGTGAGGTCGGCCCGGACCATATCGCCGAACTGGCCCGCAGGCTGCGCGCCGCTGGCCATGAGATTGTTTAGGAGCGGCGGGGAATGGCAGGTCGAACGGACCAACAGCCACGTGTGATCCATTTCGATGTGATCGTCGCGGATGGGTTCGTGCTGACCGAGGTCGCTGGTGTGGTGGATGTGATCCGAACCGCCAACAGGGTCTTTCCCAAAGCGCAGTTCACATGGCTCTACCGGTCGCGCCGCGGCGGGCCGGTGTCGTGCCGCGCGGGCGCGCGCATTGAGACAGAAAAGACCGACCGCAACGCCAATGCGGATTATGTCTTCGTGATTGGCAATGCCGATCCCGATCACCCCGACCTGTCGCTGGGGCGCGTGGTGCAGGACTATACCTATCGCGGCGCGCAGGTATTCCTGCTGGCCGAAGCGGCGACGCGCTATATCCGCGAGTTTGGCGGTCAGTCGGGGCAGCACACCACCCATTGGGAAAACTCCTTCATCCTGCGTGAACGGATGGAGCCGCTTGACGCCCGCCATGCGCTGGCTTCGCAGGTGGGGCAGGTGGTGACCTGTGCGGGCATGGGATCGACCATCGATGTAACGCTGGAATTGATCGGGCGGCATATGTCTAGCGCAGCGATGATGACCGTATCTGACATCTTTCTGCATGAACGTGTGCGTGACTATGCCTCGCCGCAGCCCTATTCCGGCATCAAGTCGACCACCACCGGCGATGAAAAGCTGGATCAATGTATCAAGATCATGCAGGCCAATATCGAGGAACCGGTGGCAATCCACGAGCTTGTCGGCACATTGGGCCTGTCAAACCGCTCGCTTGAGCGCAAGTTCAAGACGTTTCTGGGTGCGACCCCCAACGGGTTCTATCGCGAGATGCGCCTGACCAAGGCCAATAACCTGCTGCTCAACACCACGATGAGCATCCGCGAGATCGGGCTGGCCTGCGGGTTTCCGAACGGGTTTTCAGGCATTTACAAGAGCTTTTTCGGGGTCACCCCGTTTGCGATCCGCCGCCGTCGCCGGAGCACGGATCATCCCTGATTTCCGGCACGACCTGACGCTTTTCGCAGATTTTCCGCCGTATATCCGTGGCAAGACAGGCACAACGGCAGAATCGGAGGTAAAGTCATGGCAGATCTTCCCAGCAAGGCGCGTGTTGTCATCATCGGGGGCGGCGTGATCGGGTGTTCGGTCGCCTATCACCTGACCAAAAAGGGCTGGAGCGACGTTGTGCTGCTGGAACGCAAGCAGCTGACCTCTGGCACCACATGGCACGCGGCCGGTCTGATCGCGCAGCTGCGCGCGACCGCCAACATGACCAAGCTAGCGAAATACAGTCAGGAACTCTATGGCTCGCTGGAAGAAGAGACCGGCGTGGCCACCGGCTTCAAGCGCTGTGGCTCGATTACCGTCGCGCTCACCGAAGAACGCAAGGAAGAGATCTATCGCCAGGCCGCCATGGCGCGCGCCTTTGGTGTCGAGGTCGAAGAAATCTCTAACGAGCGCGTGCAGGAGCTGTATCCCCATATCAACCTCGACGATGTCAAGGGCGCGGTTTACCTGCCGCTGGACGGGCAGGGTGATCCGGCCAATATCGCGCTGGCCCTTGCCAAGGGCGCACGCCAGCGCGGTGCCGTGGTCAAGGAACGCACCAAGGTGACCGAGATCGTCAAATCAGGGCGCAGGGTCACCGGCGTAGATTGGGTGTCCGATGATGGCAGCGCCTCGGGCCATATCGAATGCGACATGGTGGTGAACTGCGCCGGTATGTGGGGTCACGAAGTGGGCCGCATGGCGGGCGTGAACGTGCCGCTGCATGCGTGCGAGCATTTCTATATCGTCACCGAGAATATCGAGGGCATGACCCAGTTGCCGGTGCTGCGCGTGCCGGACGAATACGCCTATTACAAGGAAGATGCCGGTAAGATCCTGCTGGGCGCCTTTGAGCCGGAATCGAAGCCCTGGGCGATGGATGGTATTCCTGAGTCGTTCGAATTCGACCAGCTTCAGGAAGATTTCGACCACTTCGAACCGATCCTGGAAAAGGCTGTGGAACGCGTGCCACTGTTGGCCGAGGCGGGTATCCACACTTTCTTCAACGGCCCCGAAAGCTTCACGCCGGACGACGCCTATCACCTCGGCCTTGCGCCCGAGATGGACAATGTCTGGGTCGCGGCAGGCTTCAACTCGATCGGTATCCAGTCGGCAGGTGGCGCGGGCATGGCACTAGCGGAATGGATGGATACGGGCGAGAAACCATTCGATCTGGGCGATGTTGATATCAGCCGGATGCAGCCGTTTCAGGGCAACAAACAGTACCTGTTCGAACGGTCCAAGGAAACGCTCGGCTTGCTCTATGCCGATCACTTCCCGTATCGCCAGAAAGCCACCGCGCGCGGTGTGCGCCGCACGCCGTTCCATCATCACCTGCTGGAGCAGGGCGCGGTCATGGGCGAGCTCGCGGGCTGGGAACGGGCCAACTGGTTTGCAAATGCCGGGCAGGAGCGGGAGTACCAGTATAGCTGGAAACGTCAGAACTGGTTCGAAAACTCCGCCGCCGAACACCGGGCGATCCGCGAGAATGTGGGCATGTATGACATGTCCTCCTTCGGCAAGATCCGCGTCGAGGGGCCGGATGCCGAGGCGTTCATGAACTATGTAGGCGGCGGCGACTATTCGGTGCCCACCGGCAAGATCGTCTATACCCAGTTCCTCAACCGCTCCGGCGGCATCGAGGCGGATGTGACCGTCACTCGCCTCGGCGAACTGGCCTATCTGGTCGTCACCCCGGCCGCCACGCGATTGGCCGATCAGACCTGGATGGAGCGCCACAAGGGCGATTTCAACGTCATCATCACCGACGTGACCGCAGGCGAAGGCGTGCTGGCGGTCATGGGTCCGAACGCCCGGAAACTGCTGCAAAAGGTCTCTCCGGCCGATTTCTCGAACGAGGTGAACCCGTTTGGTACCGCGCAGGAGATCGAGATCGGCATGGGGCTGGCCCGTGTTCACCGCGTCACCTATGTGGGTGAGCTGGGCTGGGAGGTCTATGTTTCGTCCGACATGGCCGGGCATGTGTTCGAAACCCTGCACCAGGCCGGGCAGGACATGGACCTGAAGCTTTGCGGGATGCACATGATGGACAGTGCTCGAATCGAAAAAGGCTTCCGCCATTTCGGCCATGACATCACCTGCGAGGACCACGTGGTTGATGCGGGCCTTGGGTTCGCCGTCAAGGCCAACAAGCCTGCCGACTTCATCGGCAAGCAGGCAGTGATCGAGCGCAAGGAGAACGGCCCCAAAAACCGGCTGGTGCAGTTCAAGCTGACCGATGCCGAGCCGCTCCTGTTCCACAACGAACCAATCCTGCGTGATGGCGAATATGTCGGCTATCTGAGCTCCGGCAATTACGGCCATACGCTGGGGGCCGCTGTTGGTCTGGGCTACGTACCATGCGAGGGCGAGAAGGCCGCCGACGTGCTGGCCTCGACCTATGAAATCGATGTGTGCGGTGTGAAGGTAAAAGCCGAAGCCTCGCTCAAGCCCATGTACGATCCCAAATCGGAACGGGTCAAAGTGTGATAATCGGGGTCGGGGCTCTGCCAGACATGCCACTCAGCGATGTCCCGACCCATCACAATCCGTGATGTGCAACCGCACAGATATGAGTGTTTCCTTTGACCGCTGACCTGCCCTAAACACGGCTGGTATCATCCGGAGACCGGCCATGGCATTGACAGCATCTCCTGTCGACGACGTCGACACGCCAAAAGGGCTGGCGTTTGCGATCACCGCCTATGTGCTGTGGGGGTTCCTGCCGCTTTACATGAAGCTGATGGCGCATATTCCCCCGGCCGAGATCGTCGCCCATCGCATCATCTGGTCGGTGCCGATCGCGGGGCTGCTTTTGGCCGCGCTGGGACGCACCCGCGACCTGAAGGCGGCGCTGGGCAATCCGCGGATGCTGGGCATGGCCTGTCTGACGGCGGCGCTGATCTCGGTCAATTGGGCGATCTATGTCTGGGCGATTGCCAGCGGCAATGCGCTGGACGCGGCCCTTGGCTACTACATCAACCCTCTCTTCAGCATCGCGCTGGCATCGCTGCTGCTGCGCGAGCCTCTGACCCGCACCCAATGGGCGGCGGTGATGTTGGCCGCTCTGGGCGTGGCGGTGCTGATTCTTGAGGCCGGAGAGCTGCCTTGGGCGGCGCTGGGTCTGACGGTCAGCTGGGGGTTTTACGCCTTCTTCAAGAAATCCCTGCCGATTGGTCCCAATCAGGGCTTTCTGCTGGAGGTGCTGATCCTGCTGATCCCGGCACTGGCTTATGTCACCTGGCTGGGAGCCGCGGGAACCGGTCATTTCGGGCTGCTCTCGACTGATACGTCCTTGTTGCTGGGGGCAGGGCTGGTGACCGCGGTGCCGCTGCTGGTCTATGCAAACGGGGCCAAGCTGGTGCGTCTCTCGACCATCGGCATCCTGCAATATATCGCGCCGACGATGATCTTTCTGACCGCGATTTTGGTCTTTGGCGAGCAGATGGATATGGCCCGGATGATCGCCTTTCCCCTGATCTGGGCAGCGCTGATCGTCTATTCGATCCCGCTGGTCCGTCAGCTGCGCGCACGGAGTTGATCGCGGATCACCTGCACGATCTGCCCGGCCCAAAGATCATAGAGCCGCGCGCCGGGATGGTACCCGTCGGTCGCTGCCAGCGATGGGTCATCCGGCAGGTCATGCGACAGGTGGTGCGCTTGCGGAAACTCCCGCGTGAGGGCATGCAGCCCCGTGTCAAGCCGGGCGGCTTGTTGACCCAGCACCCATGCGAGCGGTTGCGGCAGGGCCGGGAATCGCGCCATCTGCGGTACGCCGGACACCACGACGCAGCGCGCCTGCAACGGGCCGGTCAGATGCGCCAGCAATGCGCGTTGATGCGCCACAAATTGCGCCCGTGTGCGCCCGCGCGTCACGTCATTGACACCCAACGCGGTCACGGCCACGTCCACCGGTTTCTGAGCCTGTTGCAAGCAGCCCAGCGTGACGCGGGTTGTGTGGCCGGTCGTGGCCTCTAATCGCCACTCAACGGTGAAGTCGCGCGCCAGTCTGGCAACGATCTGACCGGACAGCGCATGATCCTGCGTGGCGACACCCACCCCGGCTGCCGAACTGTCGCCCGCGATCAGCACGCGCAGCAACGGGCCGTCGCCAGCGCGTCCAGAGCGCGCGCCGACAGGCTCGGGCAGCACTTGCGCCTTACGCCGCACCAGGACGCCTTGCGCCAGAAGTAACGGCAGCAGCGGCAGACGCAGGATCTGGTCCGGTGCGATCAGGACAGCGCCTCGCGGAAATGCAGGAAGCGTTCATCGGTCATCACCCGCGCATTCATCGCATCGCGCAGCGCGCCGATGGTCTTGTAGGGACGCATGACCACTTCGAAATCCTGAATGAGGCCTTCGTCGTTCAACGTGATCAGATCGACGCCCACCGCATCTAGGTCGCTGACCTTGCACTGAAACTCCAGCGCCCAATCCTTGCCGTCCCCCAAGATGCGGCGATAGCGGAACTCGGTGAACACCTGACTGACATGACCAAGAACCGCAGCCACCGGTGCGCGACCTGTCCAGGTCTTGTAATAGGTTGGTGGCTGGAACCGCACATCCTCGGCCAATATCTCGGCGATCAGTGTTTCGTCGCCTTTTGCGATGATTTCCTGCAGTCTGGTGATGGTTGGGTGCATGATCTCTCCTCTTTTCCGCAGCAAGCCTTGCGGATGTCATGCGCGCAGGCAAGGACGACGTTGCGGGAAACCCAGCGCTGCGATAGGCAGCGCTCATGTCCGAGAATTACGATCCCCCGCAGACCGCACTTGATGTTCTGCATGAAGACGCGCAACTGATCGTCGTCAACAAGCCTGCGGGGTTGCTCTCGGTGCCGGGCAAGGGGGCGCATCTGGCCGATTGTCTGCTGACGCGGGTGCAGGCCGCCTTTCCGCAGGCGCTGCTGGTGCATCGGCTGGATAGGGATACGTCCGGCGTCATGGTCTTTGCCCAGACGCCCCATGCGCAACGCCATTTGGGGCTGCAATTCGAGAAACGCCAGACGCGCAAGACCTATGTGGCGCGGGTCTGGGGCGTGTTGGAACCCAAGACCGGCACGGTCGATCTGCCGCTGATCGTCGACTGGCCCAACCGGCCGAAACAGATGGTCTGCCACGAGACCGGCAAACCCGCCACGACCGACTGGCGCGTCCTGCGCCATGACGGCGAGACCACCCGCGTGCGGTTGATGCCCAAGACGGGCCGCTCGCATCAGCTCAGGGTGCATATGCTGGCGTTGGGCCATCCCATTCTGGGTGATCCGTTTTATGCCACCGGCCCGGCGCGAGACCATGACCGCCTGATGCTGCATTCCGAAGAGCTGCGGCTGAAGAACCCCGAGGGCGGCATCTCGATGAAGTTCCGCGCCAAGCCGGATTTCTGAGCGCTACTTCTGTTCCCAGTTCTCGCGCGCGGCCAGAACCGCCTCGCGCCGGTCCGTGGCCCAGCGGACCAGCGGCATGTAATGCTGCACAAACTCGCCCCCCAGCCCCGTCAGTTCATAATGCACCTCGATCGGCGGACCGGGGATGACGGTGCGGGTCAGATAACCGTCACGCTCCAACGCGCGCAGGTTCTCGGTCAGCACGCGCTGGGTGATATCGCCCACGCCCCGCTTGATCTCGGAAAACCGCAAGGACCCGCCTTTCAGCGATAGCAGGATCAGCGAGCTCCACTTGCCCATCACGGTGGTCAGGATCGCGCGGATCGGGCACTGCCCGTTTTCATCCATCTCAGTATCAATGGTCAGCGGCATCGCGGTTCCTTTCAGGATACCAGGTATGGATTTAGTGCGTAATTGACACCTGGTTCCAAATTAATACCTCTATGCGGCATACAATTCAACTCATGCCGGAGATCTGCCATGACCCCCAAGGACCTCGTATTACAAGCCGTGTCTGCGCTGTTCATCGACTTCGACCCCGAGGCCGCCAAAGAGCTGCTGGCGCCGGATTACATCCAGCACAACCCCGCCGTTCCCACCGGGGCTGCGGCGATCATCGGTTTCATACCGGCGCTGCAGGAAAGCGGTGTGACCGCGACTATCCACCGGGTGATTGCCGAGGGTGATCTGGTGGTGCTGCACACCACCTATAACAACGCGCAGGCCTTCGGGGCCCAGACGCTGGTGGGGTTCGATATCTTCCGGGTGGAGGATGGCAAGGTGGCCGAGCATTGGGACAATTTGCAACCTGCGGTACCGGCCCCTGAGACTGCGAATGGCAATTCCATGACGGATGGCGCGACCGAAGTGACCGACCTGGAAAAGACCGCCGAAAACAAGGCGCTGGTCGAAAGCTTCCTGCGCGATGTGCTGAACGGTGCTGCGCCCGAGCGGATCACCGACTATGTCTCGACCGAGACCTATATTCAGCACAACCCGATGATCGGAAACGGCCTTGATGGGCTGGGTGCTGCGCTGGCGGCAATGGCTGAGGCGGGGCAGGTGATGACCTATACCGACACGCCGATCATCGTGGCCGAGGGCAATTTCGTTTTCGCTGCCTCCGAGGGTGTGCTGGGCGAGACACCAACCGCGTTTTTTGACCTGTTTCGCATCGAAAATGGCAAGATTGTCGAGCATTGGGATACGTTGTCCGAGATCCCGTCAGAGATGGCGCATGAGAACGGCAAGTTCTAGGTTCTGGACCTATTAATTTTGTTGCCGTCATCCCGCCTGCGTGATTCATGCCCGTGAGTTTCAGGGGTATAACATGAGCAATCTATTCTGGCTGACCGATGAGCAGATGGCGCGGCTTCAGCCTTACTTTCCAAAGAG